>JAOACC010000163.1 GCA_026418035.1 bacterium
CAGTGTAGTTGCAGGACTTGTAAATAAACCTGTTATAGCAGTCCCAACAAGTGTAGGCTATGGAGCAAACTTTAAGGGATTATCTGCCTTACTTACCATGCTAAATAGCTGTGTCCCTGGTATTGCGGTTGTAAATATAGATAAC
This sequence comes from bacterium, assembly GCA_026418035.1. GTDB lineage: Bacteria > DUMJ01 > DUMJ01 > DUMJ01 > DUMJ01 > DUMJ01. The sequence continues at coordinate 146 of JAOACC010000163.1, forward strand.
GGATTTGGTGCAGGATACCTTGCAAGTATGATAAATCATATAGGAGAGGATAAATAATGAAGGTCATATATTTTGACTGCTTCAACGGTATAAGTGGAGATATGATCTTGGGAGCTCTCTTTGACCTAGGGCTAGATAGAGAGGTCTGGCTTAGAGAGCTGGGTAAGTTAGAAATATCGGGATACAGGGTTGAAATCGAAAAAAAGAGAAAAGGTCCATTGATTGGGACAGATGTTAATATCATTGTTGAAGATAAAGTTACACATAGACATGCAAAAGAGATACTTGATATAGTAAGTAATAGTAGACTAGAGGACGAAATAAGAGAAAAAAGTCTAAAGATACTTACCCGAATAGCCCAAGCAGAATCTTCTATTCACAACGAACCTTTAGAAGAGGTTCATCTACATGAGCTTGGTGGTATAGATACAGTTGTTGACGTAGTAGGTAGTGTTATTGGACTAAAACTACTAGGAATAGAAAGAGTCTATAGCTCTCCACTTCCCTTAGGAGAAGGCTTTATTGAGACCGCCCATGGTAGACTCCCCATTCCAGCTCCTGCCACAATAGAATTATTAAAAGGTGTCCCTGTATATTCAAATGGAATAAGGGGAGAGCTTGTTACCCCAACAGGTGCTGGGATTATATCTACACTCTCTTATTCTTTTGGTCCAATTCCATCTGTTACTATAGAAAAGATAGGGTATGGAGCAGGTAAAAAGGATTTTGCCATACCTAATATGCTAAGGGCTATTATGGGAGAAATCTATCAAGAAAAACAGAAAGACACAAACACTATTATAGATGTAAACATAGATGATATGAATCCACAAATCTGCGGTTATCTAATGGATAAGCTCTTTGAAATGGGAGCTCTTGATGTCTTCTTTACACCAATCTATATGAAAAAATCTAGACCTGCAATAAAACTCACCGTTATCTCTCCAAATCATCTTGTAGATAAAATTGTAAACGTGATATTTAGAGAAACTACCTCTATTGGAGTCAGGACATACCAGGTAGAAAAGATCATGCTTCCAAGAGAGATAGTAAATATAGATACCCCCTGGGGAAGCGTCAGAGTAAAGGTATCCTACTTAAATGGAACCGCAAAGGTTATGCCAGAGTATGATGACTGTAAAGCCATTGCAGAGAGGACAGGGACACCAATTCAAGAGGTAATGAAAGAGATCCTAACTTTAGCAGTTAAAAAGATTGAGTAATATTAAATTCTTGACAGGATTTAATTATTGTCTATAATAGCCTTGTAGATTCTCAAATAGGAGGTTGACATGAAGATTCCAAAGGTTATTTTGAGTATTTTTCTATTTATTGTTTTCTTTGTCTCTAGCTTCTCTCTTGTTAATGCTAGTGAGCCTGATGCAAGTATAGTAATTCGCCAAGAGACTCTTAATAGATTCTTAGATACCATAGGTGAAGTTAAGAAGACCGATTCTTTTACTCTTGTAGGCATAAAGGGAGAATATACCTGGACGGTTAAAAATCCTAAGATAATTCTAACAGCTGGAAGGGCACGCTTTCAGGCTGAAGTAACAGTGTCATTTAAGACCTTGCCTGTTACTTATTCCACCCCTGCTTATGGAGAGGTTTCTATCAGGTATGATGCCAATGAGAATAAGATAAACATAAAAGTAGAAAAGGTAGCGTTCGAAGTTGCATTTACCCTTCTAGGCAAGAGGGTTGTAGTAGGAGAAGTAGACATATCTAAGATTTATCAAATAGCCTTCTCGTTTCCTGGACCAAAACCTTTCGAATCACTTGTAGAGGTAGGCTTACCTGATGGAAGTAGGAAGAAAATTAAGATAGAGTCTATACCTGTTTTAACCATTGAGGAAGGTAAAATTGTAGTTGGCTCAGAGATAAGATACACACTAGCGCAGTAGATACTATTTCTTTACTTCTGGTATAAGGGCTCTAAGTAATGGTGTTCGCCATTCTCCTTTAACGGGGTCATATACGCCAAAGCCTGCGCAGAACTCCCAATAGCACCAAGCAATACCTCTTTCCTCTGCAGACCTAGCGACAAAAGAGGTCCACCTTACCCTAGATTCCATATCTGCCTTACTGTATGCCCCAAATTCACCTAACAATAATGGCACATTGTTATGTCTCTTAGACCACTCTACTGCCATATCTAATTCACCTGAGACTATTCGTTTTTCAAAAGTTGTTCCAAGCCATTTAGTTCCAACTGGAGGGGAAGGACTAACCCACTCTGCCCCCTGATGTGTAAATTGAAAAGGATTATAGTAATGAAAGGTTACCACTATATTTGGATCATTTGGAATCTCTAGTTCATTTAGTTTGTATATACTATTCCAGTCTGTAGGACCAACTATAATCTTCCTTGTAGGGTTTGTCTTTCTTATAATACTTATCGCCTCTTTTAAATATTGGTTCCAAAGTTTACTATTTAGATAATTACAAGGTTCATTAAGTAGCTCAAACCATAGTGTCTCAGGATAATCCTTATAGTGTCTAGAAAGCTGTTCCCAAATCTTTAAGAATCTATCTTTGTGCTGTTCTGGTCTTTGCATTATCTCATCGTAGTGATGTATATTCAAAATTACATAAAGACCATTCTTTAACGCCTCATTTACCACGTGGTCTACTCTTTTAAAGAAGTTGGCTTCAATATTATATGGGGGTCTTATATCTGCGTGTGCTGACCATCTTACAGGTATCCTTACATGGTCAAATCCTGCCTCTTTTATCAACTTAAAATATTCATCTCTTATTACTACACCCCACTCTCCTTCTATAGGAGCTTCCAATGCGTTACCCATATTTACACCGCGGAGTATAGGTAAAGATTTAGCAAAACTTATACTGGTTTTTAATAGGCATAGAACTAAAATAAAAATGATAAAGGCTTGCCTTAAAAACATAACCATCCCTCCTAAAAGTGTTTTATACTGTTATTATATGATATAGGCATTTAAATTAGCAAAGAAAGGAGAGATTAATATTGAGAGGTGTAAGCGAAATCTTTAGAGAGATTTATGAGTTTAGAAATATCCTCTTAGATAGAGAATTAACTTCTTCTGTAGAAAAAGCTACCCAGTTACTCATAGAGACCTTAAAAAATGGCAATAAGATTCTTGTAGCAGGTAACGGAGGTTCATCTGCAGATAGTCAGCATCTTGTTGGAGAACTTGTAGGCAGGTTTTTAAAAGAGAGAAAGGCATTACCAGGGATAGCTCTTACTACAAATACATCAATACTTACCGCTATAGGTAATGATTACTCATTTGATAAGGTATTCTCTAGGCAGGTAGAGGCTTTAGGGAGTAAAGGAGATACTCTTATTGTTATCTCTACAAGTGGAAATGCTACTAATTTAGTATCTGCTGTTAATACCGCCAAAAGTCTATCTATAAATACTGTTGGACTTTTAGGTTGCGATGGAGGGAAACTAGGAAGTCTAGTAGATATACCTATAATAGTTAGGCTACATTCAACCCCTAGGATTCAAGAGATACATATAGCAATCATACATACCATATGTGAGTTGATAGAGATAGAATTGTTCAATTAGTTTACCTTATAACTGTAAAGGCTAAGGGGCGTACATTACGCCCCTAAAATAGAAATTTCTCAGATACATTCTATGGTGTTGAATAAAGCGCTCCTAAGAATTCATCCCATTGAGTAGATAGTGCAAAATCGAGAGCCTGGTAAACACTAAGATAATAGTTATAGTAAATTGCTGATGGCGGTAGCCATACAGATATACCATGAGAGTTTGCCAAGTCACTACTATGCCATTCCGCTACTACAGCTGAAGTTACTTTATTCATTACATTTGTAGCCAGATTACGAATTGTGGTATCGTTTATACCAGTATATATATTTTGGGCGAAATGGTATAAGTCACGGAAATCAGAGTAATCATAAGCCAGAGTGCTCGATACTGCCAGTTGGATCTCTGTCTTATAGGTATTAATAACGTTTTTCAAAGCTAAGGCTAAGCCATCACAGGCATTCTTTAGGTCAGAGATCTTACTTAAGTCTATTGCAGATTGAGTAACATCACTGTAATAACTATAATAAGTTCCGTACTTATTAACTATCGTAGAAGCCAACGTTGAAGGGCTCATATTTGGATTACTTACTAGGTCAGTTAGAATAGTATTATAGGGCCAGCCCCAACTCGGTTCACTTTCCTCTGAGCCTACCAAGTAATTTGCGTAGTCCTTTATTTGATATGCAACCTCCATCATTGCCATTAAACAGGCATCCATACCAAGAAGATCTATCTTTCTACCAATCTGACTTAGGGCGGATTTTAACTGAGCCATAGTCATATATGTACTAGATGTATCATCATATGATATTCCTCTTAACCCTAAGGTCTTTATCCTCCATCCACCACCATGGTCCCAGATTATTAAGGCATATCTCTCTGCAGGATAGTTACTTATAGTCCAAACAACAAAATCTTTTAAAGTATTAGGAGAACCAAAATCTAGTTCACTAGTTGTTGACCAGACCTCCTGTAGATATTTATGCAAAACCCTATATCTCCATGCTCCAGGTGTAGAATATCTATCCAACTGGACAATGATATTTACTTCATTAGTAGAGACTACTGATTTCATCTCGTTTAGGTCTGAATCTGCAAAACTCTCTAAATTATTATCACCATTCATAAATACCATAAATGTCCACTTAGCCTGACCAGTCTGATTAAGTACGTTTACTGTTATACTTGCAGTTGCAGAATTATTAGCATTATCATATGCCTTTACCGTTATTGTGTGGCTTCCATTAGAATACTGAGTCGTATTCCAATTATACTCATATGGACTTGATGAGTCTTCTCCTATCTTACTACCATCTATATAGAACTCTACCCTATTTATCCCACTAGGTGCTTTCTTCCTACCTCTTTCAGTAACAGAAACCTGAATCTTTACAGTTCCAGCAACTGTTACTCCATTTTGAGGATTGGTTATTGATACAGTAGGTGCTAAATTATCTCCTATAGTTACAGTTATAATTGAACTTGTCCCTACATTATTAGCGTTATCATATGCCTTTGCTTGAATGGTATGCTGTGAATTATACTGTAAGCTATCTGTATTCCAGCTATACTCGTATGGACTTGATGGGTCTTCTCCTACCTTATTACCATCTATGTAGAATTCTACCTTGGCAACCCCTATATCGTCAGTAGCAGTAGCTTGGATTATCACAGTCCCATATACGGTCTGTCCATCGGTTGGATTTGTTATTGATACACTGGGAGGGATTGTATCATACTGGTTCTGTACAGTGACGGTGATACTTGCAATCCCCATATTTCCTGATAGGTCATAAGCTCTAACTGTTATAGTGTAAGAGCCATTATCTACACTTGTAGTATCCCAGTTACAATAATAAGGACTAGAGTAGGATTCACCTATCTTAATATTATTTACATAGAACTCTACTTTAGTTACTCCTCGGTTATCATATACAAGGGCTTGAACCAATACAGTCCCACTAACAGTTCCCCCATTACTTGGCTCTGTTATCTGCACAGTGGGTGGTTTAGTATCAACACATTCACACCCATACTGCCCTGTGGCAAATGGTAAAAGGAGAAAAATTAATAGTAAAAGGCTAAGATTCTTTCTTCTCATAACACTCTCCTTTCGTAATTTACTTTAAGCTTGTTATATAGCTTATTGAGGATATAATTACCAGTATAGAAAGTCCAAAGATTACTGAGAAAAATATCTTCATCGAGATGGTACTTTTCTTATCGTCTATACCAAGGAACACATTAATACGTCTCTTCATAATTAATATTATATTTAAATTTCACCCAAGTTTCTATGTAATATCTCTACAACCTTCTCTGGACATTCCTCCTGAGGGATGTGTCCACAGTCTTCTATTATAAAGAGATTCGAATTAACAAGTACTGAGTTGAGTCTAACGCTATCTTCTAGTGGAATTAGTCTATCCTGTCTTCCATGTATTATTGTAACTCTATGCCTAATCTCTAATAGTCTAGGTTCTATATTCTCTCGTCTGTTAACTTTAGCAATTTCCCAAAGTGCCCTTTTCCAACCAAAAACCTTTGTAGGTCTTGTGTATGCTTCTATATCTTCTTTGGTGATCTTATCAGGATTATAATATGCTCTTCCTATCGACCTTTCAGGCGATGCCAAAAGTATCCAAGCCATAAGTTGCTGTCCTATGCGTTCCATAAGAGGAATATTAGAAATAATTCTAACCCAATTATGGGTATTATTAGCTGTATAGATAGCAGGGGAAATAAGAATGAGCTCTTCAACTCTTTCTGGATAATCCAAGGTAAATAGAACCGCTAAAGTAGCTCCTGCTGAATGTCCAACCAAGGTAGCTCTATTGATTCCCATCACTTCCATTAATCTCTTTATTAACTTGATATGATACTCTGTAGTGTAGGGATTATAATCCAAATCAAATCTTCTCTCAGTGAGTCCAAATCCAGGTCTATCAAAAGAGAGTATAGTAAACCTTTTAGATAGAGACTTAACAATCTTTTCCCAGGTATAGGTATTTGAGCCAAAGCCATGGAGCATAATAAGGTATCTATCACCACTACCATATCTTTTATAGTGAATCTCCAAGCCATCTATACTTATAAATCTACTGTCTCCATATGCAAGTGACCTATGGTCTGTAACTCCATCCTGATAGGGATAAGAGAATATAATAAGTAATATAATTATTAAAGGTATAAATACTTTCATTCCTTACATATTTTCACAAAATCTTTATGGTAGCCTATTACCAGCAGAACGATAAAGTTCGTACCATTCTTCTCTTGTAAGTTCAACATCCGAAGCCTTACAAATCTCTCTTAATCTAGAAGGATTAGTAGTACCCACTATAGGTTGTATCTTTGCAGGATGTCTCAATATCCAAGCTATAGGGATTGCGATACTAGGGACACCTTTCTTCTCTGCAAGTTCTTCAATCTTTTCATTAAGCTCTTTGAATTTACTGCTTCCCATAAAGGTCCCTTCAAAGAATCCGTATTGAAAAGGTGACCAAGCTTGTATAGTGATATTCTTTAGTCTACAGTATTCTAAGATACTACCATCTCTATTTATTGCCTGGTCTGTCTTCATATTTACATTGAACCCAAAGTCGATCATACCGGTGTGAGCAATACTTAATTGTAACTGATTTACAATAATCCTCTGGTTTAGATATTTACTTAGTAGTTCTATCTGCAATGGATGAAAATTACTCACGCCAAAATTTCTAACCTTTCCATTGGTATGAAGAATAGAAAAGGCCTCAGCAACCTCTTCTGGCTCCATTAGAGTATCTGGACGATGTAAAAGTAGAATATCTATATAGTCGGTTTTAAGTCTCTTTAGACTGCCATCTACAGATTCCAAGATGTGCTCCTTAGAGAAATCATAGTAACCCCTTCTAATACCACACTTTGTCTGTATAATAAGTTTTTCTCTTATATCTGGATTCATACCTATAGCCTCTGCAAACACCTCTTCAGATTTACCCCCACCATATATATCCGCATGATCAAAGAAATTAATCCCTTCTTCTAGTGCTGTATTTATAAGCTCTTGCACCTCTTTTATAGACTTACTAGCTATCCTCATACATCCCAAAGCTATCTCAGAAGCCCTTATCTTCTCTCCGCCAAGGTCCAAATAATTCATCTTTAACACCTCTCTCTTTAATTTTTATATAACAAAAACTCCTCTGGGTAAGGGTTTAAATATCTCTGAGTTGTAAGATAGTTATTATTATATCTAAGATTATAATCCCTTAAGGCTCTTATAAGGTCAGTAGTATGGATTAAACCTTTCCTATAATTATCTAGTAATTTAAAGAATCTTTCCTTTTCACTATTACTTAGATACTTAGAGAAGTAACCAAATATGTGTTGCGATACATTTATATGTGAACCTCTAGAAGGAATATTTGAAAAAGCCTTATAGAATTCTTCCCTATATATGAAGACAATTTCCTGGAGTTTTGATCCATCTATTCCTGCTATAACTCTACCAAGAGTCCTTAAAATCTTTTGGCTATAAGCCATAAGCAAATACTTGTATCTTTGATGGAAATTAATAAGTTCTTTTATTGAAGAGAGACTGTTTAATGTCTCTCTAAGTTCAGTAAAAGCAAATACTTTTATTAAGAAATGATTCATTATTTCAATATTTTTTAAGCGAAGCTCATCCTCTACAGCTAGATACCCAAATTTTTCAAGAACCTTTTTAGCAAAAATGCCCTTACCTTCCTCTATAGGTTTACTCGCATATGGATTATCGAATATCTTTGTTCCAGATACGCCACAACTCGGTGATTTACTCCTAAGTAAAAATCCATCTATTTCTCTTAAAGAATCGAGGAATTCATCTGAAAATTCTTCCATCCTACTGGTCAAATCAAGTTCTGTCTTTGGTTGATATAATCTATAAGAATTGTTCTCCTTTATTATAACGATTGGGTCTCTAGGGACACCCAAACCTATAGATACCTCTGGGCATACAGGTATATAGTTTACATAATTACCCAGTATCTTTGCAAATTCATTGTTTGTTATGCCTCCATCATACCTTACCGCCTCTATATTTATACATCTACTTAAGATAATATTAGGCTTAGGGAAATCCATTATAGACTAGCTAATTTGGAGCTCCCTTAACTTTTTTAAGACTTCCTCCGCATGCCCCTTTGGATCCACATCTTCAAATACATATCTTATGTATCCATCGGGATCTATAATAAAGGTAGAACGAATAGTTCCTTCATATTCTTTACCATACATCTTCTTCTTTCCCCAAGCGCCATAAGCCTTTATAACTGAAGCTGATTCGTCACTTAAAAGTTCTATATTCAAGGAGTGCTTTTTAGCAAAACTCTGATGTGATTTTACCGAGTCCTTACTTACTCCTAAGATTACCCCATTTAACTTCTCGAACTCTTTAACTAGACCGGTAAACTCTATCGCCTCAAGGGTGCAGCCTGATGTATTATCCTTTGGATAAAAGTATAATATGACCCATTTTCCCAGAAAATCCTTCAGAGAAACTAACCTACCCTCTTTATTAGGTAAAGAAAAATCTATCGCCCTTTCACCTATTTTAAGCATAATACTCTCCTAAAAATTTTTATTTAATTATAACATATATTATTTAAAATATCCATTAACTCAAAAATATTGACTATAAATCCATTTTATGGTTTAATATAGATAAGGGAGATCAGGGTTCAAAAAGGCATCTTGATCTTGCATAGTCTCTCTTCTTGAATGCTGATCTCTTAATTCAGAAAATATATTTTTGGAGGTGACTTTATGAAAAAGGCTTATTTAAAACTATTGGTTCTTTCTGTTTTATTAGTATTTGCAATGGGGCAGTTGGGAGGATGTCTTAGTTGCGTTACTGAGTCCGGCTCTATCTCTGGTAATGTAGTAGATGCCACTACAGGAAGTCCTATTTCAGGAGCAACAGTCAGAGTTGGTAGCATAAGCACTACTACCGGAACGAATGGAAACTATAAACTTCAGAATGTGCCAGCGGGTGTTCAAACTGTTACAGCAGAAAAGTCAGGTTACATATCTGACTCTCAGCAAGTCTTAGTAGTAGGTGGACAGGAGACAACTAATGTCAATTTTGCATTATCTCCTACAA
>JAOACC010000002.1 GCA_026418035.1 bacterium
TAAGAGACAGTCCCTTGGGCTTCCCTACAGACTTAAGATATCTTTCATAACCTCCGTTATAAATCTGCTCGACCCTTTCTATACCAAGCTTCTTCAATCCTGAAATAAATTCGTCCCACTTGGCTAAAGGCTCTTTCCCTAGAATAAATTTGCTTTCCCATTCGCCTATATAGGTATTAACATTAGCCATAATAGAACTCACTTCCCTTTGCTCTTCTGTTGTTAGCCATATGGGAGGGCCAAGTTTTGCCAAATTCTTTGCTACAATAACCTGTCCCCTTACATAGTTTATAGGTTTACCATAGGCTAAACCTTGTAGGGCTTGAATCTTTGGGTCATATGGGGCTACATTAATGAAGTATAGGTTGACCCCATAATTCTGTGCCAAACAAGTATCTAGGTCTATGTTAGCCTTTTTAGCTTCATCAGCAACCTTTTCTGTAAACTTAATGGTTCCATCTTTTGATACTTCATAGGTAACTCCCTTAACTCCAAAGTAATAAAGATGTGCACCATCCTTACTGTATAGATAATCTAAAAACTTGACAGCGGATTCTACATCTTTACACTTACTAGTAATCGTTATTCCCCAGTAAGAGGTTGGACCCATCCAATTACATCCGCTCTTTCCATATGGTCCTTTAGGCGGTGGCAATGTCTCAAAAGACTCTACTACATCCTTTGGAGCTCTAGCTTGCCAATAAGGAACAGCCTGATAATGTAGTATAGAAAATGCCTTTCCTGAAGCTATCACTTCATTGCGCATCTCATCTGTAGCGGTCAGAAATTCTTGATATAATAGTTTTTTATCATATAACTCACGTAAAAAAGTAATTAGACTATTCATCTCAGGAGAAAGCCATGGATTACGAAGGGTACCCTTCTGCATTATGTAACTATCAGTAGTTATTCCCCACCAGGTTGGGAAAAAGAAGAGACGTAACAAATCTCTTCCCTGTGTAAATACTGGAACAGCTTTAGTATCACTAGCCCTTACCTTTTCCCAAGCGGTTACCCACTCACTTATAGTTTTCGGTGCACTTAGTCCTAACTTATCTGCCCATTTTCTATTCCATACCCATCCCCATTCAAGATAGGGCCAGGTGCCTGTTAAGATATAGATATTCCCATCGGGTCCGTATAGCCATGGATTTTTCTTAATATCGAAATGTCTTTTAAGATTTGGAGCTTTATCAAAGTATTTATTGATAGGAATAAAAGCCCCTTGAGGACCATAGTTGTTAGCTATGGGTCTTGGACAAGACATTATATCAGGTAAATCTCCAGAAGCAAGCATAGTGTTAATTTTTTCACTTATAGCGCTAACATCCATCTTGGTTAACTTAATTTGTACACCAGTCCTCTTCTGCCATTCTTGGAAAAACAAGGATTCTTCCTTAGGCTCTCTCCAAGAAAAACTACCTATAGCAAAGTTTAAAGGGTCTTTACTTAAAGCCACTAAAGGAAAAACTACTATCATAGACATTAAAACTATCCAACTTATTAATCTTCCAAACATAACTCTTTACCTCCTTTAAATGTTTTGATTTTCTAAAATTCTCAAGTTATACGGATTAATCTCATCTTCCTCTTAAGATTTCTGAAATTTTAAGGATTGTTTTCCATTACTCCACCACCTCCTTCGTAAACTTCCTTTCTGCTTATTCTCTCAATTAATCTAGACTATAGGTTCACCTCATTATTATCTTTCATCTAAAATAGGTAGGTTAGACTGTTATACTCTTATCTCTCACCTCCTGTTCTGACATCTTTTTGTCAGCATATAACTTCCACAAAGTATTCAAAGCTTCTATACTAAGTCTAGCTGCTTTAATTGGGTCTTCTTGAAGATAATTCTTATAATAATTAAAAGATTCAAATTCTATAGATAAAGTTCCCTTATATGATATTTTGTCTAAAGCATCTAAAATAGATATCCAATCTATTGCTCCTTCTCCTAAAATTGGGAATATAAAATCGAGTCCCCATTTTCCGAATTTTCCTACCGCGTCTTTTAGATGCACGTGTTTAATTTTATTTCCCCATTGGATAATACTCCATGAAATATCGTTCCTATAGATCAAATAGTGAGATGGGTCAAAAGTAATACAGAGATATTCAGAAGGGAGACTTCTAATTAATTCCCTAGTAGTATAATAATCATGACAGATATGTCCCACTACTGCTTCTACCGCTAGATATACTTTATTTTCTTCGGCAACTTTCAAGATCCTTTCAAATGACTCTAAGAGGATACACCACGCTTTACCCTCTGTCATATTTTCAGGAATTCCTGATGTAACTAAGTTTAGTACGTTGATTCCTGCTTCGGAAATTTCTTCTACACAATAGATAATATCTCTCAAAGAATCTTCATTTTTTTCTGGATGTAGTATATCTCTAAGTATAACAATATTACTTATATCTATCCCATATTGAGAGCCAATTCTTCTCGTTTTCTTTAATTGTTCAGATAATCTCTTCTCAGGGTCAAATTGAATATCTTTTAGCTCGATTAGCGAGTAACCGAGATTGGCTAATGTTTCTAGACAGTTTTCTATCTCTCTTTCAGATTTAAACCTTCCCCAGAGATAAGCATTAAATCCAATCTGCCTCTTCTCCAACATGGTATTTCTTCTCCTTTAGAGGTAAGAAAACTGTTTCATTTGACTGAATAGATATGTAGGCAGCTGTTGCAATTTCAAGGTCTTTTCTTGCTATATTGAAGGAGACTAAAGGTTCTTTATCTTCGGTAATACAATCTATAAAATGGAAGATTTCTTCACGTATAGAATTATCCGTCATAGCTTCATAGAGTTTCTCACAAGTATTATTTTTTAACAGAAATACTTTTCCAGAATCCTCCCATATAGTTCCCTCTGTCCCATATATAACAAAAAGAGACTGCTTTAAAGGTTTCTTAATCCCCCATGTTACAGTAATGTTTCCTATAGTACCAGTAGTAAAATTCATTAGAAGGACTACTGTATCTTCCCCTTCTATTTCTAAGATACTTTTATGAGTAGCTAGAGCATAGACGCTTCTTATCTCTCCACCTAAGTTATATAACATATCTATCAAGTGAATTCCTCGATCTATTAAAACCCCCCCACCCATATCTGACTTACTTCTCCTCCATCCGGATGGGACGAAATACTGAATAGAATTACCCTGGATCAAGAGAGGTTCTCCTATCTCTCTTTTATCTAGAAATTCTTTGGCTACTCTAATAGTAGGAATAAAGCGCCAATTTTCAGCTAGCATAAATTTTATCTTCTTATCCTTTATCCCTTCAAAGATTCTATCCGCTTCCTCAATGCTTGTTGCTAGTGGCTTCTCAAGGAGAATATGTTTTCCAACATTGGCTGCTAGTATAGTAGCCTCTGCATGCTGATTATGAGGTAGGCAGATATCTACCACTTCAATAGAGCTACCTAACACGTCATAATAATCAAGGAATATCCCTTTTGCATTATATTTTTCTTTGAAGATTTTTACTTTCTCCCTATCAACATCGCACACAAAGAATTCTACTCTTCCCTGTTCTTGTAAATCCTTATAAATCTTAGCATGCTCCTCTCCTATCCACCCACAGCCTACTAAACATACCTTGATAGGCTCAGAACTCACAAAGGACCTCCTCTTTTAAGATATTCGGGAACTGGCACATCCCACTCTCCTGTAATAAGACCTCCTGAATATGGATACTCATTTGAGACTTCTATATCTATTACACAAGGACTCTT
>JAOACC010000046.1 GCA_026418035.1 bacterium
ATCTTAGTAAAAGAGCTCATTTATTCACTTTCTCCCATCCTTTACCTTTAATATGTAAAGCTTTACATATTTTCAATAAAATTATACAATTTAGATAAGAGGAATTGATAGAGATTATACGATGTTACTTTACATGATTCCCAAAGTAAGAGGTAATCATCGAGATGTTTATAGGAGAAACATACTATGAGAGAATAAAAGATTCTAAGGATCCTACTAAGGTGAGACTAAAAGTTCTACAATATCTTTTTGAATGTAAAAATATATCCGAGGTCTCAAAAATTTTTAAAGTATCAAGAAAGACACTCAGAAAGTGGGAAGCCAGATATTACAAAAGTGGCATAGAAGGTCTAAAAGATAGATCTAAAGCTCCTAAATCTTGCCCTAAAAAGGTCTCTAAAGACATAGAAAATCTTATAATAAGTATCAAAACAAAATATCCCAAGCTTGGAATAAGAAAGATAAAGAAATTACTTGAGACTGATTACAATATTCATATTTCTATACATCCCATATATAGAATTTTAAAAACGGTAAAACTCATCTAAAAATGGTACCTATGTTGGGTAACGGATATAAAGATTCTACATCTATAATTTCTACTCCTCTATGTTCTCTTTAGCTCTTCTCTTATATAATCGACTATTATGTGTATAAATCTGGTTAGTTGCCAAGGAAATGTCTTAGATTCTTCCGGACCGCCCTTAAGTTTACTCTTTATATCACTCATATCTATTGAGAAAAGTTACGATCTATGCAATAATTCTAAGTGAGGAGATGAAAAAGTATAGGATCTACTTAGATGTATGTTGTCTAAATAGACCTTTTGACGATCAAACTCAAGATAGAATAAGACTTGAGGCTGAAAGTATAATTATAATTCTCTCTAATGTAGAGGTAGATAATTGGACTTTAGTAAGTAGTGAAGTGGTAGATTTTGAAATCTCAAGAATTCTAGACGAAGAGAAGAAACAGAAGGTTAGGATCTTATCTAGTATGGCAAAAGAACATATTGTTGTTACAGATGAGATAGAAAAAAGAGCTATAGAGCTTGAGAAATTAGGCTTTAGCCCCTATGATGCATTACACATTGCCTGTGCAGAAAAAGCTAAGGTAGATGTCCTTCTTACTACGGATGACAAGTTACTACGGAAGGCGTTAAATGCAAGATTGTTGGTAGAAGTTAGATCTCCTATAGAATGGCTATTGGAGGTGATAAAAAGTGAGTAATAGGGTGTTAACTCCTGCTCTTATAAGGAAATTAGGGATAGAAGCTATAGCTAAGGAATTAGGTCCAGTAGGAATGATTCGTTTTCTTCAGCAGTATGAGACTGGATATGGAGATTATACAAAAGAAAGAGAAGCTATCTTACAAGATAGAAATGTGAAGGAGATAGTAAAAGAGATAAAACGCAGAAGAAAAAATAGTAATTAGCGAGTTTATCAGAAAGGGTCCGTCAGGACGTCTATTTAGGGTCTTTCAGAAGCTTGTTAAGAAACTGGTATAAATTCTCTTAGTACTCTAATAAATATCTGATTTAGATAAGAAACTTGCCCTAAGTTAGTCTATGTGCTAAATTAATAATATGGATAACCAAATGTTAACCATAGAGCAGTGTGCAAAAAAATATAATTTATCATCCAGCACTCTCAGGAAGTGGATTAAAAGGGGATTGTTAACCACTACTTTCCAGGGTAACCAATGGTTAATCCAAGAAACCTCGCTTCAAAACTTGCTTAAAGAAAAGGGGTAGTGCTAGATGATAACCAAAGGTTAACCGAGGTTAATATGGTTAACCAAATGGTTATCCAATTGGCTACCCTACAAAAAGAAAATGAGATGTTAAAAGAACAAATAAATGCGCTGAAAGAAGAGAGAGAATTTCTCAGAGGTCAACTCCAACAACTTACAAATACTATTAATATGCTTACTACTAGGCAACTACCTGAACCAAAAAGTTTTATGGATAAGATAAAAGCCTGGCTCAAGAGATGATAGATACTAGAGTTTTCCAT
>JAOACC010000100.1 GCA_026418035.1 bacterium
ACATATATCTGGTATTGTTCCGCCTGCCATTTGTGTAAGAATCCATTGTCTATCGTCTTGTGTACCTGGCTTTTCTATTATTTTGACTGTAATATCAGTAAGCTTTTTATATCTCTCTGCGAGAATCTTTAAGGCTTGACGAGGGTAAGGATTTGCTGGAGTAACCTGCATAGTCTTAGTAGGCGTATAAAATTGTGCCCAAATACTTATCTCTTTAGCACAAGTGGGTAAAGCTAAAAAAACTACCAATACTATAGAAATTGACACAACACTTAACCTTCTCATAATCTTCACAACCTCCTTTTCTTGCAAATAAAATTTTAGATAAGGAAAAGGATCTATATTTTTATTTCATACTTTATACTCTAAATATTTATCTATCAAGGTACAATCATCCTTTATATAAGCTAACTACCCTTTTTAAGGTAACTTGACTGGAATTAATTATCTTTTCTTAGAGTTCTCTCTTATCCCCACTCTCATCCCCTTTCGTTTTATATTTTAGCAACATTATGTCTCTAAGTCAATCATGCAACATTCCGTAACTGTTGCATATATGGTTGATGAATATCAAATTTTGTAGTATTCATAAGGGTGGAGAAAGTATCCTTATAGGAACTAGATGCTTTATAAATTATTTCCCAAAGAGTTTATCTATTAATTGTTCTTTAGAGATTCTTAGATATTCTGCTATATCCTTAAGTATATTATTTAGTGTACCTATTTTAATGGTATGATGATCAGGGATAGTAATATTATGTGTATGCCCCATAAAATTAGAAGTCAATCTTAAATGACTTCCAGTCTCTCTTGAAATCGTATAGCCATATTTACTAAGTACTCTCGCAAGTTCTCTACCTGAGATATCTCTTGGAATCTTAGGCATATGTGAACGTTTCTTCCTTCACAATATGGAGGCGAATAATATCAGGCATATCCTCTGCACTATCAAAATAGCATCTTATAGCATCTTTTATATTTTCTTTTAGCTCTTCTAAAGTTTCACCCTCGGTAAATATAGAGTAGCCTAATGCCTTAGCGTTATATCCACCTTCTGGATCTTCCTCTACCACAAAGATTATTTCTTTAAGCTTCATTTTATCACCACCTCGTAGTATTGTATAAGTCTATTATACATAATGGGAAGAGAGGAATTACTCATTTTTATCCTTGATAGCAACATCCCTCAAAAATAATCTATCCGAAATTAGACTGTTTCATCAGATTTGGCAAAAGAGAATACCATCCTGCAACCTTATTATATTTATCTTACGAAAGGAGGTCACAGGATGGTTAGCATTATTCCTAAATGAGTATACACCATAAAAGGAAAAGTGTCTATAGTTATCTACATAAAAACATTAAGCGGTAGGTCCCCAACGAATCCTTTGGATCCTATTTCCCAAATTCCCTTAAGTTGTTTGCTCATCTACCTTTGGATCTCTTACTACCTTCTGGTAGGGTCGCCAGAAGTTTGTAAGTTCCCTATATGGTGCAGAACAAAGGCCAAATTACTTGACTTGACTTTCATAAAATTAATGGTATATTAGAAAGGTATTTCTACATAGATATAGTAGGTTCGCACTTTGAAGAAGGGTCAGTATAATATTAATGGAAGCTACAAGATAAATTAACATAAAAAAGGACCCTAAGTTTTACTGGGGGCTTAGGGTCCACAGGGCATTGTGATATTCCTAGTAATATTTTACACCAATCAACAGTGCCCTGTCTAGTATCCCCCCAAAAAAAGTAGATAAGAGGAGGGAAACTATGATTGAAAAGCAACATAGAAAAGATAAAAAAGGGGAACAGACAGGAGGAGAAAAGCCTAAGCCTGAGCTTTCTATCAATGAAGAGTTCCTCTCCAAAATAGAGAAAATAAAAGAAACCCCTAAACTTCCAATCAACAATCTCTTTATTGCTGTACAATTTATAGGAGACAGAAATATTGTCAGATTTGGAAGGAATAAAAACAAGTTCTATATAAGTTTTGGTGGATATAAGCCCAAAACCGCAAGGGAGAAAGCTCTATTCCTCTCAGTCTACTATGCCTTTATCTACTATGCTGTAAAAGATAAAGAGGGCATATATCTTACTGACCTTATGGATAACATTGGATGCAATAGGAGACCAGGACACGGATACCTGCAGGCACAGAAAGAAGAAGTCTTAGAGATGATATGGAATGTAGCAAAGACAGAGATAGGAGTTGCTGGTGATTCTGTCCCTAAAAAGATAAAGGAGCTCTTCCCAGAGATAGAGGATAGGGATAGCTTTAGAATAAACATCTTCTCTATTAATATCATAAAACAGTTTTCTGAGGATATGAGACTAAAAGACGTAGTGATTTTATTCAGGCCAAACTTCGATAAAGACCTAATAAACTTTGATAGGGATAATGAGGTCCTTAAGCTAGGCCTACACGAACCTGAACTCAAAAATCTGGCAATATTCTTCTCATACGGCAAGAATTTAAAAAACGCAAAAAAGATAGTTAGAACAGTAAAAGAACTCCTAGAGATAGCTAAGTTAGAAATAGACCGAATACATCCAGAAAGAACCTACTATAGACTTGTAAATATCCTAGAAACATTAAAACATCATGGCTATATAGAAAACTATGAATGGGAAAAATTTCCTCCAAAAAGAACCAGGGATGAAGTAAAAAGAGGAAAGACAACAAGAAGTAATAACAATTGGTTTGAAAATTGGCTTGATACCAATACAATCATAACTTTTAAGAGAGATAAGAAATAAGTGTTAAAAAGTCCGCATCAGAACTAAATTTAAAAAGAGGCGACGTATTTTTGGAGAAAACCGACATGTTTTTGGAGAAAACCGACGTATTTTTGGAGAAAACCGACACTTTTTTGGAGAAAAGTTGCCCCAAAAAGCGCATCAAATCTAGATTCATTTTTGAAATATATAAATATATTAAATATTTAAATAGAGTGAGTGAGGCTTTTTTAAAAAAGCCTCACTCACATAGAATAAGGATATATTTATAGAGAAAGGAGATGAATTTTATGACCGACCTTGCCTCTGCCATCGAAAAGGTCCGTAATCTCGGTATAACCATAGACAAAAATGGTAAGTTACTCTGCCCATTCCACAATGACAATAATCCCTCCGCCTACATCTATTACAACAGATATCACGAACAGATTGAATTTCACTGCTTTGGCTGTGGTAAAAGCTATTCATTTAACCACTTCCTAGAGCTTATTAATACTAGAGACAAAAAGAGAGAAGATATCAAGTCTTATGATTTTAACTTTATAGCTGATAGGTTGAATAAAAACTTCTTAGTTCTAGTTAGTGGTGGAGGTCCAGAGGAAGAGAAGAAACTAGCACAATCTGCACTACAGTATCTATCAAAAAGAGGCTTCGGCATAGAAGAGATAAAGATATTTAAGATAGGCTTTTCTAAAAGAGAACATCTAGCCAGGGTCAAAGATTTTAGAAATAATAAGTGGCTATACGATGAAGATAGAAAAGCATTCTTAGTATTCCCAGTAAGCAATAAAAATGGTAAGGTAGTAGGCTTTCAGTTTGAAGACTTTCTAAACAGGGGTAGGCTTGAGATTACAAAGTTAAACCTTGCCGGAAGACAAAGAAGCTTAGCCTACTTTGGAAGCTATTCACCAGATAAGCCATACTTTATAACAGAATCAATATACGATGCTTTAAGCTTAGAAAAGACAAGAAATACATTTTCTTTTGGGGTAGTTGCTCTACTTGGTGCTCCAAGCCAGGAACAGACAAAGGAACTAATAGACCTAGCAAAGACAAATGATATTATCCTAGCACTTGATAATGATGAATCTGGTAGAAAGATGGAGGAAAAACTCTTAAAAGAGCTAGTCCTAGTGAATCCATACATAGGGGCAATAAGACTTCCAGAAGGTATAAAAGACCTGAATGAGCTACTTCAGAAGGAGGGGACACTAGGGATAGAAGACGCAATACTCGGAATAAAAAAGGTAACGCCATTTGGAAGTGTAAGGGAAAGAGTTCCACAGATATTAGAGAAGTTCAGGATAGCAAAGGAGAATGCCTTTCTAATACCAGAGAGACTATCATACCTAAGAGAATTCTTCAGAGATGGTCTCTTGCCTGGACTATACGGAGTAGCTGGAATTCCAGGAGTGGGAAAGACAACCTGGCTTAATCTACTCTGTGATGAATTGGCTAAGATAGATTATAAATCAATATATTTTCTAACAGAAGAACCAGAGTATAGGTTATTACTTAGGACAATAAAAAGAGAAAACCTGAAGAATTTTGAAGAGCTTATAGAAAGAGACTGGATAGAGAATAGGATCACATTTGAGCTAACACCAGAATATACTGCGGAATCACTAGAAGGTATTATATCAGGAATTATTGAAAGAGAAGGAAAGGCAATATTCATAATGGATAGCCTACACGCACTACAGATCAATAACTCTCTAGATACAAGGGAAAAGACAATACTAAAGACAGAGCTACTGGCACATATAGCGAGGGATTTACTCATACCAGTATTCTTTACATCTTTCATCCCAAAGAGTCTATACAAGGAGAAGCCAAACATTGGGGCATTCAAGGAGGCAGGGGAGATAGAATACCTAATAGATGTTGGTATAGTCCTCTGGAGAGAGCTAGAGGAGAAAAAAGAGGATAAGATACCAATAAGTATACATATAGTAAAGAATAGGTTTGGAAGGACTGGTGAATTACCACTTATACTTGAGGTTTCATCATGTAATATAAGAGAACCTGAGAAAGGAGAATGTCTAAAATAGCTAGACATCTTGATTTCTATAAGACAAAACTTAAGCCAATTAGTCCTGAAGTAGTGACCCCAAAAAGGGATATTAAAAAGCTATTCCTCAAAGTTTTTGGTGCTGGCATAAGCTTTCTTCCCCCAGATACAAAATCTACTGTGAAGGAGGGATATTATGGAGAAAATACTAATAAGGAATAAGTTTAGAGAATTAAACAGGCTTGAGAAGGACTTACAGCGTATAGCAATTAGGCGATTCTTTGCAATCATAGACGAGACAAAAGAGGTGAATTCCGCATGCAGAAGGGGAAGCGTGCTTAACAGTATACTTAGGATGTATCAATTTGAAAAAGAGGACCTAATAAGATTCATTAGGATATTTGAAGAGTTAAAAGGTATAAATTGGGTAAGGAAAGAGCTGTATGGGAATGAAGAGCAGGCGTAAAGGGTATAGATTAGAGAGAGAATTAAAAGAAAGGCTAGAGGAGCTTGGTTATCTAGTTGAGAGGGTTCCACTATCTGGAGCTAGTGGAGGATCCTTTAGTGGAGATCTAATAGTAAATGGTAAGCGTGCAGAAGTAAAAGGAAGGGCTGAAGGCTTCAAGAGTATATATAGGTGGCTAGAAGGGCGAGACATTCTTTTTATAAGGGCGGATAGAAGAGAGTGGCTAATTATCCAGAGATTAAAAGACTGGAAAGGCTAATCCCTGAGAGCTACAACATTGAACCTATCCTAGATGAGCTAACCAGAACCTACAGCGGGGATCCTCTTTTTTTAGTGGAATTGAAAGAATTTATACATAGCCTTAGCGATATAGATATGGCAATAATCTATCTAAGATTCTTTGGCTATAGCATAAATGAGATAAAAGAAGAGTTAGGACTTACACACAGAAGAATAGAACAGAGGATAAAAAGAGTAAGAGAACTAGCAAGTAGATGGATAGGGTAAGATGAAGATATTACTTTCAGATTTTATGCAAGATTAATCTGTAGTAGAAGTTCCCAAAAAGGTAGTTTTGTTAGCTTCCTGCATGTTAACCTTTCTATATTGTAAAGGAGTCATATTATAGAATCGTTTAAATATTCTTTCAAACTGTTGTATATCTTTAAATCCAGAACAAATTGCGATATCTTGTATTCTCTTCTGTTTATCGAAGAGGAGGGGGAAGGCTCGTTTGATCCTTTCTTTATTTATGTACTCGGTAAAATGCACTCCTAATTCTTTTTTGAATAGTCGACTCAGGTATGCATAGTTTACATTAACTAATTGGGAGATTTTATTTAGTGTTATATCTGAGAGATCCTCGGATGAGTCAATGATTTCTTTAACTTTTAGTATAATTGGATTTAGCTTACATTCCCTTTTTATAGCAAAGTTCGCTAGATAGTTTACTAGGAGATAAAAAGCTTCTGCTAAATCGATAATGTCGTAGAATGAATTTACCCTTTCAATAAATTCTACTAATAATTGAGATAACTTGGATTCAGAAAATCCTAGTTCTATCATATCACATATTATTAAAGTGCCAGCTTCTATCAGTTTAATACGGAGATAAAATAGTCTGTCCAGATTATATTTAAATATTTCTTCTATTAAAATTAAAGCTGTTTTTTGAGATTTTTCTATGTCACTAGCAATTATATAGTTAAGAAGTCTATATCGAATCTTAGAAGAAACGTTAGGATGTAAACCGTTAGAAGGTTTAAGATATTCGTAGAAATAGATTTTGTCTTTTCCTTCAAAGAATTTTCTTCTCT
>JAOACC010000128.1 GCA_026418035.1 bacterium
AGATGTGTATAAGAGACAGAGCAAGGATAGCCTATACCCCGCTAGAAATAACAATAGCCTTGGCTGAATTGGGTGGAGCCATTGCCCTTATATTTGTGGCTCTTAAAAAGAGGGTAGTATAATATATAGGGTGAGTAGGTGGATAACCGCGGAGGGTTTCCCTCCGAGGAAAGTCCGAGCTCCTCAGGGCAAGGTGCTGGGTAACACCCAGTGGCGGTGACGCCAGGAAAGTGCCACAGAAAATATACCGCCTGCTTATGCAGGTAAGGGTGAAAAGGTGAGGTAAGAGCTCACCAGCAAGAGGGTGACCTCTTGGCTTGGCAAACCCCACCTGGAGCAAGGCCTAATAGGGGGAGAGGGTAGCCCTGCCCGCTAATATCCCCGGGTTGGCCGCTGGAGGCAACTGGTAACAGTTGTCCTAGATGTATGGTTATCTAAAACAGAACTCGGCTTACGGCCTACTCACCCTATCTTTCTGTCTCTTCTAGTAGCTCTAGAAATACTTTTACAACTTTGGGGTCAAACTGTTTGCCAGACTGCTCTTTTATATAACTTATTGCCTCTTCCCTCTTCCAAGCCTTTCTATACGGTCTATTACTTGTTAATGCATCAAAGACATCTGCTACCGCAAATATCCTAGCAGATAGAGGTATCTCTTCTCCCTTTAGACCTCTTGGGTAACCGCTACCATCCCATCTCTCGTGATGACAGTATGGAATATCTATAGCTGGACGGAGATATTCAATCCTAGACAATATGTGAAAGGCATGTATTGGATGTTTTCTCATAATCTCCCATTCCTCTTCTGTAAGCTTATCGGGTTTAAGAAGGATGCTATCTGGAATAGCTATCTTCCCAATATCGTGTAAAAGAGCTCCCCTACGGATATGAACTAACTCCTCGCTATTTATTCCTAATTTCTCAGCAATCTTTACCGTTAGATCCGCTACCCTTTGGCTATGTCCCTCGGTCTCTCTATCCCTAAGGTCAAGGACATAAGCCCAACCTTCAATGGTCTCTTCATAGGCGTTTATGAGTCTAATATTGGACTCTTCTAGACTCCTAAAGAGTCTGGCATTATCGATACCAATGGCTATCTGCTTAGCTAAAACCTCTAAGAATTGTTCCCAGTCTTTGTCTTCTTCTAATGGTGAACGGTTAAATACTTCTAAGACACCAAGTAGTTGCCCTTTAGAAATAAGAGGAACCCCATAGTAAGAGATAAACCCTTCTCCTCTAACAAACTCTTCTAAGCCCCTCTTTATATTCTCTGAATAGACCCTTACATTAAAGTCCATCAAGAAGTCTTGTAGATTTAGCACTTTAACTGTGCGCCTTTCTAATGCTGAAAGTCCAACCAAACTTTCTCCTAGCCTTATAGTTGCTCCCTCTATAAGACGTGTGTTAAATCCCTTGCCATATACATATTCTAGAGCATTAATAGAAGGTCTATAGAGAAAGACTGCTACCGCATCAACATTTAATTGAAGGATAGTCTCATTCAGGGCGGTATTAAGTATCACCTTTAGGTCTAGGCTCTCAGATATAGATGTATCAATTGTATGTAAAGATCTAATCCTTCCAAGATCCCTCTGTATATTCTCAAATAACCTAGAATTTTCTAATGCAGAGGCTGTTAGATGGGCAAGTGTGTATACTAAGTCTTTGAGCTCTAGTGTAAAGTAGCTAGGTTGTTTACTATATAGAATAATAGCTCCAAAGATGTTGTTCTTACTTGTAAGAGGGAATGCCCCTATAGTGCGAAAATTGTACTTTAAAATCCTATCCCTCCATGGTTCAAGACGGTGGTCATTAGCTGTATCTTCAACGATTTGTGGTATCCCTGTTCTAATAGACCTTCCAACTGGACTTTGACCTAAGGGCGTTTCATCCCACCTTACAGTGAGGTCTTTTGTATAGGAATGGTCTGGCGGATATTGTGCTATAAATTTTATCCTTCCATCCGATTCCTTATACCCTATCCAGGCTAGGTCCGCTCCAAGGTCTTCTACACAGATCCGTGTAGCAACTTGAGCCCTTTTATATACATCTAGATCCTCAGTAATAAGGTCTCTTGCAGCATCGTAGAGGATCCCTAAGTTTTTTAACCTTTCCTGATTCTGCCTTTCTAGATTTCTAATCTCTGTTACATCTTCCCCTGCACTTAGGCTTCCTGCAATATTACCAGTATCATCATACAGAAGTGTATTGTGCCAGGCTATAAGTCTCTCTCTACCATCCTTGGTAAGGACAGGATTTTCATAATATTCAACAGCCTCTAACTCACCAGTAATAACCTTTTTAAATACCTCTTTTACTTCTCCATTGATACGTTTGGGTATAAAATTTTCAAACCAGTTCTTCCCTATGATCTCTTCTTCTTTGTATCCAAGTATCTCAGATGTCTTATTATTTACATAAGTTACATTACCATCCCTATCGAGGGCAACAATCATAACCTGAACTAGATCAAGGTATCTTCTAAACTCATTATATAAGTCTTCATATCTTCTTTCAGCCTCCCTAAGCTGTAGCTTTTGATTTTCTACCCTCTTAAGAGTATATCCCACAGCGATTACAATCAAGAAGTAGCCTATAATCCCAGTAGGGATAGAGCGAGAGAGATACTTCCATTCTAGTAGACTTCCCAAGAGGATATGGCACAGAGTAACAATAATAGATGCCAATATGGCAGAGATTAATCCGCCTTTTAGCTTCCAACGAATAGTAGAGGCAATAAGAACAGGAACAAGTAACATCCCTATAGTCCCTACAGGAAAGCATCTTAGTAAAGTAAGTAATGCTACTATGAGAGAATAGATAGATAATACTAGGACCAGATTTCTTATAAAAAAAGAACCAATTGTCCTTCTTGGGCTCTTATCCATTTGTGGCTCCTTTATTTTTCTAGACCCTATCCAACCTTTACCTTAATAATCTACTTCTTTTTCGCATCTTCTTGTATAGTCCTAACATTACCCCAACTATGTATACCC
>JAOACC010000114.1 GCA_026418035.1 bacterium
TTATTTACAAGTCCTGCAACTACACTGGGCAAAGCTCCTTCCATTCCTGCAACAACTATAAGGACCTTAGCTTGACTTATTTTCTCTAGGCTACCTAGTAGTCTGTGTAGCCCAGCAACTCCAACATCGTATAGTCTATCTACATAATTTCCCATAATACTTGCGGTCTCAACTGCTTCTTCTGCTACAGGTAGATCTGCTGTCCCTGCACTTATAACAAGTATATGACCAACTGGGTCTAAATCATCTTTTACTATTGATATAGTTCTACCAAGTTCATTATATCTAGCCATTGGCACAAAATCTAACACCCTTTCAAATACCTCTCTATCTGCCCTAGTAGCGAGAACTCTACTATTTTTTTCAACTAGTCTCTTTATAATCTCTACTGACTGCTCAGTGGTCTTACCTTGACAAAATACTACCTCCGCAAATCCCTTTCTTAAAGCCCTATGGTGGTCGAGTCTAGCGTAACCAAGGTCCTCATACGGGAGTATTTTGAGTTTTTCAAGTGCGGTATCTATATCAAGGCTTCCATCTTTTACCTCTAATAGAAGTTCTCTTATTGCCAATAAATCCATCCTATCAACTCCTTATAAGTTTATTCATACTTCCTGTATTATAGCCTTCTAAGTCTAAAGTTATATAAGTATAACCTATAGTTTTAAGTTTCTCAATAATCATATCTCTAAGTTCTAGGAGTCTAGGCATATCCTTGGGTAAAACTTCTATCTTGGCGAGATTATCAAGATGCCTTAGTCTAACCTGAGTAAAACCTAAATTTCTTAGAAAGTTCTCCCCTTCTTCTATCATAGCTAGAGTTTCTCTTGTAATTCTAGTATTATAAGGTATTCTTGTGGCTAGACACGCTAAAGCTGGTTTATCCCATGTTGGAAGGCCTAACTCTTTTGAAAGCCTTCTTATTTCATCCTTCTTTAAACCAGCTTCTATAAGGGGACTTAAGATACCAAGCTCTTTTAGTGCTCTCATACCAGGTCTGTAATCCCCTATATCATCAACATTAGAACCATCGGCAACATTATCTATTCCATACTTTTTAGCAGTTTCCTTTATTACAGAAAAGACGCTTAATTTACAGTAGTAACACCTCTCTGGGGGATTAAATACTATCTTTTCATCTTTGAAGATATCTACATCTAGAACTATATGTCTTACTCCAATAAATCTGGCTAACTCTTTTGCTGATTCTACCTCCCATTCCGGATGAATTGCACTATTTACCGTTATACCTATTACTTTATCATCTAATACTATATGGGCTACCTTTAGTAGGAATGTGCTATCAACACCGCCTGAAAAGGCAACCGCTAAATTCCCTAAACCCTTTAATATCTCTTTTAATCTCTCAAATTTTTCTTGAGTCGTATTTATGTAAATCACCCCTTAATTACAAAATAAGACCACAAGGGCTCCCAACTTCAGTTGGGTATATGACCTTCGTGGTCTATATATTTTCAGATTATCTTCCCACTTCTAATCTCTGCCAGAGAAGGGAGGGAAGCCCTTTCAACTGCATCTTTTTCTGGACTATATCTATTCTATAAAAGACCCTATAGGCAGTCAGTCTTTTTTCAACAGTATCATATACTACATAGGCTGACCTTGGATCTCCATCCCTTGGTTGTCCTACACTACCTACATTTATAATGTATCTCTTTCCCTCTTCTATTATTAGTTCTTGTTGATTCCTAAGGGGAAGCTGTCTAACTATAGGTGAGCCTTTCCTCTGTTCAAAGTATTCCATAATGTGTGAGTGCCCAATAAAACAGAGGTCTTCATCAAAAGACATAAATGCATCTCTAGCCTCTGCAGGTGTTGTTATATATTCAAATGGATTTCCTGGGGCACCATGGACAATCCTGAAACCATACAAGACTTCTTCAGCAGGCAGTTTCTTTAGATAAGTTATATCTTCATCGGATAGTTGGTTTCTGGTCCACAGTATAGCTTCTCTGGCAAATGGATTAAAATACTCTATGTTACTATCATCATAACAGGCAGAATCATGGTTACCACAGAGAGAAAATATTCTATTAGCCCTAACTATATCGCAACATTCCCTTGGATTTGGGCCATAACCAACGATATCTCCAAGACAAATTATCTCATCCACCTTTCCCTTGAGATTTTCTAGAACTGTATTCAAAGCCTCCATATTGCTATGGATATCTGATATTATACCAAGTTTCATCTATATGATAAGATTTCTGAGCCTCCTTATCCTATCTTCTAAAGGTGGATGGGTAGCAAATAAGCCAGTAAATGATGCCCTGTCTTCGCCAAAAGGATTAACTATAAATAGATGCGCAGTAGCAGCACTAGCATTAACCATCTTTCTTTGGAAGTGTAATAATTTCTCCAAAGCATCTGCAAGTGCTGAAGGGTCTCTAATGATCATAGCACCTGATGCATCGGCAAGGTATTCTCTCTGCCTAGAAATTGCTGCTCTTATAAGGGCAACTAATATTGGAGATATTATTGCCAAAAGTATTCCAATGAGAACTAGGATGCCACTACTGTTATTTCTATCATTTCTAGATGGTCTAAAGAAGAAGATAAAATCTCTAAGCAATACTATAAGTCCACCCATTATTGCTGCAATTGTCATAAGGAGTATATCGTAATTTCTTATATGGGAGATCTCATGGGCTATTACCCCTTGTAGCTCGCTTCTATCCATTAGGAGAAGTAATCCTGTAGTTACTGCAATTGATGCATTGTTAGGGTTTCTGCCAGTAGCAAATGCGTTTGGAGACGGATCATTTATTACGTATACCTTAGGCTTAGGTATCCCTGCTGCTATAGCAACCTCTTCTACAACATTATGAAGGGCTCTGAATTCATATGGATCTGCAGGTCTTGCCCCAACTGATGCAAGGGCTATCTTGTCGCTATAATAATATGTTATTAGGTTATAGAAGATTATAAACAGGGCAAACATTATATATCCGCCTATCCCCCAATTGAAGATGTTTATTATGATATATCCAATAAATCCTAGGAGCAGGCTAAATATAATCATAAAGATCCATGTCTTTATCTTGTTGGTAGATATCAAGTCATAGAGTGTTTCTCTCATAAGATGCACCTCCTAAAACTGCACCTTTACTGGTCCTGTCTCCTCTGGAGGAACTTGATAGTAAACTCTAGGAGTAAGATTCATCCATCTAGCGATCATGTTTGTAGGGAACATCTCCAATGCCCTGTTATACTCTAAGAC
>JAOACC010000127.1 GCA_026418035.1 bacterium
GTCCATTGGTAGGAGGTATACCCTACATAAAAGAATTACTTAGATGGCTAATAAAAGAGGGAATGAAGGTAAGTGTTGCATCTCTAAGGGTGTCAACACTAGATGAAGAATTCCTTGAACTTTTGAAGTTAGCAGGAGAAACCTCTATAACTTTGGCTCCAGAGTATATAAACGAAGATATAAGATTTTCTCTTGGTAAAAGGGAAAGTAATGAGAAACTTTTAGATGTGCTTGAAACATCGTTTAAAATTGGATTTAGAAATGTGAAGTTTTATATGATATTTGGATACGGTAGCTATGATTTAGAGATTAACTCTTTGAAGATTTTTAAAGAAAGGATTGATAAACTTTTAAAATATTATAGGACAAGTGTTTCTTTCAATTTTCAACCTCTTATTCCGAAACCCTTTACTCCCCTTGCGTCGTATAGCTCTATTAATAAGAAGGAGTTAGAAGAGCAGAAAAGGATGATTATAGATGTACTTAGAGGAGAGAGGATTAGGGTTACTATTGCTAGTATCAGAGAGTCTCTTTTGGAGATGGCACTCTCTAAGGGAGGTAGAGATCTACTGCCTTTAATTATAGATAGGAAATTAAAAACTCTAGCAGGTAGTGCTTTTACACCATTTAGACCAATAGAATTTATTGAGATATGAAAGAAAAAAGAAAAGGAATATTTATAGTACTTATAACTATGTTTACTAGAGTCTTTATAGGTATCATCACTTATATCTGTTTTGTTCAACCTTATGTGTGGGAGTATACCCTAGAGACCTTTTCTCCCCCCTATCTGACTATTCAAAGGATTGTCAATGCTAAGGGGATAATACTCTGTAGAGAAAAGGTTATAGAGAGTCCAGTGAGTGGAGTAATAATGAAGGTAAAGAGTAATTCTATGAGGATATCTAAGGGGGATACCATAGCTATTGTCCTCCCAACCATCGAAGATTATAAAAGTTATATAGGAAAAGTTAATAGTATAACATCTTATTACGACAAAGCTATAGAGGAGAAGGATAATATAATAGCAGGAAAGGAAAAAGAGATAGAAAAGATTTATGAGGATTTGAATAAAGAAAGTGAACTCCTTAATAGTCTAGTTGCAAATAAGCAGGATGTAGCTGAAGTTTTAAATAAGATCAATGAGTTAAATAGTCGTATTAATTCTTTAAAGGTTGAGATAGAAAATTTAACCAAAGAGTTGGAAGTATTAAAGAGAGAAAAGCTACTTAGACTAGCAGATTTGCGACAGAATATAATATCTTCTAACATCAAGGTAATATCTGATAGATCTGGGTTAGTTTCTTTTTGCATAGATGGTATGGAAGATGCAAGAAATATTGTAATAGAAAGAGGGAGCGAGGATAATCTAAATATAGATTCCCTTCTAAGGGAATCTAAGGTTATAAATGATGGTGATCCTGTTAGAAAAGGGGATATCATAGCTAAGGTTATTGATAACTTAGAGCAGTTCATCCTTCTTGAAGTGTCTCTTGATGGTAAATCTCCCATTGAACACAATAATTATAACTTAAATATAGATGGAAAAGATGTAAATATTGAGTTTATCAAATGGGTAGGTAAATATCCTAGAGAATTGTGGTTATGTAAGATAAAGAGTCCTTATTATATAGGTCCAAGGCGTGTTTCTTTGAACATAAATGTTGGAACGATAGAAGGTTTAGTGGTGCCTAGAAACCTGGTGAAACAGGAGGGAGAGAGATATTTTGTTTATATAGTTAATAATAATTATATAGAGAAGAGATTTGTTAACATCTTGGGAGGGAATGAGAAGGAGGTAGTTATAGATAATATAAATAGAGGAGAACTTTTATTTGTAGATTAAGCATAGTAGTAGTGTTATAATCTTTATTGTACTCTTACCTTTTATAGGAGGGAAGTATGTCTAAAATAGGGAGTTTTTTTAAAAAGATGTTTGGAATTGTAGATGAAGAAGAGGATTTATTTGAGACAGACCCTGATAAAAAGGTTCATAGGATATTTTCTGTATCTGGTAAAGAGAAAGAGACGGTTACTGTATTTATATATGGATTAAATAACTATGATGAAGTTAGAAGGGTTATAGATGAAGTTAAGGCAGGTAAGATAGTAGTTGTTAACTTTGAATCTGCAGATAGAAGCGAGGCAATAAGGGCCTTAGATTTTGTAAGCGGTGCAGTATATGCTTTGGAAGGAAGTCTGCAAAAAGTTGGAGATTACGTGTTTTTAGCTGTTCCAAGAGGAGTGGAGGTTGAAGACAGTACTTCGGGTCAAGCTTTCTATCCACCAGGCAATCCGAGGAATGTGATATAATATCTCAATAGATTATTTGCGGAGGATATCGTAGTGTTATGAAGCCAAAGTATACATCATTAAGGGGAGTAAGAGATATACTCCCTGATGAACTGAAAAATTGGAGAAGGATAGAAGATAGGGCTAGAGAAATATTTAGAAGATATAACTATAGGGAGATAGAGACCCCTATAATAGAGCCTGCAGAAATGTTTATTAGAACCGTCGGAGAAGAAACCGACATAGTAAGGAAAGAGATGTATATCTTTAAAGATAGAGGAGAGAGACTTGTAGCCCTAAGGCCAGAGGGTACCGCTCCTGTTGTAAGAGCTTTTCTAGAGAATAATCTCTATGTGCCAGGAAGAGTTGCTAAGTTCTACTATATAGGAGATATGTTTAGGTATGATAGACCTCAAGCTGGTAGACAGAGAGAATTTCATCAGATAGGTGTAGAAGCTTTAGGAGAATCGTCATACGTGTTAGATGTAGAGGTGATAATGCTATTACTTGAATTTTTTGAAGAGCTAGGATTAGTCGATGCCGTCTTACTATTAAACAGTGTAGGATGTCCAAGATGTAGATTAGAGTATTCTAAGTCTCTCAGAGAATTCTTTAGTCCATATGTAGATGAGTTATGTGAGGATTGTAATGCCAGATTAGAGAACAATCCTCTCAGGATACTTGATTGCAAAGTCGAAAGATGCAAGAAAGTGATTGCAAAAGTTCCCTCTATTTTGGATTATCTATGCGATGACTGTAGAATCCATTTTGAAAATGTAAGGTCAGTTTTAGATTCTCTTGGTATTAGATATGTTCTTGATACTAGATTAGTTAGAGGTTTGGATTATTATACAAAGACAACATTTGAGGTAACTGTACCTGGACTTGGTCTATCTATTGGTGGAGGAGGAAGATACGACGGACTTATAAAGGATTTAGGAGGTCCTGATTTACCTGGAATAGGTTTTGCGATAGGTATGGAAAGACTTGTTAATCTCCTCAGAGATAGAGGGCTTTTAGTTGAGGAAGAAGAGGTTCCTGACTATTTTATCATTTATGATGCTACTCTAGTTACTAAGGCGATAATACTTAGTAAACTCTTAAGGAATCGAGGTTTTATAGTAGAAATGAGTTATATGGCTAAAAACTTAAAATCTCAGCTTAAAGAGGCAGATAGGAGTAAAGCTAAGAAATCCGTAATAATGAGAGAAGAACTCTTAGCCAACAATAGGGTTATTCTTAAAGATATGATTACCGGAGAACAAGAAGAGATAGAGTTAGATAAATTGGAGGTATCTTTAATTGGAGAAAGAGTTTAAAAGAACAGATTACTGTGGAAATTTTGGAGTAAAGGATATTGGGAAAGAGGTAGCTTTAGATGGGTGGGTTCATAGACGTAGGGATCATGGAGGGTTGATATTTATAGATCTAAGGGACAGGACCGGTATTATACAGCTTGTTTTTGATCCAGTACGTAATAAAGATGCCTTTGAGGTGGCTCAAGAGCTAAAAAATGAATGGGTTATAGGGGTAAGGGGTCAGATAGTTAGAAGGCCAGCCGGTTCCGAAAATCCTAAGATCTCTACAGGAGAGATCGAGGTCTTAGTAGATAGAATAAAGGTCTTTTCTAAGTCTAAGGTCTTACCCTTTAACGTTAACGAAGAGGAAAAGATCGATGAATATATCAGATTAAGGTATAGATTTCTAGATCTGAGAAGACCTAGATTACAGAAGAATATAGAGCTGAGACATAGAGCTACGCAGACAGTTAGAAGATATCTTTCAGATAATGGTTTCTGGGAGGTAGAAACACCTATACTTACTAGGAGCACTCCAGAAGGAGCTAGGGATTACCTTGTTCCTAGTAGGGTTCATAAGGGAAAATTCTATGCACTACCTCAGTCTCCACAACTCTTTAAACAGATGCTTATGGTAGCAGGTATAGATAGATATTTTCAGATAGCCAGATGCTTTAGAGATGAAGACCTTAGAGCTGATAGGCAACCAGAGTTTACCCAGATAGATATAGAGGCTTCATTTGTAGACGAAGAGGATATATTTGGTATAGTAGAAGGACTTATGTATTCGATGTTTAAAGAGGTCTTGGGGCTAGAACCTTCATTACCATTCCCTAGGATGTCTCATCAAGAGGCATACTATAAGTATGGAACAGACAAGCCTGATCTTAGATATGATACGATTCTCTATGATGTATCTAGTGTGGCTAACCTTATCCCGTTTCCTCCTTTTCAAGATAAAGAAGTGATAGCTCTAAAGATACCAGGAGGAAAGGATATAACTAGAAAGGTTATAGATGAATTGACTGAGTCTGCTAAGGCTCTTGGTGCGAGAGGTTTAGCTTGGCTTAGCCTTCAGGAGGAACCTAGGGGTCCTTTCAGTAAGTTATTAAGTGATGGCATTATAGAAGAACTAAAGAGGATTACGGAGGCTACAGATGGAGATTTGTTGCTATTTATAGCCGATGAGCCACGGGTGGCAAGGGAAATAATGGGAAGATTCAGGTTAGAAGTAAATAAGAGATTCTTTCAACCAAATACTCAGTATGCCTTTGTCTGGATAGTAGATTTTCCACTGTTTTCATTTAATAAAGAAGAAAATAGGATAGAGGCTGAGCATCATCCATTTACCTCTCCTAAGAGAGAAGATATTAATCTCCTAGATATTGACCCCCTGAAGGTAAGAGCAAATGCGTATGACTTAGTCCTAAATGGTGTAGAGCTTGGAAGTGGTAGCATAAGAAATAGCGACCCAGAGATGCAAAAGAAGATATTCTCTATTTTGGGTTTAGATGAAGCTACCTCTTATAAAAAGTTTGGTTTCCTATTAGAGGCTCTTTCCTATGGAGCTCCACCCCATGGTGGTATAGCTCTAGGTTTAGATAGGATAGTTGCTATTATGGCAGGTGAGGATAGCATAAGGGAGGTCCTTGCATTTCCCAAGACGCAGAGTGCCTTTTGTCCTCTTACAGAGGCGCCTTCAGATGTAGAGAATAGACAATTGGATGAGCTTGGTATATCGGTGAAAGAGGAGGAATAGCTTATGAATATATTAATGCCAGCCTTAATATTGGGAGTAATTGGTGCTGGAATTGGGACTTTGCTCTCTTTGGCCCATAAGGTCTTCTATGTTGAAACCTCAGAGTTACAGCAGAGGATTAGAGAAGCTCTTCCTGGTGTTAACTGTGGTGCTTGTGGATACCCCGGTTGCGATGGATTAGCAGAGGCTATATCTAAAGGAAATGCTCCTATTAATAGTTGCCCGGTAGGAGGAGAAAGTACTACAAGAAAGATAGCTTCTATCCTTGGCATGGAGGCTCCATCTCTTCAGGAGACAAAATTAATATTACTGTGTTCTGGGACAAGAGATAAGGCTATTAGAAGATTTGATTATACAGGTATAAAAGACTGTCATATACGTTCTATATTATGGGGTGGAGATATTTCGTGCCCTTATGGTTGTCTTGGAGGAGGAACCTGTGTTGAGAGTTGTCCTTTCTCTGCCTTGAGTATGGGAGAAGATGGACTTCCTAAGATAGATCATCTTAAATGTAGAACCTGTGGTATCTGTGTTAAGAC
Source organism: bacterium (assembly GCA_026418035.1). Lineage (GTDB taxonomy): Bacteria > DUMJ01 > DUMJ01 > DUMJ01 > DUMJ01 > DUMJ01. The sequence goes on from JAOACC010000127.1 coordinate 5,889, forward strand.
CTGTCCGAGATCTCTCTTTGCTTTAGTACCGAAGAATACAAAGGTTATAGTGGCATGTAGTGCTAGAGAGCTATCTGGAAGAGATACAAGGAAGGTATGTAGTGCAGGATGTATAAAGTGTGGAATGTGCGCAAGGGTATGCCCAGTTGGGGCTATAAAGATGGAGAATAATTGGCCCTTAATAGATCAGGAGAAATGCATTGCCTGTGGAGCCTGTGTTGAGAAGTGTCCAGTTCATGTTATGCATCTCGTCGTATAAAAAGTTTTCTTATCATAATAGTAGGGATACTATTAGTTTCAGTATTGTATTGGAGGTATACAGAATTATCCCATAAAATTACTAAAGTAACAGCCTTTTTGATGGATACATTAGTAACTATAGAGATAGAAGGCTCTGGTGAGTTTAATTTAGCAGCTAACGAAGGGATAGAGATTATGCAAGATCTACAGAATAAGTTTGATGTAAATATTAATTCAAGTGAGATAACCAAAATTAATCTCTCTGCTGGCATAAATCCTGTAAAGGTTTCAGCGGATACCTTAGAGCTCTTAAAAGAAGCAATAAGGATATCTAAACTCACTGAAGGGGCATTTGATATAACTATAGGGGTTTTGACTAGAGAATGGGGCTTTACAGATGGTAATTATAGGGTTCCTAGCGATAGAGAGATAAAGGATAGATTAAAATTAGTAGACTATAACGGTATAAAGATATATGATTCAGAGGTAAGGTTATCTAAGAAAGGTATGTTTTTAGACCTTGGCGGAATAGCTAAGGGTTATGCTGTAGACAAGGTCTATGATTTTTTAAAGAGTAAAGGAGTGAAGAGAGCTATTATAAATGCAGGTGGAACTATAAAAACCTTAGAAAGGGACCCTAAGAGGACATGGAGGATAGGTATAAAAGACCCTACTGGAAATAAGGATATCCTTGGAGTTCTCTATCTAGACTCTGGTTTAGCGGTAGCTACCTCTGGAGATTATGAGCGTTATTTTATAAAGGATGGGGTTAAATATCATCATCTATTGAATCCAAAGACAGGCTATCCATCAAGTCTCTGTAAGAGTGTTACTGTTGTAAGTAAAAAGGCTGTTGAGGCAGATGCACTGTCTACAGCAATATTTGTATTAGGTCCTAAGAGGGGTCTGTCTTTAGCCAAAAGATTAGATTTGGGTGTAATAATAGTAGATTCAGAGGATAATATCTTTGTGTCAGATAATCTTAAGGGTAGGTTTAAACCAGATGGAGAGTAAGAAATTAGTAAGACTCTCTCTAATGTTGGCTTTAGGTCTTATATTAGGGTTGGTAGAGAATATCTTGCCTCCATTACCTGTGCCAGGAGTAAAACTAGGATTGGCAAATATAGTAAACGTGGTGGTTTTATACTCTGATGGATTTATTGATAGTTTACTGCTTTCCCTAGCTAGGGTTATGATATTATCTATATTTTTAGGTAGTCTCCTTTCGATAACCTTTTACATCTCATTAAGTGGCGCTATAGCTAGTGTAACAGGAATGTCATTAGTTTATGATGTTTTTGGTAGAGATCTTTCTCCTATATCTGTCAGTTCCTTTGGAGCATTTATGCACATACTGGCACAGCTATTAACAGTAAGTATACTAATGAATACTAGGGATGTTCTATACCTTTTTCCGATACTATCTCTTTTAGGCGTTATAACGGGAATTATTACAGGGTTAGTATCTTCTTATATCTTGAAGTTAAAACTATGAGGACAAAACTTATCTTGGCATCTAGTTCCCCTAGAAGGATAGAGATTTTGAATAAGATGGGATTAGACTTCGAGGTAATACCTAGTAATATAGAAGAACCTGAGCCTATGCCTGGAGAGGACCCTATAGGATTTGCGAAGAGGGTTGCTACATTGAAGGCTACCCAGGTAAGTCAAAATTTATTAGAAGGTGTTATTCTTGGAACAGATACAATAGTTGAGATCTCTGGTTTGATACTTGGAAAGCCTAATGGGAGAGACTCTGCTAGAGATATGCTGAGATTACTGTCCGGTAAGATTCATAGAGTAATCACTGGATTTACTATTATAGATGGTAGAAATAGGAGATTAATCTCAGATTCTACCGTTACCGCAGTGAAGTTTCGTAGACTAAAGGATGAAGACATTGAAAACTACTTAGATAGGGGAGAATATATGGATAAAGCAGGAGCCTATGCGATACAGGGATATGGTAGTAATTTTATAGAGTACATAAGAGGGTGTTACTATAATGTAATGGGACTTCCTATAGAGAGGATTATGGGAGCCCTTAAACATCTTTTGCTAGAGGAGGAGATATGAGTATCTTTTCTAAGGATATTGGAATAGACCTTGGTACATCAAATACTGTTGTCTTTTTAAAAGGTAAAGGAATAGTTCTCAGAGAGCCTACAGTTATAGCTGTAAGTAAAGGCTCTTCAGAAGTTCTAGCGGTTGGAGAAGAGGCAAAGAAGATGTTGGGGAGAACCCCTAGTGACATTATAGCTATAAGACCTATGAAAGATGGCGTTATAGCAGATTTTGAGATAACACAGACTATGTTAGAGTATTTTATAAGTAAGGCTCAAGGTAAGAGAAGTCTGTTAAGACCTAGAGTAGTGATTGGGATTCCTAGTGGTAGTACTGAAGTGGAGAGAAGAGCTGTATATAGCGCAGCTTTAAGGGCTGGAGCGAGAGAGGCTTATCTGGTAGATGAACCTATGGCAGCTGCTATAGGGGCGGGTTTACCTGTAGCGGAACCAAGGGGCAGTATGATAGTAGATATAGGTGGGGGAACTACCGAGATAGCAGTTATCTCTCTGGGAGGAATTGTTACCTCTAAGTCTATAAGGATAGCAGGAGATGAAATGGATGAAGCTATCATACAGTATGTAAAGAAGGAGTATAATCTCCTCATAGGAGAAAGAACTGCAGAAGAGGTCAAGATGAAGATAGGTTCTGCCTATCCTCTGGAGACTGAAATGAAAATAGAGATAAAAGGTAGAGACCTCTTGACTGGTTTGCCTAAGACTATAGAAGTAACTAGCGAAGAGATACGTGGTGCCTTACAGCCTGTAGTTTCTGCTATTGTTGACGCTGTGAAGTCTGCCCTGGAGGCAACTCCACCTGAACTGGCAAGCGATATAGTAGAGCGAGGCATTATACTTGCAGGAGGAGGAGCCCTACTTAGAGGGATTGATAAGGTCTTGTCCCAAGAGACAGAGATGCCTGTATTTGTAGCTGATGATCCATTATCTTGTGTAGCCTTAGGAACAGGAAAGATACTAGAAGAGGTTGATATACTAAAGAGAGTTACTATTTTTAGAGGAAGAGGTGGAGGACTCTGAAGAGTCTCCTTATTACTCTACTAATAATATCTCTCTGCCTTCTTATAGTATTTATAGATACAGTAAGCTCTAGAGGAGAGAATCCTGTAGAGAAGATATTGAATTTTATAAGGGATATTGGGGGTCTTATCGGTAAAGCAAAGGGATCTATAGAGGATGGGATTCAGTTTGTATATTTGTTCTTACAAAAACAGAGTAGGCTTGCTGAACGTAATAGTCGTTTAGAGATAGAAGTAGCTAAAATGAAAATAGAAAGGGATGTCCTTAATAATCAGATTAAGACTTTAAAACAGTTAGAGATTAGCTCAGGTTTTAAAGAGAGCAATACCAAATTTAACCTTATAGGAGCTAAGGTTATAAGAAGAGAGCCAAGTCAGTGGTTAAATACTATCCTTTTGGATAGGGGAAAGATTGACGGGGTTAAATCTAATATGGCTGTGATAAATGAAAATGGCTTGGTTGGTAAGATAATCTCTGTTAGTGATTATACCTCTAGGGTCTTATTCATACTGGACCCTGGAAATACTGTAAGTGTAAAGGTCCTAAGGAATAACGTTATGGGAGTATTAAAAGGAAACGGTGATGGAACCTGTAGTTTGCAGTATATATCTACCGGAGCAGATATTAAGGTGGGAGATATTATAGTAACTTCTGAGGCAAGCGAATTATACCCAAGCGGAATAGTTGTTGGAAAGATAAGTAATATTTATAACAGACCAGGTGAGACTTTTTTGGATATTACTGTTGTACCCTCTGTTGATTTCTCTAGCATATATTATCTCTGGATAGCAAAATAAAAATGGATCTGAAAGAAAAGATAATAGGTATATTGATAAATGTTATTTGGCTCCTTTTAGGTGCTTTTCTAAATATCTTTTATCCAAATATGCTTTCTATTAATTCTTTACTTCCCAATTTTCTCTTGGTAATATCTGTGTTTATGGTTTTTTCTAATGGATTTTTAGGGATAGCCCCTTTAGTTGTCATCATAGGCTTGATAGATAGTATATGGAGGGGAATAAATCCTGGGGTTAATGTGTTGAGTTTGATAGGCTCTCTTGGTATAGTATATCTATTTTTTCACAGGTTATGGGGTGGTAAGTGGGTTATAGTGACTTCTATATTTTTAGTTACAATACTCTATTTTTTTGTCAGTTTTTTGCTAATATATCTTAACAAGCTAGGAATATTTACCATTAACGATGCATTAAATTTTGGAGTAACCCAAGGTATATATAATTCTATCTGTGGGATTGTAATACTTTTACTCTTTAGAAAATTTTTCAAGATAAATAGATGAGGATAAGGGTATATATATTTTATCTATTCATATTAACCTTAGGGGTAGTGCTCATAGTAAAGCTATATCAGATTCAGGTTTTACAGGGAGAATACTACAGAGAGTTAGCAGAGGGAAATAGGATAAGACTCTTTTCTGTTTCTGCCCCCAGGGGGGAGATTATTGATAAAAAGGGTAAAGTATTGGCTAAAAATAGGCCAAGTTTTACTGTATCGGTTATTCCCTTTGAGGGAGAAAAAGAGGAATCTCTGAAACTTTTAAGCAAGATAACCGGAGTATCCTATATGGAGATTAAAGAAAAGATTAATGAAGCACCTAACAGATTACAGCCAGTAAATATAGTGTTAGATGTAAGTCTGGAGGTAGTGAGTAAGATAAAAGAGTTAGAAGATAAACTTCCCGGAGTTTTGATTGCAACTAACGTGATAAGGGAGTATCCCAACAGAGGTTTGGCTTCACATATACTAGGATATGTTGGTGAGGTCTCTAAGGAGGAGATAAGATCCCTCAAGGATTTGGGCGTAAAGATGGGAGATATAGTGGGTAAGTCAGGAATTGAGAGGACCTATCAGGGTAAACTTATGGGAGTTCCTGGTGGGGAGCAGGTAGAGGTCGATGCAATGGGAAGACCCATAAAGATCTTAGGGACAGTTCCACCCATACCGGGCTCAACTGTGGTAACTACGATAGACTTAGACCTACAAAAAGTTGTTGAAGAGTCCCTTAAGAGAAGAGGTCTGTCAGGAGCAATAGTTGTTATGAATCCAGCAAATGGGGATATACTATCAATGGCTAGCTATCCAGATTTTGATCCTAATAGTTTTGCTAAAGGCATAACTCCAAAGGAATGGAAAGAACTTTTATCTCCCAAAAAGCCACTTCTCAACAGGGCTATCTCTGCTGTGTATCCCCCCGGCTCTACCTTTAAGATTGCTGTTTCATTAGCAGCATTAGTCGAAGGTATAGTGGATAAGGATACAGTATTTTACTGTCCTGGTTCTATGATGATAGGTAACAGGAGATTTAAATGTTGGACTTCGCATGGAAGGATAAACTTTCTAAATGCAATAGCAAGGTCTTGTGACGTAGCATTCTATACTATGGGTCTAAAATTAGGATCAGAGAAGATAGCTAGATATGCAAGACTGCTTGGTTTAGGGGACCTTACTGGAATAGATATCCCAGGAGAAGTAAAGGGACTTATTCCAGAACCTTCTTGGAAGAGGGAACCTTGGTATATTGGTGATACTGCTAATATGTCTATAGGACAGGGTTACGTACAGGTAACTCCTATACAGATGGCTGTTTTAGTTAGTACTATTGCAAATGGAGGAAAGGTATATAAGCCTAGGATTGCATCTAGAATAATTAATCAAGATGGAACCATTGAAACACTGTCTCCAACACTTGTAAGAGATATCTCTAAATTTAAAAGAGAAATTGATATAATAAGAGAAGGTATGGAGTTAACTGTAAAATTGGGTACGGGTAGTCTTGCTAGAATTGAAGGGATAACTGTAGCTGGTAAGACTGGGACTGCGGAGAACTTCCCTAATATTGAGAACCCTTTAGGTAAAGACCATGCATGGTTTATAGCTTATGCACCTGCAGATAATCCTAAGATAGCTCTTTCAATAGTTATAGAACAGGGAGGTCACGGTGGGTCGACCGCTGCTCCTATTGCTGCTGAGATTATTAGCTATTACTTGACTGGAAAAAAGATATTTAGAGGTGGAGGATGGCAGGGAGACTAAGATGGGTATTAATGTAAAAGGGGAAAAAGATTATATAACTATTAAGGTAGACGGTAAAGTCGATAATGAAGCTATTGAGGCTCTTAAGACACAGATAGAGAGAAATAAGTCCTTTTTTAGAGAAGGAAAAGTTCTTATAAAGTATGCTGGGGAGGGAATGCCTTGTAAGGCTTTGAGTGAAATAATTAATGTGCTGTCTAGTATAGATGGTATAACCCTACTTGGAGTTTTGACAGAGAGCATTCCCCAAAGTGAAGAAAACGCTATAGTGATAAAAAAGACCCTTCGTTCTGGGCAGAGTATAAGTTATAATGGTGACATCGTTATTATTGGAGATGTAAACGCTGGCGCGGAGGTTATAGCAGAAGGAAGTATAATAGTCTTAGGCTCTTTGAGGGGATTGGCTCATGCAGGAGCTATGGGGGATAGGTCTGCTATAGTATATGCCTTGGACCTTTCTCCATTACAGATTAGGATAGCAGATATAATTGCAAGGGCTCCTAATCACGTTAAAAACAAATCTATACCTGAGATTGCTAAGGTTGAAAACGATAGTATTGTTATTGAGACATTTTCTCATGGAGGTATAAGGTGATATGGGTAAAGTTATTGTTATAACTTCGGGAAAGGGTGGGGTAGGGAAGACTACTGCTGTGGCAAATATTGGCACAGCGTTAGCATCTTTGGATCAAAAGGTTGCACTAGTTGATGCGGACATAGGGTTAAGAAACCTTGATGTAGTTCTGGGCTTAGAGAATAGGATAGTGTATGATATTGTAGACGTGGTAGAGGGCAGGGCAAAGCTGAAACAGGCGCTTATAAAAGATAAGAGATTTCCTTCACTATGCTTGCTCCCTGCTGCTCAGACTAGGGATAAAGAGGCTGTTTCTCCTGAGGATATGGTTAGGTTATGCAATAACCTAAGAGAGGAGTTTGATTTTATTATAATAGACTCTCCTGCTGGTATAGAGAGAGGGTTCAAAAATGCAGTCATCCCTGCCGATATGGCTATTGTGGTTACAACCCCTGAGGTTTCTGCTGTTAGAGACGCGGATAGGGTTATAGGATTGTTGGAAGCTATGGAAAAGGAAGATAATAAATTAATAGTCAATAGGGTTAGGAGTAAATTGGTAGATAGGGGAGATATGCTTAGTGTGGAAGATGTGTTAGAGATTCTCTCTATAGATCTTATTGGAGTTATTCCAGAAGATGAACACATAATTATATCAACAAATAGAGGGGAACCCTTAGTAAATAATAACAATGCACCTGCTGGGAGAAGTTTTATGGATATAGCTAGGAGGATACTTGGTGAGGATGTCCCGATGAATATGTATACAGAGAAAGAGGATTTCTTTACAAGGTTTAGACGTCTCTTTAAACGGAGGTAGGGTATGAGTGTGATAATAGATGCCATAAAGAGATTATTTACACATGAAGGTGGAAGTAAGGAGATAGCAAAGGAGAGGCTTAAACTTGTTCTTATTCATGATAGAACCAGTATTTCTACCGAGATTATAGAGCAGATAAAAGAAGAAATGATACAAGTTATCTCCAAACATCTGGAGATAGATAGAAATGGGGTAGAATTTTCACTTGAAGGAGAAGAGAATTCAGTGGCTTTGGTTGCTAATATTCCGATAAAGGGGTTGAGAAGGCATAAAAAGAAGGGTTAAAATCGACTTTGTCTCTGGTGCTTTAATATTAGTCTCTTTTATTCTATCAGCTATTGGTATATTGGCTGTATATAGTGCTACATATTGGAAGGGTCCTGAACTTTGGGATAAACAGTTTGTTTCTCTTATTCTTACAATCCCTATTGTTATCTTCCTGAGATACATAGACTATAAAATATGGTTTAAGGTTGCACCATACTTTTATCTAATTTCTTTGATTCTACTTGGTGCTACTTTGGTTATCTCATCCCCAATAAAGGGGGCTAAGAGATGGCTATACTTAGGCGGTTTTAACTTTCAGCCTTCTGAATTAGCAAAGTTAGCACTAATCTTAGAACTGTCTGTTCTTATATGTAGTAAGAAGAAAGAGTGGAACAATCTCATATTATTTATGTTTTGTCTTATTATTACTCTTTTACCGTTTTTTATCACCGCTCTACAACCAGATTTAGGGACCGCATTGATTTTTATATTTATCTTTGTCTGCATCATATTTATCTCTGGATTACATATAAAGTATCTGTTAAGTCTAGCTATATTAGGATTGACAAGTATTCCTCTAGCTTGGGATTACCTTCTTAAGGATTATCAGAAGGAGAGGATACTTACATTCCTTGAACCTACTAGGGACCCGTTAGGGGCAGGATATCATATTATACAGTCTAGATTAGCTATAGGGTCTGGTGGCTTATTTGGTTATGGCTTTCTTAATGGTCCTCAGAATAGGTTGAAGTTTATCCCAGAACAGCATACCGATTTTATCTTTTCTCTTATTGGAGAGGAATTTGGATTTATTGGGGCTGTAATTGTAATTGTGCTCTTTACAATATTGTTTATTTTAGGATTATACATCTCCTTTAAGAGCGATAGTGAGAGTGGTACTCTTATTGGAGTTGGTATAGTATCTATGCTATGTATACATATGTTTGTGAATATAGGGATGACCATCGGGCTTCTTCCTGTAGCAGGTTTACCCCTGCCGTTTATAAGCTATGGTAGGAGTTCTTTAATAGTAAATATGATAGGTATAGGAATTTTATCTTCTATTGGAAAAAGGAGAGTTGTATGAACTATCCATTTGACCTCTTATACAGGGTAAGAAAGCCAGCTAGCTATATTGGAAGTGAGTATAACTTAATAAGAAAAAATCCAGAGGGTAAGGTTAAAGTTGCCCTTGCCTTTCCTGATACATATGAAGTAGGGATGTCTAATTTGGGTTTCTCTATCATCTATCACATTATAAATAGTAGGGAGGACGCATTAGCAGAGAGGATATTTGCCCCTTGGATAGATATGGAGGAACTTTTACGTAGAAGAAAGGTCCCCCTATTAACACTGGAGAGTGGTAAATCTGTAAATGAATTCGATATATTGGCTTTCTCTATCTCTTATGAGCTTAACTATTCTGGTATACTCACTATTTTAGACCTCTGTGGACTTCCATTATTATCTTCAGAAAGGAAGGAACTTCCTCTTGTTATTGCAGGAGGAGAGTGTACATCTCACCCTGCTCCAATTATACCTTTTATAGACTGTTTTGCTGTAGGGGATGGGGAAGAGGTTATAAATGAGATTATTGATACATTCAAGGATTGGCGGTTAAATAGCAGAGATAAGTATGAACTCTTGGTAGCATTAAGTAAGATTGAAGGTATCTATGTCCCTGGGATTAGTAAGACCGTAAGGAAAAGATTTATTAGAAACCTTGACAAGGCTCCATATCCTACTAAACCTCTTGTTCCGAATACAGAGATTATACATGATAGAGCGGTGGTTGAGATAATGAGAGGATGTACAAGAGGATGCAGATTCTGTGAGGCGGGTTTTTTATACCGACCTGTAAGAGAAAGAAGCCTAGAGATGATAAAGAAACTTTCATCAGAGATACTTATGTCTACAGGATATGGAGAAATTGGCTTCTTATCCTTAAGTGCCAGTGACTACAGTAATCTAGAAGGCCTAGTTAGATATATAAAGGAGGAACTTATCCCATCGCATATAGCGGTATCTATACCATCCCTCAGGATAGATACTGTATCTAGGGAATTTTATGAAGCTATAGGAGAGATAAAGAGAGGCCTTACATTTGCTCCAGAGGCTGGTACTCAGAGGTTAAGAGATGTGATAAATAAAAATATTACTGAAGAGGATATATTTAAGACGATGGATATAGTGTCTAGAGAAGGTTGGGAGGCGGTAAAACTGTACTTTATGATAGGACTTCCAACAGAGCAAGATGAGGATGTCATAGGCATAGCTAAGTTATTAAATAGTATAAGAGAGAAATACAGAAAACTTAATTTAAACGTAAGTATTTCCCTCTTTGTTCCTAAGCCACATACACCATTCCAATGGGCAAGACAGATAACTCTAGAAGAGGCTAGGGAGAAGATTAGACTATTGAAAAGCAAAATAAATAGAAGGATAAATTTGAGTTGGCATGACCCTCAAGTGAGCCTTTTAGAAGGTATATTAACTAGGGGAGATATAGATGTAAGTAAGGCTATAATTACAGCTTGGAGAAAAGGGGCAAGGTTTGACGCTTGGACAGATAGGTTTTCCTGGGATGTATGGGAAGAATCTTTTAGAGAGAATAATATAGATATTGATTTCTATACAAGAGAGAAGACCTTGTTAGATCCACTTCCTTGGGATTTTGTAAATACAGGGATAAGTAAAGAGTTTTTATGGAATGAGTATCAGTTAAGTTTATCTGGCTTTAAGAGAGAAGATTGTAGGAAGGCAGGATGTTATAACTGTGGTGTTTGTTCGTATTGAGTATAGAAAGTTTGGACCCCTAGTTTTCATATCACATTTAGACCTAATAAGGTGTTGGGAAAGGATAGTTAGAAGGGCAGATATTGGTGTAAGCTTCACTGAAGGTTTTCATCCCAGACCTAGATTTTCTTTTTCTCCCCCTTTACCTGTAGGGTTTGAAGGGGAGAGAGAGCTGTTAGATATAAAACTAGAAAAGCCCTGTCTGGATATAAAGAATCGTATAAATAGAGTTGTTCCCCAGGGTATTTATGTAAATAATATATTTTTCATACAACAGTCAGATCTAGGAGAATCTGTTATAGGCGGATTGTATAGTTTTCAATGGTTAGGTGACACAGATAGGGTTGAACTGGAAAAGGGTTTAGAAGATCTTGGCTTAAAGGATTGGTTATATAACAGTGAACAGCTTACTCAAACTAGTATCTTTCACTTTAAGAACTCTCTCACTATCCCTTTACTTTTTGAAAAGGGTTACCCCTCTCCTAAGAAGATAGTAGAACTTGTAGATGGTATTGGAGAAGTTGTATGGTTGAAGCTATCGAGGGTTCAGCTATTAGAAAGGTAAGACTTGGAAAGAGTGATCTATTGGTATCTAATATAGCACTTGGTACACTACCATTTGCATCCTATAGAGATAATAAAAACAATTTCTCCGAGTTAGTTTCATACGCATACAGCTTAGGTATAAACCTCTTTGATACCGCAGAGATTTATGATAACTACAAGCTATTGGGAGAATCCCTGAGAGGGCTTGATGATATCTTTGTTATAACTAAATCCTATGCTGTAGATGAAAAAGATGTTGACAGAAGTCTTCTTAAGGCAAAAAGATTAATGAGTCGCGATGTAGACATCTTTATGCTACATGAACAGGAATCTATCCTTACTATGAAAGGACATCTAAAGGCTTTAGAGTATATGTATAAACTGAAGGAAAAGGGAGATATAAAGGCGGTTGGTATATCAACACATAGGGTTAGTGGGGTTAGGGGGGCGTTAACCTTCTTAGAACTGATAGATATAGTTATGGCTATTGTAAACTATGCTGGACTTGGTATATACGATGGAGATAGGGACGAGATGGAATCAGCCCTCTTAGATTGCTATAATGCTAATCTTGGTATAATAGGTATGAAGATATTTGGAGGAGGACATTTGACAAGAGCTATAGATAGGGCTATCGGTTATGCAAGGAGTTTGAGTTTTGTTCATACGTTTCTCTTAGGTGTAGAGACTGTAGAAGAATTGAAGCTAGATATATCTCTCTTTAGTGGTTTACAGGTTGAAGAAGGTCTGTTAGAGAGTAGTAAGAGGAAAACTAGACGTATAGAGATTGAACCCTGGTGTACAGGATGTGGTATCTGTGTAGATAGATGTGGTCAAGGGGCATTGATATTAGTAAATGGTAAGGTAGAGGTTGCTTTTGATAGATGTGTCCTCTGTAGCTACTGTGCACAGGTATGTCCCGATTTTTCTATAAGGGTTGTATGAGATATTTAGGTATAGATTTTGGATTAAAGAGAATAGGACTTGCTATAAGTGATGAGAGTAACAAAATAGCCTTTGGTCTAAATACCTTAGAGAATAAGGGGCTTAATGACTTACGCATAAATATAGAGAGACTGGTAAAGAGATACAACATAGGAAAGATAGTGATTGGTTTTCCTAACAATATGAATGGGACGCCTGGTTATCTATCTAAAGAACTCTCTAAAGTGGTAGAGACGCTTGGAACTATACCAGGTATAGAGGTCATCACCTGGGATGAGAGGTTAACATCAGTTGAGGGAGAAAGAATAGCAAGAGAGATGGGAAAGAAGGATAGAAAATTGATAGATAGAATAGCAGCTACACTGATTCTACAGAGTTACCTCGACTTTATAAATAGAGATACTGATAGTCCTTCTAGTCTCTAAGATCCTTCCACCTTATAAGCTTTATACCCTCATCCTGGATTATTTTATACAATTCTTCATCCCTAAACAGATCAAATTCCATCTGACGTTTTTCCCAGTGTGGATTTATAGCCTTTAACTCCTCGGTAGCTAATCCTGGATGTATGTAAAGCTCACTTATTCCAGCCTTTAGATTTCTTACAATATCTATTACCTTTTTCTTAAATGCCTTGTAATCTTCTCCATCTTCTAAAGAGAAAGAGTAAGATACTAGATAATCTATAAGTCTTACTCCAATCTTATCTGCCAGATCGATTATCCTTTCATAGTTTGAGATAGCCTCTTTTGGAAGCTGTGTTTTCATTGTTTCATCTAGATTCTTAGGCAATCTAAAGGGAAAGTTATACATCTTGCAAAATTCGAAGACTATATCTAGGAAGCTATTGCCATACTTAAGTCCATATAAACTCCCCATATGGTTGTCTAGATGAGAAGGGTTTATGCCTAGGTTTATTACTAACTCTATCTGATTTTTTATTTCCTCCCTTACCTCTTCTCTTTTAGCATGTAGCTCCACCTCTTCTGATGTCTCTGGAAAATATCCCTCTTTTGTTATTAGAGAGCTTACCGAGCTGTTCTTTGTTACTGGTCCCCATTTATATAGCTTCCACTCGCTTGTAAATGTTAGATGTATTCCAATATCTACTTCGGGACGTACTTTGTAGAAATCTTCCACCTCTTTTACCCATGGGCAGGGAGCCATCATTGTGCTAGATGTTATAAATCCCTCTTCAAACAGTTTAAAAATTGCCTGATTAGATGAATGGCACATCCCTAGGTCATCCGCATTGATTATTAGGTATCTATCATTCTTAGATAATTCTATATTCATCTATCCAACCTCCAAGGCTTTTTTTCCTGCTCTTTTACCCACTTATACTGCTCATAGAGTAAATTTACCAGTTTTTTATCTATTTTGCTCTCTATATCTTCTGGCTGTTTACCATTCTCAAATTCCTCTAGGAGAAGATCTACATCCTTGTAACTCATGCCAAAACTTTTTTCGTCAGTAATACCAGGGATTAAGTCTGGGCTTGGAGCCTTTTCTATTATCCTTTCGGGAACTCCTAGAAATCTTGCCAATTCTATGACCTCTGTTTTGTATAGATGGGATATAGGGGCTATGTCTGATGCATCATCTCCATATCTTACATAAAATCCTATAAGTCTTTCTGTTAGATTGGTACAGCCAACAACTAGATAGTTTTCTTTTTCTCCGTAGAAATAAAGGACAGCCATTCTTATTCTGTGTTTTATACCATAGTAAGCCTTACTTCTATTGAACCAGTATAAACTGGAGTCTACTTTATCTTTGAGTGCAAAGAATAGAGGTCTATCTAATAATTTAGTGTATTGTTCATATATGCTATCTATTACCCTAATCTTTAATCCTCTAAATAAAAGTATCCATAGGGGAACCTCTCTGTAGACCCCTATGGACCTAAGAGCCTCTGTTATGGGAAGCACTTTATATCTAATACCAAGAGCCCTTGCTACTAATAGGGCATCTTTTTTACTAGATGGATCTGAATCTAACTCTGGCATAATTAGGGCTAAAATCTTATCTTTACCTACCGCATCTTTAAGTAGATAAGCCGTTACTGTTGAATCTATCCCTCCACTTAGCCCAAAGATAAACCCATCCCTCTTCTCCTCTTTAAGTTTCTCCCTTAGGTATAAGACTATCCTATCCTTTTCCTCTCCATAGTCCATATAGTTAATTATAGCTATTTTCCATCTGTATTTCTATAACTTCTAGAGGGAGGTCTCCTATATTTTTCACTCTATGAATACTACAGTTTGGTATTACAATACTATCTCCTTCTTTGAATCTGTATCTCTTGTCTCTAGTCTCGAGTTCTCCAAATCCTCTTGTTACTATCCAGTGCTCCATCCTCTCTCTATGAAATTCTGATTCTAAGAGATTTCCAGGTTTTATAAAGAGCCTTCTAACCTTATAACCTTCTCCATTGTCTATAGTCTTATATCTACCCCAAGCTTCAAATACCTCTGTGTGATTTATAACTTCTTCTCGCTTCTCTGCTTTTAATCTTTCAATAAGCTCTTTAACCGATTGTCCATTTCCTCTTTTTGTTATAAGAACAACATCATCTGTTTCTATCACTATAAGGTCTTCTACTCCAATAGTTGCTATCAACCTATTGTTACTAAATATAAGAGAATTTTTTGTCTCTAAAGGATGTACATCCCCTATAAGTACATTACCGTTTTGGTCCTTTTCCCTAATCTCATAGAGTGCATCCCATGAACCTATATCGCTCCATAACATATTGGAGATTGGAACTACAGCTACCCTCTTTGATTTCTCCATAATGCCATAGTCTATCGATATGGATGGCATCCTTTCAAAATTCCTTATTGCATCTTCATAACCATTGGCTATAATATTGTAGATTTCAGGTTGATAATTTATTAATTCCTCTAGAAAGGTAGAAATTTTGAAGGTAAATATACCTGAATTCCATAGGTAATTACCTTCCTTTATGTAGAGCTCAGCTTTTTCTAAACTTGGTTTCTCTACAAATCTATCAACTATACAATAACTTCCTCTATTTTCTCCAAGTTGTATGTATCCATAGCCTGTCTCTGGTCTATTAGGCTTTATACCAAATATAACTAGATAATCCTTTTCTGCAACCTCCTTTCCAATATTCATATATCTTACAAAGCTTTCTATTGGTTTTATAAGATGATCTGAGGGAAATACAAAGATTACCTCTTCCGGATTACTCTTTAGGACTTCTATTACGTATTGACAGGCTAAGGCTATGCTTGGAGCAGTATTTCTTCCTATTGGTTCGCAGATAATATTTTCTTCCATCTCTTTAGAGAATCTAGAACATATATCCTTTACATAAAAGTAATAATCAGAGTTGGTAACAGTAATAATGTCTTTTGGTGTTACCAAGCTCAGTACCCTGTCATAGGTAGATTCTAATAGCTCTTTTCCATCTATCAGTTTTAAGAACTGTTTTGAATATTTCTCTCTAGATAATGACCAAAGTCTAGTCCCTTTTCCACCTGCTAGTATGAAGATTTTCATCTTTCCACCCCCTGAAGGATATGTAGAGTCTCTTCTGTTAACATCTCATACATAGAGATATATGAAGATAGATATGAGATTATAGACTCTGCTCCAGCATTCAGGTTTAATCCATATCTATTAATTCCATCCCTACAAGATTTGGTATTATCGTCATATACATCTTCACCTATTATATTCTTTCCGAAGAACCAATCGAATGCATTCATTGCCCATTTTATATATCTATCATCCTTAGTTATATGAAAAGCTATCCTACATGCCTCTATAAATGATGAAGCTTCTAGGGGCTGTTGATCAAATATAGGTCTTCCCTCACCATTTGTGTTTAGTTCCCATCTTTCATTGCCAGGCGGGATAAAGATCCCATTTTTTAATGAATAATCCGCTAGGAAATTAAGCATTTCTAATCCTATATCTAAAAATAATTTGTTTTTTAGTATTAAATAACTGGAAAGAAGACCTACTGGTATAATACCATTGTCATATGCTAAATACGGTTCTAGCCATTTCCAACCATCTTTGGCAGTATACTTATATAACCTTACTATTTTCTCCGCCAGATTAGATACAATATCCTTTTCTTCTCTATGGAAGATGTATCCTGCAAGGAGGAATGATATAGCTCTTGGAGATTTGATTTCATCTAAATGTGATTTCATTCTATCTAAAATCTCCCTTGCGCATAATGCCATATCGGTTGGAGCTATATTATATGTGTATGCACAGGCTAAAAATACTCTGCCAAAGCTATCTTCAGAGCCTACTTCATCTAGAAATGTCCTATCATAGGAGACAAAATTATGGAGCCATCCATCATTCCTAAGGACATACCATATAAATCCTAGATATATCCTTGCTAATTCTAATAGTTCTTCTTCTTTTATGATATTCCAATATCTAAGTGACACAAATAGAGCCCTAGCATTATCATCAGTAGTATATCCGGTCTTTTTATCTGGGATTCCATATTTAGAGTGTTGTATTATTCCAAAGCAATCTGTAAGTCTTTTAAGATGCGTAATAGAGAGCTCTGGATACCCTTTTATGCATATGAGGTTCATTAGTCGTCACCTCCTGGAAGAGCTTGATATACTTAGCTCCAACATTATTCCAGCTCATTTCTTCTCTAAGATTTATTATCCTCTTTCTAGTTATATCAAGCTTATCAGGATTTTCTAGGAGGTAAAGCACTATATCTACTATTGAATTTGGATCTCTAAATTTACAGAGGAAACCTCTTCCATCGGATAACAT
>JAOACC010000028.1 GCA_026418035.1 bacterium
TTAAGCATATCAGCCACTTTTGCTAAACTCCATGGAGCATCTATATAAGCTTGAGAAAAAAGACCTGTAACCATTACTCCAAACTGCGAATAGGCAAACCATATGATTATCAGAGCTAGAAGAAAACCAGGTATAGAAAGACCAATAAATCCTATAAAGGTAAATATATAATCAAAAGCTGAATACTGACGTATAGCAGAATATATACCAATGGGGATTCCTATTATCCAAGTTAGAGTCATGGAAAAAAGGGAAAGAATTACACTTAATACTAACCTTTCTCTAATAAGCTCATTTATAGGTCTATTCCATTGTAAGGAACGGCCAAAATTTCCCTGAGTTATTATATTTTTCATCCATATAAAGTATTGTTTATAAATTGGTTGATCTAAACCATATTCTTTGACTAATCTTGCAATAGTCTCTTCACTAAGTAAAGTTCCAGACCTTCTAAGTTGTTCAATATAGACGGTCAAATAATCACCCGGAGGAAGTTGAATTATGATAAATGACACTACAGAGAGGATAATTAATAGAGGAATAATCATTAAGAATCGCCTAACTATATAAACAAGCATGTCATAACCTCCATTTCTCTAATATAATTACCCCGGGTAACATCTTTGTTACCCGGGGTTTACATCAGCTCTAAATCTTATCTATAAAAGAGAGTTTCTCCTCCAAAGTTACCTAAAATCTGGAATCCCTTCTCAGGGACATTCCCTAGTTTCTCGTTAACAATCAAAGGTATCATTATATCTTCTACCGGAACTAATAAGAATAGTGTGTCATGAATAGTCTTCTTCCAGGTCTCTAGATATTTCTTTATCTCAGTTGGAGTGGTACTGGATTTCATTTTTCTGTATAGAGTAAAGATTGGCTTAAACGCAGCAGGTGGCTCCATACCTCTCTTCCCAAAAGAAACATACCAATCATAGAAACCTGCAGAGATCTTTGCCCTATCATTTAGAACTACCCAATCTATCATATAAGGGTTACCTTCTATAACCGGGAGGTCAAACCACGTGCTAACAACGACTTGAGTTTGATTAGCCTGTACCCTTTGAGAAAGAAGTGAAGAATCCACATACTTCATCGTAGTGTAGATACCTATAGACTTCCAGTTTTCCACTAGTAATTCGCATAGTGGTATAAAGTCTGTAGATGGAGCACTAGTTTCTATAAGAAGTTCCATTCTCTTCCCATCTGGTCTTAATCTCCATCCTTCTGCATCTCGCTTATTAAGACCTATACTATCTAGTAGTTGATTTGCTTTTGTAGGATTATACTCACTTGGAGTTATTTTAGATGGGGAGGCAAAACCGTTATAAACTGCATCTATTATCTCTTTACGATTTATAGCTAGATTTAAAGCCTCTCGGAATCTACGATCCCATACAATCTTACGCCATTCAGCATCTGGGTTACTATAATTGAAGGTAATTGGTATTGGACAGTGGAATTTCAATAGTTTTACCTTATAACCACCTTTTGCTTCATTCTCCTTATATAGAGCAACTTCTTTTATAGATACAGCCTGTCTAGCTAAGTCTACTTCTCCTCCCATAATCTTCATAGGCAACATATCTACTCTAGTTACTGTATCTGCTCTGATTTCATCTATGTAAGGGAGTTGGTTACCTGCAGTATCAACCTTCCAATAGTATGGGTTTCTCTTTAGTATAGCCACTTGGGCAGTTGGCATATCTACTAATACATAAGGAGCTAAGGTTGGACAGCCAATTTTAGTCTTTCCTAATCCCCAGCTAGCCCACGCATAAAGCCAATATAATCTAGCCCACTCTTTCTCACCTAGACCATTTTCCTTAAGTAAAGGTTGTAATTTTTCTATCGGGGTATATTTGGCATGGAACTTCTTCATATAATGACTAGGCTGAATTAGTGGACCAGAATCCCATGTCTGCCAGTGTAAACTAAGAGTATATGGGAATAGACCGTACGAATTTTTGAATATGACACGGAAAGTATACTTGTCAACTATCTCTAGCTTAAATGGAGTCCCATCTTCATTTGCTAGCCAGACAGGAAATACTGGAGTAAGCTCTTGATTCAATAAAACATCTTCATAGGCAAAACGTACATCATCAGTAGTGACAGGTTCTCCATCTGACCATTTCATTCCTTTTCTAAGATAGAAGGTAAAGGTCTTTGCGTCTTTAGACATATCAAAACCCTTAAACACATTACCTCTTGGCTTTTTACCAGGTTCACCCAATCCAGACTGAGTTAATAGCGGTTCTCTACTAATAGCCCACCATTCACCGCCACCAGGAGTACCAGGGTTTACTATTCTTAGAGTTCCACCATATTTACCTATCTCAAGCTTTATATCTCCAGCAAGGACCTCCTCTCCCTCTTTATAGACTAATGGCTCTTCAGGTAATCTCTGCTCAACTGGTGGTAATTTACCAGCTTTTACCAGTTCGGCCAACATAGGAGCTTCGTTGTATTTCTTTTGAGCGAAGGAAATGCCTCCGAAACTAAAAACTAGACTTGTTAATAGGCTTACAATTATTAATCCTATACAAAATCTCTTCATCTCATAACCTCCTTAAAAACTACTTTTTGATAATTTAACCACTAACTCCCTCTTTTTGTAGGTTTACTAGACTTAGATAGAATTTCTCTATGTGATAGACACTTTAGATTTTACCCTTCTCTTTGACATCCCTCCTTTATCCAACACCATCTTTATATCAAATCAGCCTTCAAAATCATCAACTATGATTAATTATATCACAGTTTCTAGAGGCCCTGTCAATCTGTGCCATTATATTAGGGTTGTTTAGACTTTACATGAAAGTTAAGGGGTAGAAGAAGGATAGTAAATCTAACTAACCATTTTGCAATAGTTTCAGTCTTTAATAACAGTTAACAAAAACTTTAATGAAATTTAAATAAAATTTAACACCAAGTTAATCTTCCTAGATTATTTTTAAGATAGAAGATCTTTTGGGGGTGATTTTATGGAGGATTTAGTAAAGAAAGGTTCTCTCTGGTCAATTCTTTTGGCTTTTTTAACGAATCTTTTTGTCCTTCCTACAGAAAAATCTCTTGCTAAGATGGTCATAAGTGTTCCAAAAGTTAAAATTGCGGTCTTCTCTGACCCACACTATTTTAGTCCAAAGCTTCTAGTAAAAAG
>JAOACC010000053.1 GCA_026418035.1 bacterium
GCAGGGTCTATGTCTATGTGAATCTTTTTAGCTTTAGAAGCAAACTTATCAACTCTACCAGTAGTCCTATCACTAAACCTACATCCTATAGCTATAAGTAAGTCGCACTCCATAAGAGCATAATTCGCAGCGTAATTACCATGCATACCAGCTGATTTTAAGGATAATGGATGGTCTTGAGGAAAGCTTCCTATTCCCATAAAGGTCGTTGCTACAGGTATATTAGCCTTCGTAGCTAATCTAAATAGCTCTTCGCTTGCACCTGCGATTATAACTCCACCACCAGCCAATATACAAGGCTTCTTCGCCTCGTTTATAAGCTTTGCTGCCTCTTTTATCTGCCTTATATGACCAGTTACAGACGGTTTATAGCCTCTTATATTAATCTCTATAGAGGAATAATCAAAATCGGTAGTAGCAAGCTGAACATCTCTGGGGATGTCTATAAGAACAGGACCAGGACGACCAGTTCTTGCTATATAAAATGCTTCCTTTATGATTCTAGCCAATTCATTGATATCTTTTACAAGATAATTATGCTTTGTTATTGGAGAAGTGATACCAGTTGTATCTGCCTCTTGGAAGGCATCTTTTCCTATCAAACGAGTAACCACCTGGCCCGTAATAGCCACTATAGGAATTGAATCCATATAAGCATTAGCTATTCCCGTGGTAAGGTTAGTTGCCCCAGGGCCCGAGGTGGCAAAACATACACCTACCTTTCCAGTAGCCCTAGCATATCCATCAGCCATATGGGCTGCACCTTGCTCGTGATGGGCAAGGATATGTCTTATACCAGAGTCATAGAGAGCATCATAGACATCAATTATAGCTCCACCTGGAATTCCAAATATAACTTCTACACCCTCATGTTTTAAGGCTTCGATAACTATCTGTGCACCAGTCAATTTCATCTTCTATTTACCTCCATAACTGCTCCAAATGAAGCAGAAGATACTAGTTTCTGATATCTACCAAGATATCCTTTACGTCTATGACTTTCTGGAACTTTATATACTCTCCTAGAAAGCTCCTCTTTATCAACCAAAAGATTTACTTCTCTCTTATTAAGGTCTATTTCTATAAGGTCTCCATCTTGCACGTAAGCAATAGGACCACCTTCCCAAGCCTCTGGAGACACATGTCCTATAGCCAGCCCTCTAGTAGCGCCAGAAAATCTACCATCAGTTATAAGGGCAACATCCAAGTCTAACCCCATACCAACAAGGGCAGATGTAGGGGTAAGCATTTCTCTCATTCCGGGACCACCCTTGGGACCCTCATATCTAATTATAACCACATCACCTTTCTCTATCTTATTGCTAAATATAGCTTTTGTTGCCTCATCTTCGCTGTCAAAAACCTTAGCCCTTCCTATAAATCTGTACAAAGATTCTGCAACTCCTGATTTCTTAACTACTGCACCATCTGGAGCTAAAGTCCCTCTAAGTATAGACAATCCACCAGTCTCTCTTATAGGATTATCTATAGGTTTTATTACATTGTAGTCTTTAACCTCAGTATTATCTATAAGCTCACCCAACTTCTTACCACTAACAGTAAGAGTATCCCTATCTACAAGCTTCCTTTTACTAAGTTCCTTCAAAACAGCCATAACACCACCAGCTCTATGTAGATCTACAACATAATATGGACCTACAGGACTCAAATGACAAAGATAAGGAGTCTTATCTGCTATACTATTTATTTCATCAAAATCCAGCTCAATGCCCAACTCATTAGCTATAGCGGTAAGATGCAAGATTGTATTAGTTGAACATCCTAATGCCATATCCAAAGTTATCCCATTTAAAAATGCTGATTTAGTAAGGATCATCTCAGGGATAATATTTCTCTCAACTAATTTCACTATAGCCCTTCCAGTAGCTTTAGCCAATCTTATCCTCCCAGCTTCTACTGCAGGAATAGTTCCATTTCCAGGAAGAGCTATCCCAATAGCCTCAGATAAACAATTCATAGAATTTGCTGTAAACATTCCAGCGCATGAACCACATCCAGGGCAGGCAGAATATTCTAATTCTCTAAGATATTCTATATCCTTTTTACCGCTAGCAACAGCCCCAACAGCCTCGAATATGGTAGACAAATCTATCCTTCTTCCATTATATTCTCCAGGTAACATTGGTCCACCGCTAACAAGTATGGATGGAACATTTACTCTGGCTAGTCCCATTATCATACCTGGAATAATCTTATCGCAATTTGGAATAACAACAAGACCATCAAACTTATAAGCTTCAGCGAGTGATTCTACACTATCAGCAATGAGTTCTCTAGAAGGAAGGGAAAAGCACATCCCACTATGATTCATAGCAATTCCATCACATATACCTATCGTTTCACACTCAAAAGGAACCCCGCCTGCTTCTCTTATACCAGCCTTTACTGCTTCTGCTATTCTTGCTAGATGCATATGACCAGGGATTATTTCCGAATAACTATTTATCACCCCTATAAAGGGCTTATTCAGTTCCTCATCATCTATACCTAGAGCTTTCAAAAGTGACCTATGTGGAGCCCTTTCAATTCCTCTTTTAATTTCATCACTACGCATATCATCAACTCCTTTTCAGATTATAAAAAAGCTTTCCTTCCACAGCAAAAATCTGCTAGGGACGGAAAGCTTTCCGCGGTACCACCCTACTTGGCTTTTAAACCCACTTTCTATTCTATAACGGGAATTCCCGGGATAAGCTACTACTATTTCACCTATCCAGCTCCGAGGCGAGTTCACCTTAAATGGCTACTACTCCTCTTCACAGCTTTTGCTATATGTAATTGTTTAGAGATAATATCAAAAGAAATTACGCAAGTCAAGTAAAATGGTCAGAGATTTCTTCTTGATTATTATTGATTATTTGATAGAAGATTAATAGAACACACTGAGGGGAAAGAGTATGCCTCTTTCCCCTCAGGTAAAATCTTACTTTTTTATAAAAATCTGTGCAGGGAAGTATGCATAGGTTCTTAGGTTATCATAACCCCAGAGCCCTTCAGCAGGAATATTTCTTAAGTAATTCTTCGCTATAATCGGCTGAGGAGTTAATCCAACAGTTCCTATTGTCCAGAGATTTTCGGCATTAGATTTAAGAATCTCTTTTCCTAATCTTATTCTTTCTTTATCACTCAAAGTAGTTTGCATCTTTTCCCAAAGGGTTAAAAGTCTTTTAACTTCTTTAGGAGGCTCTTCTCCAGACTTTCCACCAGTAACATACCACTGAGCCCATAGAGGACACCAAGTATTTTCCCAACCATAGTTCATCGGTACCCACCAATAGGGTTCAAGAGGAAACAAGAATGCACATCTATCGCCAGTCCAGAATCCCATTTGTATAAGATTACCCATAGCTCTTGGACTCTGCAGTTCTCTAGCAATCTCTTTTACTGCTACTTTAACGCCTATAGCATCCCAATAACGAACTAACATCTCTCCAAGTCTTGTAGCAGTAGCATCTGGAACATGCTCTAGTAGAATTTCCAATCTCTTACCATCAGGCCTTACTCTATAACCATCAGAGCCTCTTTTTAAACCTATCTCATCTAATAATTTGTTTGCAGTTTCAGGGTCATACTTCGCATAAGCACTAGCAAAAGACTCTTCATAATATGGCGACTGCGGAATTACAGTGGTCTGTCTAGAAACACCTAAACCGAAGTATAACATCTGATTCAACTCTTCACGGTTTATAGCTAAGGACATAGCTCTTCTAAACCTTATATCTCTAAAGATATTCCTTAACACAGGATCTTCTTTATAGGTTTGATTAATCTCAATGATAAAATTTGAACCCCATAATCCTTGCCATAGAAGTACCCTGTAATTTCCCTTCTTCTCATTTTCCTTATAGAGTGTATAGTTTTCTAAACTAGTCCGTCTCCCAGCAAAATCCGCCTCTCCAGAGATAGCTTTCATATCCATAATATCAATACTTTGAACTACACTAATAAATATTCTATCTATGTAAGGCAGCTGATTCCCAGCTGTATCAATCTGCCAGAAATAAGGATTTCTCTCCATAACAAGGAAGTCTGTTCCTCTCTTAGTAAGAACGAACGACCTTAAAGTAGGACAATTCACCTCAGTAGCATTAATAGTATTATATTTACCAAAAAGTTGATACCACTTTTCATACCCTTCAGCCTTTGCCCTCTTGTTTATCTCTTCGATAGATGTATATCTTGGATGGAATTGCTTTAAGAAGTGCTTAGGCCTATATATAGCTCCCGTCTCGTGGGCTAGCCTATAAGTTGCCATAGGATACGGAACAGCGAAGCTCAACTTAACAGTGTAGTCATCAATCTTTTCTACTTTCATTAATTTTCCACCTGGAGACCAATGCACAGGCTTTACAGGGGTAAGCTCATCATTTAAGATGATATCCTCATACCAAAAGATGATATCATCAGCAGTAAATGGAGCTCCATCAGACCATCTCATTCCTTTACGTAGATATATGGTGAGAGTTTTTCCACCATCTGTAAACTTCCAGGCTCTTGCTATTCGAGGAGTTACAGAGGAACCATCAGTAGCTATACCTAGGATATGCTCATATCCAGTAAAGTAATCCGCCTCTCCAAGACTATTGGGAGAATTTGTAAATAGATTTATCTGTCCTCCATACTGTCCAACTTCTTCTACAGGAACAACTACCAAAGGGTCTTTTGGTAACCTCTTATCAACTGGTGGGAGCTTTCCCTGTCTTACTAGTTCAGCTAACATAGGAGATTCGCCAAACTTAGTTATCCTCTTTCCTGTAATTCTCTGATAATCGGATAGAGTATTGTAGAAATTAGGTTTAGGTACCTTTTGAGCGAAAGAGACTGAAAGAGAGGTAAAAGCTATCGTCATTATCAAAAAGGTAAAAATTAATAGTCTAAAACATCTAATCATACTTATAACCTCCTCTGTTAATCTATTTGGAACACTAAAACTATATCATAGATAGAAAATATTTTCAATTTAAATATCTATGTTAAAGAATATCCTTACTAAAAGACCAATTCCAAATGAAACTACTGATACTCCAAATATAATAGCTATCATCTCTAGAAATCTTCTTTTAAATTCAAGCTCTTTCGCCACTGAGATGTAGAATGTAAAGAATAAGACTAAAATTACTGCAAATAGTAGAGTAAAACCAAAAGATAAAAAACTGTTCTTTAGCAAAATATAAGGAAGAACTAAGAAAAACACAGCAAATATATAAGTCGCTCCAGTACTTAAAGATGCCTTCAAAGGGCTTTTCTCTTCACTTTCAGCCTTAGTAGAAAGATATTCAGAAGCGCCCATGGAGAGCGAAGCTGCTATCCCTGTGATAATTCCAGTAAGAGCTATTAAAGAGTTATCTCTAAGAGCAAATGTAAATCCTGCCAGGGTCCCAGTAAACTCAACAAGTGCATCACTCAATCCCAAAACTATAGAACCAACATATCTTAGTCTTTCTTCATCTAAGATAGATAAAAGCTCCTTCTCGTGTACCTTTTCATCACTAATAATACTATCAACCTCAGGATATCTATAAGCAATATTACCATAACTCTTCTGAGCTGACTCTTCTCCAGATTCCATTAACTTTAATCCAAATGTTATTCCTAATATCTTTATAAGAATCAGATAAAACCATATTTTAAGCCTATTTGGACTAACATCCCTACCAGTAATCTTTTTTAATCTCTCATAATGACTATACTCTTCTTGAGCTAATCTATTCAATATTTCTTTATTATGCTGGTCTTTAATAGTCTTTGCTAGATAACTATAAATTAGATGTTCTGTTATTTCATTTCTCTGTAATTCTACAACTTTCATGCCCCAGAAACCTCCTTTTTAGAGAATATTATACTATACTACCCACACTCAAGCGCCTCTTGTAAGACACATTTAGAACACTAAGTTATAATATTAGATAAATTATGCTTATAGGAGGTCTGATATGGGTAAGATAGAAATCTATACTGAACCAATTCCTAATGTGCCATGGGAAGAAAGACCATCTAACTGTAAAGATGTCATATGGAGATATTCAAAAAATCCAATCATAAAGAGAAATCAAGTGCAACGGGCAAATAGTATCTTTAACAGCGCAGTGGTAAAGTTTAAAGATAGGTTTGCAGGGGTATTTAGGGTAGATGACAAAAGTAGAGCTATGAATATTCATAGTGGGTTTAGTAATGATGGAATTAATTGGTCACTTAGTGAAGAACCGATAGACTTTATTCAAGAGACCAGAGACCCATTAGTAAGTATGTATAAATATGACCCAAGAGTAACTTGGCTAGAGGACAGATACTATATTACTTGGTGTAATGGATACTATGGACCTACCATAGGAGTAGGATACACTTATGACTTTGAAAAATTCTATCAGATAGAGAATGCGTTTCTTCCATACAATAGGAATGGAGTCCTCTTCCCAAGAAAGATTAACGGGAAATATGCAATGTTAAGTAGGCCATCTGATAAAGGTCATACACCTTTTGGCGATATCTTCTATAGTGAAAGTCCTGATATGATTCATTGGGGCTGTCATAGATTTGTAATGGCAGCAGGACACCAGTATTCATCTTGGCAATCACTAAAAATAGGAGCTGGACCCACCCCTATAGAAACAAGTGAAGGCTGGCTACTTATATATCATGGGGTACTATTGTCCTGTAATGGATATGTCTACAGTTTTGGCTGTGCATTACTAGATAATGAAAAACCATGGATAGTGAAGTATAGGTCCAGGAGTTATCTCCTTTCTCCTCAAGAATTATACGAATGTGTTGGAGATGTCCCCAACGTTGTTTTTCCATGTGCCGCTCTGTGTGATTCTCAAACAGGAAGGATAGCTATATATTATGGAGGTGCAGACACCGTAGTATGTCTCGCATTTGGCTACATAGATGAAATAATAGATTTCTTAAAGAGTGATGGAATAAAGATGATCTAAAATAAAAAGGGGCTCCGGTTGGAGCCCCTGATTTTTACTTCTTAATGATACGTCCTTCTATCTGCGGATTAATTGGAGAATTTTTCTGAATATACTCTCTTAAAACATCATAATCAACAAAACCAAGGTTTATAAAGTTAGTCCCCTTCTGAAAGACTGTATAACCGTCTCCACCTTGTGCCAAGAAGTTATTAGTTACTACCCTATAAGTTCTAGTAGGATCAATTGGCTGGTAAGTTCCATCAGGATTCTTTATCTCTACACTGACAATTCTTTTTCCAACGTCGGCATTTGGATCCCAAACAAATCTTAAGCCGGATACCTGTGGAAATCTACCAGCTAGGTCCTTAACTTGGCTTACACCATTTTCTAATGCCTCTATAATCTGCTGACCAGTAAGGTCTAAGGTAACTAAATAATTACCAAATGGAAGCACAGTCATAATCTGACCAAGTGTTATTTTACCTTTAGGGATAGAAGCTCTAATGCCTCCACCATTCTGAATAGCGATAACCGCATTTACAACCTTTGCCTTAGCCAACATAGCATCGGTAACAAGATTAGCTAGATTTGTCTCTTGAGATCTAACTCTACTTCTTTCCCCATCCAAATCAATCAAAGATTCCCCAACCACCGTATTCATCAGCTTAGTAACAGGTTTCTTATAATCCTCAAGTTTAATCTTGCAAAGAGATTCTTCTTTTATCTTACTGTCTATAGCAATTAGATTCCCCTTCCAGCTCTGAATAATACCAGCATTATTAAAGATAACATCTAAACGCCCAAGGTATTTACCATATTCATTAGCCTGAACAATCAAGGTAGGTGTATTATCATCGGCAACAACTGTTGGATAAGACTTAGGCAAGGTGTGAGAATGTCCTCCAACAATAATATCAATTCCTTCTACCTCTTTTGCTAGCCTTACATCATTATCCCAACCTATGTGTGAAAGAGCTATAATCTTATTTATTCCTCTAGACTCTAATTCCTTCACTATTATCTTCGCCGTCTCTAGATAATCATTGATAGCTATATTCTTACCAGGACTAGATATCTCTGCGGTTTCAGGTGTAGTGAGGCCAAAGACACCAAACTTTTCTCCCCCCTTCTCTACTATAACCCAACTTTTTACTTTATCTTTCAGCGCATCTTCCTTAGAGAAGTCAAAATTCGCACATAGAATGGGGAATTTAGCTTTCTCTATAAATCTTGCCAATACATTTGGACCCATATCAAACTCGTGATTTCCTAGCGTCATAGCATCATAACCTGCATAATTCATAAATCTTACATCGGCAGAACCTTTATAAATGGTAAAATATGGCGTACCCGAAAAAACATCTCCAGCATCTAATAGAAGAACTTTATTCCTGCCTACCTCTTTCTGAACCTGTCTTATAAGCGTAACCCTACGGGCTATCTCTTCTATATGGGAATGAGTGTCATTTGTATGTAAAATGGTAATACTAAACGCATCGGTAGAAAATGATAAAGACGGAACTAGTGATAAAAAGAGTAGAACAATCACTAAAGTTACTACTAACCTATTAAAAAACTTCTTACTCATAAAACTTCACCTCCTGCTAATCTATAGCTAATAAAATAATTCAAAAACATTAATAGTTCATTAAAATATCATTAATAATAAATTAAGGGACATAAAATTTCTATCGCTTTTCTATAGGCTTATTTAGGAAATCCGGAACAGATCTATTAAGCCTAATATACACCTCTTTAAGATGCTCTCTAAATAACTCATCAAATATAACCTCTTCTTTTACTCTATGATGACTATTATACCACCAAAACCAATCACTTCCTTCCGCAATAAGTACTTCCCTCAAGGCAGATTCATAGAGTTCTTTACTTATTTTTTCTTTTGAATCTTCTAGGTCCTTCCTTACCAAATACAGGTACTCCCAAGCTAAGTTTGTAGTAGTTTCTCCTATCCAAGTATCAAAGGACATATTTATCCATGAACCAGGAGAGAGGGTAGTTAATGTCTCAAAATTCCCATCTAGATCTATGAATTCTGAGATAGTTACTGGTTTTAACCCCGCGGTTTCTGAAAGTCTCATGTAGAGAGAAGTAAGAAACTTCCAGCCATTTTCAGGATAGTAATTCCAGCAATTTTCTCCATCTAATGCTATAACTACAAGGTATTTCTTACCAGGTGGAAGATTAAAACGTATCTCTTCTAATCTCCTTACAAGGTCTATAGCTGCATCCTGAGGGTCTATTTTGTAGTAGTGGAAACTTATTAAGTTTGATAGGAACTTGTCTCTAAATACTACCATTATCTTCCCATTTTGAGTCTCTAAAAAGTAGGGTCTATACAAAATTTCAGGATTTAAAAGTTTATCATCAGATCCTCTAAAATTTCTACCTAAAGTCTTAGCCAAGATATCCTCATCAGTTATTACCCATTTAAAGTCAAAGGAGTTAATAATACTTAAAGCCTCATAACTTACAGCTAATTCGGAGGGCCAGATACCATTAGGAATTCCCCCAAAAGTAGAACTATACAACTCTATAGCATACTTTAATTGAAGTCTTGCATCATCAGGATAATGGAAGTTAAACCTTGGCAGATTTTTTATTCCAGTTAAACTAGCAGTATTAGTATCTATAAGGAGAGGAAGTATTGGATGATAAAATGGTGATGTGATAATCTCAGCTTGATTTAAGTCCAAGAGTTCACTATATCTAAGTAGGGTTAAACTCATTACTTCTAACTGCTTCCTTATTACAAGTCTTTTATGCCTTTCTGTAAAGTGTTCCTCGTTTATTAGCCTTCTTATCACAGGGTCATCCTTCTTAAAGTGAGGGTCAAACCAAACTAAATGTCCCCAAACCTGAAGGTCAAGAAAATCTTGAAGAGACAGTTCTTCTACAGCCCTATCTATACCGAGAGAGTTTATCTTACTGTAGAGAGAATAGAAGCCAGGGTATGGTTTTACAAAGTAATCAAGATTTAATACAAAGGAGTATTCAATCAAAAGTCTCTTTTCATCTGTAGTTAATTCTTCAACAGGCTTATTAATAATCTCTAGATATACATCACTTGCATAATTAGAAATATAGTCATTTATTTGAGAGATAAGTACTGGAGTTATGTTGGCAGTATAATGAACATCAGGGAAATAGGTCAGAAGATTAGCCATATAAAAATAGTCTTTCACTGCATGCATCCTAGTCCATGGAAGAAGATACTTACCTGTTCTTGGATCTTTATAAGTTGGTTGATGATGATGCCATACTAATGAAACATAAAGTGTAGAAACCATACCATATCACCCTATACAGAATTAATCCTGTCTCTCAAAGCCTTAGCAGAATCTTCTGGTTTTACTGGATTAATATAGAATCCAGAACCCAATTCAAAACCGGCTAACTTAGTAATTCTTGGAACGAGATTAAAATGCCAGTGGAAGAATTCATTTCCATTTCCTCTAAAAGGAATATTATGTAGTATAAAGTTATAAGGGGGATCATTAAGAACCTCTGACAAAGCCCAAAATATAATTTTAAATATCTTAGCAAGTTCCATAATTTCTATCTTACCTATCTTCTCAAAGGTAGACGAATGTTGTTTAGGTAATATATCTACCTCATACGGAGATGGCGAAGCAAACGGAGCAAGGGCAATAAAAAGGTCATTCTCATAGATTACCCTTTCCCCATCGCTTTTATCCTGCCTAATGATATCACAGTATGGGCATCTTTCTTTATAGGCATAATAATCCCTAGCTCCTTCATACTCTTCTAAAACTCTCTTAGGAATTACCGGAAGAGCTATGAGCTGAGAATGTGAGTGCTCTAAAGAAGCTCCAGCTTCTGCCCCATAATTTTTAAAAATTATAGCGTACTTAATCTCTGGATTTTTTGCCTGCTCTAAGATTCTATCCCTATATGCCCAAAGGATTTCCTCTATCTCCTTTTCAGACATATTAGCCATAGTTCTGTTATGGTATGGACTTTCTATTATGATCTCATGAGCACCATAACCAGTTGCCATATCGTACATGCCAATTCCTCTTCTTTCTAAAGGGGTATCTGGACTCACCGCCGAATACTTGTTTGGTATTACTCTTATCCACCATCCCTTAGAGTCTTTTTGGGTACCAGCATGTCTGTAAGCCATAAGTTCGGGAGGAGTAAGAGATTCATTCCCTTCACAGAAAGGACAGTTATCTACATATTCAGGTATTGTCTTCTCTTCGACTTTAGGTTTGGCAAAGTCACTGGGCCTTTTAGCTCTCTCTGTAGCTATTATTACCCATCTTCTAGTAACAGGGTCCTTCCTAAGTTCTGACATTTAATCTTTCACCTCTTTTTCAATTCTAGTAT
This sequence comes from bacterium, assembly GCA_026418035.1. Taxonomy (GTDB): domain Bacteria; phylum DUMJ01; class DUMJ01; order DUMJ01; family DUMJ01; genus DUMJ01. The sequence continues at coordinate 11,310 of JAOACC010000053.1, forward strand.
TTTATTGTAGGTATCTAGATATATCTTTGCTGAGTTATTCCAAGAGTGGTCTTCTAGCATAATTCTTTTTCGCATTATGTTAAGCCTATCTTTATCATTATAAAGGTTAATTGCCCTATCTATACTTTCAAGCAGAGCATTATAAGTATAATCAAAAAATACAAAACCTGTCTCATTTTCTTTAACAGTATCTTTCAATCCGCCAACGCCTCTAACAACAGGAATTGTCCCATACTTCATAGCTATCATCTGTCCTAAGCCGCATGGTTCAAACCTAGATGGCATCAAAAGAAAATCGGAGCCCCCATATATCAAATGAGCAAGCCTATTATCGAACTTTAGATTTATTGATATCTTATCTGGATACTGTTCCTTAAATTGGTTCAATACTTGGTGATAATATTCAGAGCCTGTACCTAATATTATCAAATAAACATCTCTACTCATAAGTTCAGGTATGGCCTGAATAATAATGTCTATACCCTTCTGATCCCAGAGCCTACCTATAAAACTTATCACAGGAACATTTTCATCATAGACGAGACCTAACTCACCGAGTAAGAATTTTTTATTCTCCTCTTTCTTCTCTAGAGAATCGGACGAAAATCTTACCAGAAGATATCTATCTATTTGAGGATTAAATTCTTCTTCATCTATTCCGTTTAGTATACCAACTAAAACATCTGCTCTACTTCTTAATAATCCATCTAAGCCACATCCAAATTCTGGAGTCTTTATCTCTTCAGCATAGGTAGGACTAACAGTATTTATCATATCACTATAGACTATACCAGACTTCATAATATTAAATTTCCCATAGAACTCTACTCCTTCAGGATTAAACGCAATATCAGGTAGACCAGAATATATAAACATATCTCTATCGCAAAGGCCTTGATAAGCTAAATTATGTATAGAAAAAAGTGTTCCTACCTGCCTTCTATCCCAGAAATACTTTACATAACCAGGCAATAAAGCGGTATGCCAATCATTACAGTGAATTATATCCGGCCCTAAGATCTTAGCTAACTCAAAGCTAGCTCTAGAGAAAAAGATAAAACGTCTAGGGTCATCAGGGAAATTATACAAGGTTTCCCTCTGAAAGTATGCTCCATTGTCTACTAAGTATAGACTTACATTATCAGAAAGAGAAATTCTTTTTATACTTGCAGTCTCATTACCATATCCAAGAGGTACATCTAAATCTTTTACAAATTCAGTTACATCATAACTATCTAGACTTACCTGTCTATACATTGGCATTACTACATATACTTCACAACCTAAGCTAGCAAGAGCTTTGGGTAAAGCTCCGGCAACATCAGCTAATCCTCCAACTTTAACAAATGGATTTACTTCGCTAGCCACAAAAAATACCTTCATAAAATTCACCTCCAGAGAGACCAAAGTTTACGCTCTGGAAATAGAGAATCACGCCTCTCTAGATCTATAACGAATTCCTTGTCCTCGTTAGACAGAGTCTGTTTCTCAAGTATATCAAAGAGTAATTTTATATTAGCCAAATGTTCATTAAACCTCTTCTCGCCATAATCTCCAGCTGACTTTGTATATATCAGAAATTCCCAATCAGAACTAGTAAGGAGCAAAAACTCTCTTATTATCTGGTCTGCTATCCTCTCTTGCCAACCAGAAAAATCTCTATTGGAGAAAATTCTATCTATCTTTTTCTCGATATCATATATCTTCTCCCACATCCATCTTGTGTTTTCGTTATACCAAACTTCATGCCCTCCACCAACACCCCAACTTGATTCTGGGATATCTATAGACTCGCTAGGAGGAAAACTAGCAAGGTATTTACTAGGGGTTATTGTTTTTACTAAACTTGAAGAGTTTAGTTTTATAAGAAGTTCTTTTATAAAATCTATTCCTTCCCACCACCAGTGGCCAAAGAGTTCAGTATCAAATGGAGTTACTATAATAGGATTGTCTATATCAGTGTTTTCTACTGTCCTCTCTAATCTCCAAACAAAATGGTTAGAATGCTCCTTTACCTTTTTTAAAGCAAGCTCTGGGTTATATGGTTCTTTAGCTCCTAGGTCAACATTAGGACCAGTAACTCTCCAATACTGTAGACCAGAACCTTCCTTACGTTTATGAAATTCCCTATATAGGGCTTCTCCCGGATATCCCAAATCCTTAGACCATATCTGTCCTGAAAGGTCTCCTACTCTTCCAAAAGCAGATATATTAGAATCCCTTATATAGTAAGGCTTAAGGACCGAGTAATTCCTAGGAGGCATTTTAGAGTCTATCTCTTTTCCATAAGGGCTATAAGCCTTTCCACCACGTATAGCATGTTCTTCAAAGAATGAGAATCTATAACCCATTTCAGACATAAAACTCTCAATGCCTGGCTTATAAGCACATTCTGGTAGCCACATTCCATAGGGTATAAGACCAGTAATATTAATGTGCTCCTCTTTACCTACTTTTAACTGAAGCCTTATAGATTTCTCATTTCTTAAAAGAGGCAAGTAGGCATGCGTAGCTGAGGAAGTAATAAGTTCTATTGCCCCATTCTTTGCTAACTGAGAAAGCTTCCTTACTAAATTACCACCAGATTCTTCAAAATATCTTAACCTCTCTTCTAGAAGATCTCTGTAGTAGAAAGTAAGATTAAATAAATCTGCCTCTTGGGTATGTTTAAAATAATCTCTATCTGCACTTATAAGCTCTATCTTTCTAGCTATATACTTTCGAAAGCCATCTATACATTCAGGCATTGTAAGTTGATAGAGAAGAACAGGAGTTATACTGACAGTAATATTGGGTATTATTCCATCTTCGTATAGGTCTTCTAACATCTTGACTAAAGGTATATAAGAACCGTACATAACCTCATATAACCATTCCTCCCCAAAGGGCCACATACCCTTTCCTTTTACGAAAGGAAGGTGGGTATGAAGCACAAGCATAAAATACCCATTCAAGGGAACCGCCTCCTTTTCAATATTCTATTCCAATCCTAGCTTTTATCCCCTCTTTATAAGGATGTTTAACCTCTCTCATCTCTGTGACAAGATGAGACAGCTTGATTATTTCTTCAGGAGCCCCTCTACCAGTAAGGACAAGCTCTGTATTTTCAGCTTTTCTCTCTATAAGAGCTATTATTTCATCCAATGTGATAAGTCCAATGTTATAAGCTGGAAATATCTCATCTACAACTACTATATCGTACATCCCAGATGAAACAGCTGATAGAATCTTTTTATAGAGAGATTTAGACAAAGCAATATCCTCTTCTGTAGGTTTATCAGTTATAAACCTTCCCCTACCTCCCTGGATAATCTCTACCTCGGGGAAAGCCTTCTTTAAAGCAATAACTTCGCCAGACGGAGAAGTGCTAGATTTTATAAATTGAAAAATGATAACCTTTTTACCTCTACCTAAAGCCCTCAATGCAAGACCAAATGCAGATGTTGTCTTGCCCTTACCATCTCCAGTATATACTTCTACTAATCCCTTTTGCATAAGATAATCTCTGCTATTTCAAAACTTGCCCTAGGTCTTCCTATCCTCTTAGCATTATTAGACATCTCTTTAATTCTCTCTGGACTTCCTAATAGTAATTCTATTACAATAGGAACCTCAGAAAGCTTATTTACTCTTAGTCCAGCTCCTTCGGTAGTAAGGTATATAGCATTGAATTCTTCCTGCCCCGGTATTGGATTTACTATGATCATAGGAAGCCCAGAAGCTAAGGTCTCGGAAGAGATAAGCCCTCCAGGTTTTGTTATTATTATGTCAGAAGCACGCATAACCTCATAGACATTAGTTATAAAACCAAAAACCACCAGAGGGATATTAGTTTTACTCTTCATTTTTTCTAGACGTTCTTTTAGCTTCTCGTTCTTACCAGATACTGCAATAACTTGAATAGGTAAAGACGCTTCGTCTAGTGCTTCTATAAGATTGTCTATACCTATATCAAGCCAGCTCCCCATCAAAAGTATTGTAAACTTATCATGATCAAGATTAAATTTTCTCTTAAGCTCTGCTTTATCATACTCTTGGGTAAATCTTAGATCTACTGGTATACCAGTAATGTATATCTTCTCCGGGGAGACACCTTCTTTAATCAGGTAATTCTTAGTAAATTCATTAGGAACCATATACTTGTCTATCTCATTATAAACCCAGAAGGGATGAGCTCTAAAATCAGTTACTATACCTATTAACTCTGTATTTAATCCATGCTCCTTCTTAAGACTAGCCACCATACCTGATGGAGATTCATGGGAAGAGACAATGATATCTGGTTTATATTCCTCGATAAGAGCCTTTACCTTCCCTATACCTATATGGTGTAAGAATTCTTTTAAAGCGGTTGAATCTTCTCCTAAGGTATAGAAATATCCATAAAGATTTGGTGCAATATTTACTATCCTTTCATAACTTTTAGAGACAAATTTCCCCAAAGCCAAGTTTATATAGTTATATACATCGACGATCTTATATTCAATATCTTCTAATCCCTTTTCTCTACAGATTATATTAAGGGCATTAGCCACAGACTCTATAGCTTTATTATGACCTGTCCCTATACTAGCGGTAAGAAATAATATCCTCACATTAGAATACCCCCTCCAACCGATCTATAATTTCTTCAGCAGGGACTTCCCATACATCCGTTTTTCTTCTATTCTTTAATTCTACAATACCTGACCTTATAAATCTGTTACCTATAGTTATGCGTATTGGAATTCCTAAAAGATCAGCATCCATAAATTTGACACCAGCTCTTTCATCTCTATCATCCAATAATACCTCATAACCCTTCTGCACAAGTCTATTATATAAATCCTCAGAAAAACTTCTTATAGTCTCATTAGTCCAATCTGTAGGCAGTATATATATCTCGTATGGAGCGATATTCCTTGGCCAGATGATACCATTTTTATCATTATTCTGTTCTATACTAGCAGCAACAAGTCTACTTACTCCTATCCCATAGCATCCCATTATAATAGGCTTTAACTGCCCTGTAGCAGTCTGAAAAACTGCCCCCATAGGTTCGCTATATTTTGTCCCAAGCTTAAATATATGTCCTGCCTCTATCCCTTTCGAGATAACGAGTTCCCCTCCACATTTAGGACAGAGATCCCCTTTCTTTGCCCTTCTTATAGGTAGAAAGCGTGTAGGTTCGAAGTCTCTTCCTATATTGACATTCTTAAGGTGATAATCTTTCTCATTAGCCCCTACAACTCCATTTTTTACACCTTTTATCTCTGGATCAGCAATAATTTCAATTCCTTCCAAACCGATAGGACCGACAAAACCTAATGGAGCCGAAGTTTCACTGTCCTCTACAAGAGATACATTTTTAATCCCTAAAAGCTCTTCTACTTTCTTTAAATTTACCTCACTATCTCCTCTTACTAATAGGGCGATACTTCTACCATCTGCCTTTATCATGATAGTCTTAATTAACTTAGATGGGGGAACATTTAGATAATTGGATACCTCTTCTACACTCTTTAAACCTGGAGTATAAACCTTTTCTATCGGTAGTAGATCTTCACTATCATCTACTATCACAGGCTTATACTCAGCCTTCTCGGTAGTAGCAGAGTAAGTGCAAGAAGAGCAGTAAGCTATCTCATCCTCTCCACTTTCTGCTATTATCACAAATTCATGTGAGACGTCTCCACCTATAGGTCCACTTTCTGCTTCAACAATCTTGTAATCTAATCCTATTGCATCAAAGATATTCTTATATGCTTGATATACTCTATAATATCCTTCATTAAGGCTCTCTTCATCTGCATGAAAACTATACAAATCTTTCATAATAAATTCTCTACTTCTTATAATTCCAAATCTAGGTCTGGGTTCATCTCGGAATTTCGTCTGAATCTGGAAAAGCATAAAAGGAAGTTGTCTATAAGAGTTTATCTTAGCCTTTACTAGAGCAGTTATAATCTCCTCATGGGTAGGCCCAAGACACATCATACGATCATGTCTATCTTTAAGCTTAAATAATTCTTCGCCATATTCATCCCACCTTCCAGTTATCTTCCATAGCTCACTAGGATGGAGAGCTGGAAGGAGAACTTCCTGAGCACCTATGGCTAACATCTCTCTTCTAATTATATCCTCTATCTTCTTTAGAACACGAAATCCTAATGGTAAAAAGTTATATATGCCAGAAGCGACTCTCTCTATCATACAGCTTTTAAGCATAAGCATATGACTTATAGCTTCTACATCCTTAGGCATCTCTTTCTGTGGATAATAGAACAGTTGTGACATTCTCATTTTTAGATCTCTCTGCCTCCTTTACATAGCCTATAAGCTTTTCAATCGCCTCTCTAGGGCTAAATGTACCCATTATTTCTCCTTTTATGAAAAAAATTGCCTTATCTTTTCCAAATGCAACTCCGCAATCCGCCAATCTCGCCTCTCCAGGCCCATTTACACTGCAACCCATAACAGCAACATCTATAGGTATTTTTATATCCTCTAGTGCAGACTCAACTTCTTTATAGTAAGACTCTAAGTCAACTTGACATCTTCCACAGGTTGGACAGGCAATTAGGTTTACCCCACGCTTTCTCAGTCCTAAAGTTCTTAGTATCTCATACGCTACCTTTACTTCCATAACAGGGTCACCAGTGAGAGAAACCCTAATAGTATCTCCTATCCCTTCTTTTAACGCTAATGCCATACCAATAGAGGACTTAACTATACCTCTCCACCCTCCCCCTGCTTCAGTTACTCCTAAAGATATCGGATATCTAACATAAGAGGCAAGAAGTATATTTGCACTTACAGTTTCTTCTGGATCAGAAGATTTGATCGATACTACAAGATTATTATAACCCCAATCTTCTACAAGCTTCAAATAATCTAAAGCGCATCTTACTAGTCCCTCTTTATCTTTACTGTAGTTATCTGGTAATGATCCCTTATTTACACCAATTCTTATAGGGACATTTCTAGCCTTAGCTTCCAAAACTAAACTTTTTAATATATCTCTATTTGGAACAGTTCCAGGATTTATCCTTATCTTATCTACTCCCATTTCTAACGCAATAAAGCCCAATGATAGATCAAAGTGTAAATCAGCAATAAGAGGTATAGAAATACTTTTCTTTATCTCTCTAAGCTTTAACGCTGAATCTCTCGTAGGAACCGCCACTCTTACTAACTCACATCCAGCTTTCTCTAATCTCTTTATCTGATACACTGTAGCAGTAACATCTTCTGTATGAGTATTTGTCATAGATTGAACCGCAATTGGATTTCCTCCACCTATAACGACATTTCCGATCCTTACAGGTATGGTACTCTCTCTTCTCCACATTAGAATCGTCTCACATCTCCTATGGTAACTATTATCATCAGTACTAAAAGAACAAGAAACCCTATATAATGAATAAAATTCTCCCTTTCAGGTGAAATCTTAATCTTCTTCCAAAGATTCAATGTAAGAAATAGTATTCTTCCCCCATCTAATGCAGGTATAGGTAATAGATTAAAGAGTCCCCACTGTATACTTAAGAAAGCCATAAGTTGAAGAAACACCTTTATTCCCATTTGAGCAGCTATCCCAGTCATTCTAGCTACCCCAATCGGACCACTAAAAGACTCAGCACCAAGTCTACCTGTTATAAGCTTCCAAAGAGCACCTAAAGTTCCTAATATAATAGCACCAAAAGTACTAAATGCCATTTTAAGAGCATTAAAGACAGGATATCTAACTTCGCTAAAAAATGGAACGGTGATACCTATAAGCTTCTTACCCTGCTCTGCATTATACTTAGGTATCACCTCAAAGGTTAATCTGTTCCCCTCCCTCTCAATTACTAGTATTACTTTATCCTTTGACCCCTGTATTGCCCGAGTTATATCTTGGGCGGTAGATACCAGATTTCCATTTATAGAAATAATCTTATCTCCAGGCTTTATACCTACTAAATCGGCAGGGGAACCAGGAACTACCGAATTAATCCCTGTAGGAATAACAGTGGGAACACCCCAGGTAAAAAGTAAAAATAGGATAAATATAGCTAGTAGGAAATTCATAATCCCACCAGAAGCCAATATAGAAAATCTTGCCAGCCAACTCTTAGTATGGAAATTAGCCTCATCGTCTATAGTTCCTTCCGTATCTAACCCTGCAAGTTTTACATAACCTCCAAATGGAAGTAGTCTTATAGAAAACCTAGTCTTGTTCCTCTCAAAAGAGATTATGTTCGGTCCGAAACCTATAGAAAACTCAATAACTCCTACCTTATGTAACTTGGCAAATAAAAAATGCCCATACTCGTGAACTAAAACTAATATTCCTACCAATATAAGAAAATAGAATAGATTCATCTTTTTATCACCCTATCCAATATATTTATGGTTTCCCTTCTTGCCCAACTGTCTATTTCCATCACTGTATCTACAGAATCTATAGAGATTGGATTATGTCTACACAGAACCTCCTCTACTAGAATAGGTATATCTGTAAATTTTATCCTTCTATTAAGAAAAAGCTCTACCGCAGTTTCATCTGATGCATTAAGAACTGTAGGATAAGAAGCTCCCTTTCTACCAGCCTCCATTGCTATCCTTAATGCGGGAAAACGATCAACATCTGGTGGTTCAAAAGTGAGTTCTTTTATTTCTAAGAGACTTAACTTTTTCCAAGGCGTTGCTAGCCTCTCAGGATAAGAAAGAGCATAGAATATAGGTATTCTCATATCTGGATTACTCATAAGAGATATAAATGTTCCATCTATCAAACTTATAGCCCCATGCATGATACCCTGAGGATGCACAACTATATGTATCTTCTCATAAGGGATATTAAAAAACTTATGAAGCTCTATATATTCGAGTCCTTTATTCATAAGTGTAGCAGAATCTACACTTATCCTTCTCCCCATCCTCCATACGGGATGGGCTATAGCCTCTTCAGGAGTTACTCTCTCTAATTGTTCTTTAGTAAATCTTCTAAATGGACCGCCAGAGGCGGTAAGGATAACACTATCTAGCTCTTCTCTATCATTTAAAGCCTGAAGGCATTGAAAAATAGCGCTAGGTTCACTGTCTATAGGTATAAGGTTTACTCCTTTTTCATTAGCTAATTCTCTTATAATCTCTCCCATCATAACAATAGACTCTTTATTAGCTATAGCTACATTTCTATTATACCTTATAGCCTCCCAGAGAGGATATATACCTAAAGCTCCACCCATAACTATTACAACAAGGTCTACATTATCCACAGAAACAATCTCTTTAAGCCCTTCTATACCAAAGAAAAACTTGCTATTATTAGATTCTATAGCAGATTTCAAAGAAAAAGTCATACTGTCTTCTTCTGTAAGAAGCACATACTTAGGATGAAACTCATTCACCTGTAGTGCCAACCGTTCAGAATCTCTTCTAGCACCTAAACCAACTATTTCAAACCTATCTCTAAATTCTCTTATAACTTCAAGAACCTGTGTACCTAAAGCACCGGTAGACCCTATAAGGATCAGTTTTCTTACCATACTCCACCAACTATAAACCTTATTAATGGGAAAACAAAAACTACTCCGACTAAAAAACCATCAAACCTGTCTAAAACCCCTCCATGCCCAGGAATGATATTACCAGAATCCTTCACATTAGCCTCTCTCTTAAGGAGAGACTCAAAAAGGTCTCCAGCTTGAACCCCTAGTCCAAGGGTTAAACCTATTAAAATACCTTTAAAATTACTCAAGAATAAAAAGGTAGCTATTACAGTTGCCAATAATCCACCGATAAACCCCTCCCAAGATTTAAGAGGGCTTAGAATAAATGCTAGTTTATGTCTTCCAAATTTTCTTCCAACAAAGTAGGCGGTAGAGTCAAAAGCCCATGTCCCTACCATTACCATAGTACACCAATAACCATTGGGATCAAATTTCCTCATTATTAGAAACATAGATAATGGGACTGATAGATATAGAAGGCCAAATATCGTAGAAGAGATTATAGAAAGACTGTTTTCTATATCTTGCATAATTATAAAATAGAGCATAAGATAAACCCAAAGGATTACAAGTGTTTGTAGGACACTTGTAGCATATTCCCAACTCCAGAGAAGTATGAAAGCTCCCCCAACTAAACCCTCCCAAAATCTTATCTTTATATTCATATATTCTGCAAGTCTACTATACTCAAAAAAAGCTATAACAAAAAGGACTAAGAGAAAAAGCTGAAGCGGAAAACCTCCATATCTTATAAGAAGTAGGATTACTGGAATACCTACAAGAGCACTTATTATTCTCTTTAACATTAATCTTTAGATGCCTCCAAATCTTCTCTTTCTACTTTGGTAGGCCTCTATAGCAGATTCGAGTTCTTTTTCGTCGAAATCAGGCCATAAAACTGGGGTAAAGTAGAACTCACTGTAGGCAGACTGCCATAAGTAAAAGTTGCTTATCCTCAATTCTCCGCTAGTTCTTATTATAAGATCAGGGTCAGGAAAATCTTTAGTATCTAATTCTTGAGAGATTAAGTTAATATCTATACTGTCTATACTAACTTTCCCTTCCAATACCTTGGTAGAGATTTTTCTCATTGCTCTTAATATGTCGTCTCTTCCACTATAGTTGATAGCAAATGCCAAATGAAGTTTAGAATTTGACGAGGTCAAAGATTCTGTTAACTCCATCTCTTTAAGCACTTCTCTAGGCAATCTTGTTCTATCTCCGAAGAAAACTACCCTTATGCCCTCCCTAATGAATTCAGGTCTTTCCTCCTGAAGGCCAATCCTCAGAATCTCCATTAATCCATCTACTTCCTCTTTTGGTCTTTTCCAATTCTCAGTAGAAAAAGCAAAAAGACTGAGATATTTTATACCTAAATTAGCTGCATGTCTAACTATTCTTTTTACATTTTGCTTCCCTTCTTGATGCCCATAGATCCTGGGTAAACCTCTAGCTTGAGCCCAACGTCCATTACCATCCATAATAATAGCTATATGGATGGGTAAATTATTTGATTCCAAATTTATACCTCCATAATTTCCTTCTCTTTTTCAGCTAAGATCTTATCGATCTCCTCTATATATTTATCCGTAATCTTTTGTAACTGGTCTTTAAGTCTCTTTTCTAAGTCCTCCGGAATCTTTCCATTCTTCTTCTCTTTTTCTAATTCCTCTATACCAGTCCTCCTTATGTTTCTTATTATAACCTTGGCATCTTCTCCCTTCTTCTTCACTAATTTCACCAGTTCTTTTCTTCTCTCCTCGGTGGGAGAAGGAATATTAAGTCTTATCGATGTGCCATCATTTATAGGTGTCAAGCTAAGATTAGATTTTAATATAGCCTTTTCAATACTCTGAATTGCCTGTTTATCCCATGGCTGAATAAGTATGGTTCTAGGGTCAGGAGTAGTTATCTTAGCTAGCTGGAAGAGTGGCGTAGCAGTTCCATAATAGTCAACCATTAACTCCTCTACTAACGCTGGATTAGCTCTCCCTGTTCTGATTCCAACAAGCTCCTTCTGAAAAACAGTTATAGACTGCTTCATCTTTTCCTCTATACCACGGGTGAATGCCTTTTCATCCATATCTTCTCACCCCTTTACTAGAGTTCCTATCTTCTCTCCACAGATAAGCTTTCTAAGATTTCCCTTCTCCGATATGTTAAATACTACTATTGGAATTTTATTCTCCATACAAAGAGATACCGCAGTAGCATCCATAACCTTCAATTCTTTACTTAGAATATCCATATATTTTATCTCGGGATATCTAACTGCACTAGGATTTTTTACCGGATCAGAATCATATATCCCATCTACCTTAGTGGCTTTTATCATAACTTCTGCATTAATCTCAGCAGCCCTTAAAGCAGCAGCAGTATCTGTACTAAAGAAGGGATTACCCGTACCTCCTCCGAAGATAACAACTCTTCCCTTCTCTAAATGCCTTATAGCTCTTCTCCGTATATACGGTTCAGCAACCTGCCTCATTTCTATAGAAGTCTGAACCCTAGTAGGTATATCCATAGACTCCAAGCGCGCTTGTAATGCAAGGGCATTTATAACTGTAGCCAACATACCCATATAATCCGCAGTAGCTCTATCTATAGAAAGAGAACTGGAGGTAATGCCTCTAATGACATTACCTCCACCAACAACTATGGCTATTTGAACCCCAAGCTTATATATAGATTCAATCTCTTCAGCAATTCTTACTAAGGATGAATATCCTATAGGTTCAGAATCTTCTCTAAAAGCCTCACCACTCAATTTAAGTAAGATTCTTTTATACTTTATTTCTTCACTCATCAATCCTTCCCTAACTCAAATCTAACAAATCTCCTAACTACAATATTCTCGCCTAATCTAGCTATAGTTTCATTAATAAGGTCCTTTATACTCTTTTCTGGATCTCTTATCCAAGGTTGTTCTAATAGACACACCTCTTGATAAAATTTCTCTATTCTTCCCTGAACAATCCTATCTATAACCTTCTCTGGTTTTCCTTCATTTCTAGCCTGAGTAGCATATATCTCCTTTTCCTTATCTAAAACATCCTGAGGGATATCGCTTGGAGATATGTATCTAGGACTACTTGCTGCTATCTGCATAGCTATTTCCTTAGCTAGATTCTTAAACTCATCTGTTCTAGCAACAAAATCCGTCTCACAGTTAATTTCAACAAGGACACCAATCTTACTTCCTGGATGTATATAACTCTCTATCCTTCCCTCTTTAGCAACCCTAGCACCCTTCTTTTCTGCTACTGCAATCCCTTCTTTTCTAAGTATCTCAATAGCCTTTTCCAGATCACCATTAGCAGAAATAAGGGCTTTTTTACAATCCATTACCCCTGCCCCCGTCTTTTCTCTAAGTTCCTTTATTAAGTCCATATTTATACTCAATCTAACGTCTCCTCCTCGTATTCGCTAGCGACTTTTTCTTCAATCTCTTCTATAGAAATCTCTTCTATACTTGGCATTTCTGCCATCTCTTCTTCAACCTCTTCCTTCCTCATACCTACACCCTCAAGAACTGCATCGGCTATCTTGCTACAGTATAATCTTATGGCTCTGATAGCATCATCGTTTCCAGGAATAGGATAATCTATTATCTCAGGGTCACCATTCGTATCAACTACACCTACAATAGGAATCCCAAGTCTTATAGCTTCCTTAACTGCGTTTTCTTCTTTTTTGGTATCTACTACAAAAAGGAGCTCAGGCAGATTGGTAAGGTTCTCTATACCCCCTACATACTTCTCAAGTCTATTAAGTTCAAGTTCTAAATGTTTTCTTTCCCTCTTTGTATAGGATTCCCACAAGCCACTATCTCTTTCTTCTCTAAGTCTTTTCAGTTTCTCTACACTTCTCCTAATCGTTTGGAAATTGGTTAGGAGACCTCCTAACCATCTCTGATTTACATAAGGCATTCCACATCTCTCAGCTTCACTCTTTATAACCTCGTAAGCCTGCTTTTTAGTACCAACAAAGAGGACCTTTCCCCCATTACCAGAGACATCTCTTACCACTTCATAAGCCTTCTCCATACAAGTCACAGTTTTCTGAAGATCTATTATGTGAATCCCATTACGCTCAGCAAAAATATAAGGTTTCATTTTGGGATTCCAACGCTTAGTCTGATGTCCAAAGTGGACACCTGCCTCTAAAAGCTGCTTAATAGTTACTATTGCCATACGTTCTCCTCCTCTAAGTTAGACTTCTGCCCCACCGCCACCAGAGGTGGACTTAGAGATGTGAGGCATGTAAATTCTTGTGAAAGTATAACATATAGTTAGATGCTTGGCAAGGGTCTATTTATTCCTCTATTCTTCTTTACTAAGTTTACCTCATGAAATTCTTGGGCTATATTCATACAGTGGTCACTAATCCTTTCTAAATCTGTTAGTATATCAGTATATATTACCCCCGCCATCGGAAGACAAATACCCTGTTTCATTCTTTCCAGATGACTATCTTTGGATTCCTTAACTTTGACATCTATCCTTTCCTCTCTAGTATATACACTATCAAGGTTAGATATATCACTTTCTTTAATCATATCAAAGGATTCATTCAGGTTTTCCAAGATGAGCTCTTTTAACTCCTGAAGGTCCTTTTTTGCATACTCAGTAAATTCTACCCTATCAGAAATTTTTAGCTCTGCCTTTTCCATGATATTAGTTATATGGTCAGCTATCCTCTCAACATCATCTACCGCCCTTAATATAGCATTCAACTCCCTAGCTTCATCTTCAGAGAGCGACGTAGCAGAAAGTTTTGTCAAAAACTTAATAAGTGAAGACTTAAGCTCATCAGTAATATTTTCCATAGTCAATATATCTTTATAATGATTTAGAGAATTGTTTTCTAAGTCTTCAAAAGCAAGGACATACATCTCCTTAACCATATCCGCCATCCTTATAAGTTCCTTTATAGCGCTTTCTAGAGCAGTAGATGGGGCATTTAATAAGATAGGATTAAGTATAAGGGTAGGACGTTGATATATTCTCTCTCTACCAGGTAAAATCTTTCTTATAAGAGATGCATATTGCTTTGTAAACCATATCCAAACAAATGCCCAGATAACATTAAAAAGTGTATGGGCATTCGCCACTTGCCTAGCAACATCACTAGTAGTATGCGAAACCAAATTAGTAAAAGGACCTAAAAGGGGAAAGATTAAGATAACACCTATCACATTAAAGAGTAGATGAGATAAGGCTGTTCTTTTAGCAGATAGGTTAGTCCCTATACTGGCTAAAAGAGCAGTCACACAGGTTCCAATATTCGCCCCTAGGATAATGGGTATTGCAGAATTTAAAGGCATTGCACCTTTAGATGCTAAAGCGACAACTGTACTTGTAGTTACACTACTGCTTTGGATAATTGCAGTTACTCCCGCCCCAGTAAGAATACCTAGGAGAGGATTTTTCCCCATAGTAATCATTGCCTTTGAGAATGGAGGCCAATTTTTGAGAAGTGTAATAGAAGAATCCATAAGATTAATGCCTAAAAATACCATACCAAAACCAAAACATGCCTCCCCTATATACTTTATGTATCTTCTCCTACCAGCAAATACAAGAATAAATCCTAATAGTAAAAAGTAAGGTGCTACTAGTGTAAGCTTAAACGCTACTAACTGAGCAGTTATAGTAGTTCCTATGTTTGCACCAAAGATAATCCCTAATGAGCCTTCCAAGGTAAGTAATCCTGCATTTACAAAACCAACAACCAAAACAGTTATAGCACTACTACTCTGAACTATAGAGGTTGCTACTGTTCCAATTAATAAACCCCTCCAAGGAGATGCACTAATCTTCTCAAAGATAGTCCTCATTCTCGAACCAGCAGCCTTTTCTAAACCAGAACTCATCTGTAAAATACCATAAAGAAACAGGCTTAACCCCCCAAGAAGAAGCCCTAGATCTTTAAGAGATAGAGGAAAATTCTCCATATATCACTCCTATCGATATAATATTTTTACCTTCAATTATCTATTATACTATAAAAGAAAGATTCTATCCTGTTGAGAAATTAGAGTATCACTTTATTATGTTATAATAAACACAAGAATATTAAGGGGTATCTATGGAAAAGAGTCTAAATCTAGCAATTAGGCATATAGAGCTACCAGCATTTTTCCCTGATGGTACCAATGGAGTTGTTCGCTCTCTAGATAAAGAGGATCTTCGCAATACAAATACTCAAGGTATAGTAATAAACACATTACATCTTATGAGAAATCCGGGGATTAGTGTAATTAAAGATCTAGGGGGGATACATAGGTTTATAAACTGGGATGGTATTGTTCTTACAGACTCTGGGGGATTTCAAGTATTTTCTATGTTAAGAGAGAATGCCAGGTATGGAACAGTGACTGATAACGGCATAATCTTTAAGCCGTCTTCTAAAGAAAAGATAGAACTTACACCGGAGAGATGTATTCAAGCTCAGTATATATGTGGCTCTGATATAATTATGTGTTTAGACTATTGCACCCATCCAGATGATCCAATTGAGATCAACAAGTTATCCGTAGATAACACTATTAAATGGGCTCAAAGATGTAGATACGAGTATAATAGACTTCTAAGTCCATATCCTAAGGATACATATCCCCTTATCTTTGGGATAATACAGGGAGGAAAAGACAAGGAATTAAGGAAAAGGTGTGCTGATTCTCTTATCGAGATAGGATTTGACGGATATGGGTTTGGAGGTTGGCCCCTAGACAAAAAGGGGAACTTCTTGATAGACATTTTAGAATATACAGCCGAACTGATGCCTGATAATCTTCCCAAATACGCAATGGGTATAGGAAAGCCAGAAAATATTGTTATATGTGCAGAACTTGGCTATAACCTCTTTGATTGTGTTGTGCCAACAAGAGAAGCTAGACATGGTAAGTTATATGTATTCAATCCAGAATTAGATATAAAAAGCAAAAGCTTCTACACAAATATCTTTATAAAGGAAGAAAAATATACCCGAGATGAAAAGCCCATATCTGAATATTGTAACTGCTATGCATGTAGAAACTTCTCTAGAGCTTATATACATCATCTTTTTAAGTTGGAAGATTGTTTAGCGTTTAGGTTAGCTACTATTCATAACTTATATTTTTATAACGAGCTTATAAGACTTATAAAAGAGAAGAAAGAGTGATAGAAGAGATTATAGAAAGAGTAAAGCTTTCTAGTAAATATAAAGACATAAACGAAAAAACAATACTAGAGATAATTAATATAGAATTGCCTAAACATAAGAACAAGAAGAGCTTAGTAAAAGCAGTCAAAAACAAACTTCACCAGATCTATGGAGCATTCTTAAATAGACGAGATATTGAAAAGATTAAAAGCCTACTTTTAGAGTTAAAAAGAGGGGAAAAATTAAAAAAAGAGATAATAAGTGAGATATTACAATTACATCAATCTACTAGAGAAAGGATAGGTGTGTATGAAGAAATTTATAGAGAAATATTTAAGGTTACTGGAAAACCAAGTTCTATAATAGATTTGGCGTGTGGACTTAATCCTTTCTCCATACCCTTTATGAATATAGAGAGTCCTATTTTATACTATGCCTATGATATAGACTCTATATTGATAGAAACTATAAATGAGTTTTTAAGTATCTTAGATTATCAAAGATTAGCCAAGAGAAAAGATGTGCTCTTTGAAGACATCGAAGACCAAGCAGATATATGCTTTATATTTAAGTTTCTCCCTATAGCCGAACAGATAAAAAAAGGACTTTCTCTAAAACTATTAAGTAGAGTTAACAGTGAATTTATAATAGTCTCCTTTCCTCTAAAGAGTATCAGCGGAAGAGGAAAGGGCATGTTAGAGAATTACAGTAAAATCTTTGAACCAATCCTAGAAGAAAGGCATAAAATCTTAGAGAGGCTTATTTTAGAAAATGAAATGTTTTATATACTCATAGAAAGGAGATAAGAGTGGGAAAACTTTACGTGGTAGCTACACCTATAGGTAATTTGAAAGATATTACCTATAGAGCTGTAGAAGTCTTAAATAACTGTGACTTAATAGCCGCTGAAGATACTAGACACACATCGATACTTCTGAAACATTACAATATAAAGACCAGACTAATCTCCTATTATAAATATAATGAAGAAGAACGGTCTAGGTTACTTATAAACTACATAACTGAAAAAGGGATGAATATAGCTTTGGTATCTAACGCTGGAACACCATGCATATCAGACCCTGGATATAGAATTGTAAAGGATGCAAGAGAAAGGGGAATAGAAGTTATTCCAATACCAGGCCCTTCTGCTGTTATGGCAGCTTTATCTGTATCTGGAGTACCTATAAATCATTTTCTATTTCTAGGATTTTTACCAAGAAAGGAATTAGAAAGAGAAAAGATTATAAGAGACATAAAGGAAAAAGGTATAGAGATAGTAGTTTTATATGAATCACCAAAGAGAATAATATCACTTGCTGAACTTATTGCTAAAGAGCTACCCAATGCTACTGTATGTTTCTTCTGTGAACTTACCAAAGTCTTTGAAAGATCATATATAGGAGATATAAAAACTGTACTAGAAAGACTAAGAAGTGATACTAAGGCTAACCAGGGAGAATATACAGTAATAATATATAACAGAGAAGAACCTTCACAAGAAGGTAGACTTGAAGCAAGTATAGAAGCGCTATTAGTAGATTTTATAGTTAAAGAAAATATCACTCTAAAAGAAGCTGTAGAAAAGGTCTCCAAGAGATTTAATTTACCAAAGAATCATGTCTACAGAAAGGCATTAGAACTAAAAGGGTTGCTTCAAGGTTTTAAATAAATAATAGTTTACTTAAAGAGTCAGGTGTAATATACTATTTGTTATGGATGCGAATATTATTGAGATTAACATCAATAACCTCAAACATAATATAGAGGTATTAAAGGGGTATATAGGTCCTTATGTAAAGTTTATGGCTGTTGTAAAAGCAGATGCCTATGGGCACGGTCTTAGAGACATAGCTGTACACCTTGACAATGTAGATGGATTTGGTGTGGCTAATGTAGAAGAAGGAATAACCTTGAGAGAGCTCAATATAAAAAAACCTATTCTTATAATGGGCGATGTATTCCCGAAAGATATAGAAGGGATTATAAATTATGAGATAACTCCGTCTGTATCAAATCTAGAGATTGCAAGATTAATCTCCAGATATGGAAAAAGAGAAGACAGAGAGATACCTATACATATAAAAGTTGATACAGGAATGGGAAGGTTTGGTTTTTTACCTGAAGAGTTACTGAGAGTTATGGATGAAATATTAACACTAGATAACTTGAAATTAGAAGGTATATTCAGCCATTTCAGTACTGCAGGAACAGATAAAGAATATGTAGACTTACAATTTAGAAGATTCTTGGAGTTAATATCTATCTTAGAAAGAAGAAAGGTGTTCTTCTCTATCAGACATATAGCTAATAGCCCGGCAGTACTATTTCATCCTTATACTACTATGGATATGGTAAGGGTAGGAATTGCCATGTATGGAATTAATCCTATAGGAACAGAAAGTCCTGTAGAGCTACTTCCAGTTATGAGTCTAAAGTCAAAGGTGCTTTCAATCAGAGAGATCCCCAATAATTGGTCGGTAGGATATGATAGAATATTTATCTCAGAAAAACCCATGAAGATAGGTATAATTCCTATAGGGTATGGAGATGGTATCCCATTTCAACTATCAAATAATGGATATGTCTTAGTGAGAGGGAAAAGGGCACCAATCTTAGGACGTATCTGTATGGATTATACAATAATCGACCTAACTAACATCCCTGAGGCAAAATTAGAAGATGAAGTTGTCATAATAGGAAATCAAGGGGAAAAAAGTATCTCGGCTAATGAGATAGCAAAGAGATGTGGAGAGATTCCATACAGCATAATCACAAACTTAAAAGGAAGAATAAGGAGAAGGCTTATTCAGTAAAGAAATAACTAATTTCTTGAAATCTGTGTTATAATATTATGTAGAAAGGAATCAGTGCCAAGGAGGAAGAAGATAAAATGAAGAAAGATATACACCCAACATATTACAGAGATGCTATAGTAATATGTGCCTGTGGTAATACTTTTACGACGGGCTCTACCAAAAAGGAGCTTAGGGTAGAATCGTGTTCTAAATGTCATCCGTTCTTCACAGGTCAGCAGAAGATTGTAGACACTGAAGGAAGAGTAGAGAAATTTAGAAGGAAGTTTAATCTAGGAGAGAAAGAGTAGTTTTGAAAGAGGAAGAGAAAGTAGTAACGGTCAACAGAAAGGCTTATCATGATTACGATATAGAGGAGACACTAGAAGCAGGGATAGTATTATCTGGAACTGAAGTAAAGAGTCTTAGAAGAGGAAGTTGTAATCTTAGGGATAGTTATATACAGATAAAAGATGGAGAAGCTTGGATAATAAATATGCACATACCGCCTTATAAAGAAGGTGGTAGATACAATCTAGACCCGGATAGAACAAGAAAGCTTCTCCTTCATAAAGAAGAGATAGAGTACCTCGCAGGTAGAAGCCAACTGCGGGGATACTCTATAATCCCGTTAAGGGTATATTTTAAAAGAGGGAGAGCTAAACTAGAGATTGCTCTAGCTAAGGGTAGAAAACTAGTAGATAAAAAGAAATTACTTATAGAAAAAGAAAAGGTAAGAGAGTTAGAGAGAGCTTTAAAGGAATACAAGGGGGCGTAAGGATTCGACGGGGATGGAGAGGTCAAAAGGAGCAGGACGAGTCACCGCAGGCTCGTAAAAATGCGGTAAAAAAATAACTGCTGACAATCAGTTAGCATTAGCTGCCTAATTAGATAGGCAGAGGTCATTCCTGCCTTAGCCTGCGAGGTAGGAAATGGCCTGACCTTAGCAGGCTGACTCTTCCTCCGGTGCTCACAGGAGGAAGAGGAAATTAAAGGTGAGCTTACTTCTATAGCCCTGCCTCTGGGGTCCTATAGAAGGAAAAGTAAACAGGGGCTAATCCTGTAGGAGCCTTTTGGCGTCTCATTCTCGGACGCGGGTTCGATTCCCGCCGCCTCCACCAAGATTATTAAATGAAAGATAAAGATATATATTTTTATGTTATTTTTATTTTTAGTTTCTTATTTATAACCTCTCTAGTATACGGCGGAGAAACTATCTATACCTTACCCTATTCGCCGATAGAAGGTATATCCTGGGAGCAAACCGAAGATGGAGATATATTCAGGATATTAACCTCTAGTAAACTCGAATTCAGTTATTCTTATCTCCAGAACCCTTATAGGTTCTTTGTGGATATATTTCCGGTCAATATAAATATAAATAAAGTAGAGATACCTGTAGGAATATCAGGAATAGAAAAGATAAGGTTAGCAAAGCAGAGTGATGATAAGATAAGAATCGTTTTTGACCTTAGTGGACCTATAAGATATAGGGAGATAAAACAGGAAGAAAACTGTATTATAATTATATTTCCACCCAGATTAAAAGAGCTCTCTTTACAGATTGATCTAGATAAATTATTTTTAAAGATAGTTTCTAGCCACAGAAAGGAGTTAAATCCAGAGATATTCTATCTAGTTAATCCTGATAGGATAGTAATAGATATACCTAATATGACCCTTATGTATGATAATTATATAAATCCTTCGATCCCTATAGATCTTAAGGTGAGCCAATTCAGCATATATCCTCCATCTATTAGAATAGTTGTAAAAGGGGGTATAAAAAATGAGTGGCAGATGGGGGAAATGCAAGAACCGGGGACAGTTTTACTTCAAATACCCATATTGCAGTTTGAAAAAGTAGCTAAGCCTATCATCATATTAGACCCTGGGCACGGGGGAAATGACCCTGGGGCAATAGGCCCAAGTGGATTAAAAGAAAAGGATGTTACTCTAGACGTCGTCCTATATATGAAAGGTCTATTAGAGTCTGCAGGATACAGAGTTATTCTAACTAGAGATG
Source organism: bacterium (assembly GCA_026418035.1). Taxonomy (GTDB): domain Bacteria; phylum DUMJ01; class DUMJ01; order DUMJ01; family DUMJ01; genus DUMJ01. Next base: position 32,759 of record JAOACC010000053.1, read on the forward strand.
GAGATTATAATGTATCTCAAAGCCCTCAAAATTCCAAAGATGAGTTAAATGCTAGGGTTGTAATTGTGAATAATCATAATTCTGCGGTATTAGTAAGTGTGCATTGTAATTCAGCTTATTCACCTATACCAGGTGGCATAGAGGTTTTCTATTATAGGGATGACGATAAGGCTTTTGCTGAGACAGTATGCAATTCTCTAGTAGAAATAACGGGCAGATATAATAGAGGAACTAAAAGGGCAGAGTTCTTCCTCTTAAAAAATACAAATATACCTGCTATACTAGTAGAGGCATTATTTATATCAAATCCTATAGAGGAGAAGTTACTTATGGATCCTTTATATAGAAGAAAGATTGCAGGAGGAATAGTAACGGGTATATTAAGGTATCTGGAGAAGAAGTAATGAGTAGCACTATTGGTATATTTGATTCTGGACTAGGAGGACTTACTGTATTAAAGGAGCTTATAAAAGTAGCTCCTTATGAGGATGTTATATATGTGGCAGATACAATCCATATGCCTTATGGGAATAGGTCAGTTCAAGAGATAGTAGGATATATGAAGCAAATTGTATCTTTTCTAGAGAGAATGAATGTGAAGGCAATACTTGTAGCATGTAACACAAGCTCTGCTTTAGCTTTAAATTATATAAAAAATATCGTATCACTACCTATCATTGGACTTATAGAACCTACTGCAAGAAGGATATCAGAAGAGAAACGCATTAAAAAGATAGGGGTCTTAGCTACTAGAGCTACCGTATCTTCTTTGGCATATACACTAGCAATAAAAAGATACAGTCCTGATATACAGGTTATAGAAAAATCTGCACCTCTATTGGTTCCATTTATAGAAAATAGGGTAAAAAAAGAGGTTTTAATCAAAGCCTTGACCATATACCTAGAACCACTTGTAAAAGCAGAAATAGATACACTTATCTTAGGATGTAGTCACTATCCCTTGTATTTAAAAGAGATTAGTAGTATTCTATTAGAAAAGTATAATAAGGAGATAAAAATAGTTGATCCAGCCATATATGCCGTTGAAGAACTATTGACAGAATTAAAAGATATAGGTATAACGGAAAGAGGAACAGGCGAAATTAGATTCTTTACTACTGGAGATGCCTATGAGTTTAGTGAAAAAGCTACTGTTTTTATCAGTAGACCTATTAAAGTAAAACATATAAATCTCAGAGAAGAAGGAGAGATTAAAATATGGCACAGATAGTTCCATCTCTCCTATCGGCAGATATATTAGAACTTAAGGACCTGTTGGAGGAATTTAGAAATTTTGGAATAGAGTGGTTACATATAGATATAATGGACGGACACTTTGTACCAAATCTAAGCTTTGGTCCACAATTTGTAGAATCAATAAGAGGAAGTAATAAATTTTTACTAGATGTACATCTTATGGTAACTCCTCCAGAGAATTTTGTAGACCTATTTATAAAGGCAGGAGCAGACTTAATAACAGTCCACTTAGAATCAACCCCACATATACATAGAGTTATCTCTTATATAAAACTTAGTGGTCGTAAAGCAGGTATTGCTATAAACCCGGGGACTCCAATATTTCTTCTAGAGGATATCATAAAGGATATAGACCTGGTATTATTAATGAGTGTAGATCCAGGATTTGGAGGACAAGAGTTTATTGAAAATACATTTAAAAGGCTAAAGGACTTAAAAAGACTATGTAAGAGTTTAGATATCTCTCCCCTTATAGAAGTGGATGGCGGTATAAACGGAGAAAATATAGAAAAACTTCTGGACCTTGGTGTAGATATGTTAGTCATAGGTTCGGCAATAACTAGATGTAAAGATAGGAAGTTAAGACTGTCTGAATTAGACAGCATAATAAAAAAGAAGCAAGGAGCTCTTTTAGGGCTTCAATTCAATAAAAAGGTAGGTGAGAGTTATGGGTAAAAAGGCTCCAGCAAGATGTCCAAAGTGTGGTAGCACAAAGATACTACCTAAGAAAGGTGATCCATCTAAATGGGAGTGTAAGAACTGTGGCTCTACCTTCTCAGCAAATGCCTAAAGAACAAAGAGGGCTACCAAAGAACTCTTTGGTAGCCCTCAGTTAAAATTATCCTTCCCCTTTCATAATTGCCTTTTCTATACTTTCCAGAAATACAGTGTCTGGAACAGCTCCTATTATCTCTTCTTTATCGTTTATTACAGTCTTAGGAACGCCACTTACATTATAGTAATTAGCAAGTTGGGGAAATTCTATAACCTCTATCCCTTTCGCCTTTATATATTTACTCTCTAGAGCAAATTGGTAAGCAGTATGGACCATTCTAGGACAATAGGGACAGGTTGGAGTTACAAAGACCTGAATTATAACATCTTTATCTACTTTAGCCAACCTCTCTTTTATCTCTTTAGATAGCTTAGTCTCTCTCTTACTCACATCTATAATGGTCTCTATTAACGACGAAAATTCATAGCCAGAAGGAATCCCATAAAACCTTATTCCATAGTCCTCCTCACCGGATATAACAATAGCGGGTATCCTCTCTATACCATACTTATTTACAACTTCCTGGTCTGAAATAAAATCATAGACTTCTAGCTTTATCTTATCAGACGTCTCTGATAATTCTTTTAGTAGTTCTCCTGTCTCTCTACAGTATTCACATTCTACTCCAGGGACAAAAAGTCCTGACTTTTGGGTAAAGAAAAGCAATTTTACATCATTTATAAGTTCTCTATCAAATATATCTTTCAAATAGTTTCTATCTTTTTCACTTATAAAAGCCATAATCTCCTCCTTATATCCTTTGTAAATCCTCCATTTTAATTTCCTCTTCCTCTTCTTCGATTCTTTCTACTTCAATATTTCTATACTTAGGGAATCCAGTTCCAGCAGGTATAAGGTTACCTATAATAACATTTTCTTTTAAACCTGAGAGTGTATCTACTTTACCCTTTACAGCAGCTTCTGTCAATACTCTAGTGGTTTCTTGGAAAGATGCAGCAGATAGGAAACTATCAGTGGTAAGCGAAGCCCTAGTAATTCCTAATAGGACCCTCTTACCTCTTGGAGGTCTTAGATTATTCCTTATAGCCCAATCTTGAAGCTCTTCAAATTCATTTATATCTATAAGATTCCCTATTATTAGGTCTGTATCTCCAGGGTCATCTACTCTTACTTTTTGCAGCATCCTCTTTACTATCAACTCTATATGCTTATCATGCAATTCAACCCCTTGGGATATGTAAACCTTTTTGACCTCATCTACTAGATACCTTTCTACCTCTTCTACTCCCTTTATTCTTAAGATTTCATGGGGATTTAATGGACCCTCTGTAAGAGGAGTACCAGGGACAACTCTATCACCATTCTGGACCTTAAGTTTAGCTCCAAATGGGACCTGATACCTAGCCTTCTCTACATTGTCTTCGCTGATGATATAGATATATGTTACACCTTTATTTTCCTCTATCTTGACTATTCCAGAGACCTCACTCATAATAGCTTGACCCTTCGGTTTTCTAGCCTCAAATAGCTCCTCTACTCTGGGAAGACCTTGAGTTATATCTTCTAGCGCTACTCCTCCTGTATGGAATGTCCTAAGGGTCAGCTGAGTTCCAGGCTCTCCTATAGATTGAGCGGCGATAACTCCAACCGCCTCGCCAACATCTACTAACTTGTTAGTAGCTAGGTTAACACCGTAGCATTTAGCACACACACCACGCTTAGACTTACAGGTAAGAACAGAGAAAATTCTAATCTTCTCTATACCGCTAGAATCAATCCTTTTAGCTTTCTCATCATCTATAGGTTCATTGGCTCTTACTATAATCTCGCCAGTATTTGGATCTACTACATCCTCTGCGGAGATTCTATATAAAACTCTCCTAGAAAGAGGTTCAATAACTTCATCTCCTTCTTTTAGAGGATAGATATATATTCCTTCTGTATCTCCACAATCTTTCTCCTCAACAATAACTTCCTGAGCAACATCTATAAGTCGCCTGGTAAGATAACCAGAGTCTGCAGTTCTAAGAGCGGTATCGGTTGATCCCTTTCTTGCCCCATGTGTGGAGATAAAGTACTCTACTACACTTAAGCCTTCTCTAAAGTTATGCACGATTGGAAATTCTATAATACGTCCAGACGGATCAGCCATAAGTCCTCTCATTCCAGCCAACTGTCTAATCTGCTGTATATTACCTCTAGCACCAGATATTGACATCATATAGAGGTGATTAAACGGAGTCATACTATTTTTTATCTTTTCTGTTATGGTATCAGTTACATTATTCCATAGTTTCACTATCTCTTGATATCTCTCAGAATCTGTGAGTAATCCCGCCTCATATTGCTTATTTAGAGACTCAACCTCTTTTTCCGCCTCTGCTATAAGCTCATTTTTCCCTTCCGGGATTTCAACATCTTTCACCGAGATTGTAAGCCCTGCCTTAGTAGCCCATCTGAATCCTAACTCTTTCATATCATCTAGAAGATTAATGGTAGCAGTATAACCCTTTCGTTTAAAACAAGTCTCTACAAGATTTACTTGTGCCTTTTTGTCCATAGGCTCGTTTATATACTCCCAATCCTCAGGTAGTATATTGTTAAATATTACTCTGCACAGTGT
>JAOACC010000130.1 GCA_026418035.1 bacterium
ATTATAGACAATAGCAGTATAACTGTCAACACTAGAACAAATGTTCAAATTATTGGTAGAGCCTTAAGCTGTGACTGTCAAGTTGATATCTGGCTAGTATTTCGTAGTGTCAATAAGAGGTATGATTGAATATGTGTAATATAATATTTCTATAAAATCTTTAGTGGAGGTTAGTATGGAACTAGATAGATTATCCCAAGAGGTATGGGAAAGGAAATATAAATGGAAGGATGAAAAAAGCTTAGAAGACAATATAAAGAGAGTAGTTAGAGAATCGGCAAAAGCAGAAGAGACAGATGTAAAACAGAGAGAATGGGAAGAGAGATTTTATGAACTTATGAAAGATGCTAAATTCTTACCTGGTGGGCGTATTCTTGCCGGAATAGGAACTTCAATGTACCAAACACTCTTTAACTGCTTTACTCTACCTGTTATAGAAGACTCTATAGAAGGGATATTTGAAAGTGTAAAACTAAATGCTATTATTCACTCACTTGGTGGAGGAACAGGAGCAAATTTTTCCACTATAAGACCAGAAGGCGCAGAGGTAAAAACGAAGGGTGGAACTGCAAGTGGCCCGGTATCTTTTATGACAGTTTTTGATGCAGAGACTAAGACTATAACAACTGGAAATGCTCGTAAAGGAGCAAATATGGGTATTTTAAACATAGACCATCCTGATATAGAGAAATTCATCACCGCTAAACATACTCCAGGGGTCTTAACTCAATTTAATATTAGCGTAGGTGTTACTGATGAATTTATATCTGCAGTAATAGATGATAGAGACTGGGAGTTAAAGTTCGATGGAAAGGTATATAAGGTTGTAAAAGCAAGAGACCTTTGGAATCTTATAGTTAAGAGTGCCTACGACTATGCAGAGCCAGGAGTGATCAACCTCTCAACAATAAATAGATTGAATAACCTATATTATATAGAGAACATACAAGCAACTAACCCCTGCGGTGAACAACCTTTACCCCCTGCTGGTTGTTGTTTATTAGGAAGCTTTAATCTTACACAGTTTGTTATAGATCCATTTAGTGAGAATGCGAGATTTGACTATGAAAGTCTGAAGCAATATGTTCCTGTAGCGGTAAGACTATTGGATAATATTATCGAGATAAGTAAGTATCCTCTTCCTATATACGAAGAAGAAGAAAAGAATAAGCGCAGAATGGGAATAGGTATTATGGGATTAGGTTCTACCCTAGCTATGCTAGGATTAAGATATTCTAGTCCTGAGGGAAGACGTCAAGCAGAGTTAATAATGAAAACCATAAGAGATTCTGCTTATTTAGCTTCTGCATTATTAGCCAAAGAAAAGGGGACATTTAAATATTTTGATAAAGATAAATATCTGGCTGGAGAATTTGTTAGACGTCTACCTGAGAATATAAGAGAAGTTATCAGAGAGAATGGTATACATAATTCTCATCTTATTAGTATAGCTCCAACCGGAACTCTTTCTGTAGTCGCAAATAATGTATCTAGTGGTGTAGAACCTATATTTAGCCTTTCTTATAAAAGGAGAGTAAAAATAACCTCAGACTCTATTCGTGGCGATCAATTTGAAGAGTATGAGGTAATGGATTATGCATACAAGCTATATAGAGAGCTCAAGGGTGATGGCCCTATTCCACCCTACTTTGAGACTGCTTATGATATAAAACCAGAAGATCATTTAGAGATGCTAAAAGTGGTAAGTTACTATGTAGATTCTTCTGTTTCAAAGACGATAAATGTCCCTAGAGATTATCCTATAGATTCATTCTTTAATCTATTCTTAGATGCAATGAGATCTGAGATAAAGGGACTTACTGTCTACAGAGAAGGTTCTAGAGAAGGGATACTTATAAGAGAGACGGAAGAAAAACCTATCAAGAGAGGAAAACCAGAGAGACCCTATAAGTTAAGAGGAACTACTTATAAAGTAAAGACTCCAAAGGCTTCTTACTATATAACCTTAAATGAGATAGAAGAAGGTGGAAAGAGAAGACCATTCGAGATATTTATAAACACTAAAGATTCATCAAGTATACCTTGGATAACTGCACTAGCAAGACTAATGAGCGCAGTCTTTGTAAGAGAAGAAGACCCCTCTTTCCTAATAGACCAACTAAGAACCATTGTCGATCCTAATGGTGGATATTGGAGAGATGGGAAACGTATTCCATCTGTGCTATCAGATATTGCTAACGTGCTAGAAGAATACCTTATAGAGTTAGGAAAGGTAGAAAAGAGGGAAAGTCAACTTAGACTTCTTACATGTCCAGAGTGTGGGCAAGAAACTTACGTCTTAGAAGAGAGTTGTGGTAGATGTCTATCCTGCGGATACTCTCAATGTAGCTAGAGCTTATAACCTATCCTTCTTAAGAAGGACTTTCTCTCTTCTATCTCTTTTTCTCCCTCTATACCTAAAGGAGAACCGCCATCTATAACCCCTAGTATTCCTTTACCCTGGTCCGTCTTGGCGACAATAACCTCTACGGGGTTGGCAGTAGCACAGTATATGTTGCATACCTCTTGAACATCCTTGACTGCTCTAAGTATGTTTATTGGATAGGCATCTTTTATAAATATAATAAATGAATGACCTGCCCCAATATTGTATGCATTCTTCTTAGCCAACTCTATAAGTTCTTCGTCACTCCCTGCAAATCTAACCAGTCTAGGGCCAGAACTTTCGCAAAAGGCCAAACCAAACTTTATCCCAGGGACAGAACTTACTATAGCCTCATATAAGTCTTCTACAGTCTTTATAAAGTGAGACTGTCCAAGAATAAAATTATATCCATTAGGATTATCAATCTTTATGACCTCAAATTCCATACAAATCACACCTCCTATGAATAATCTCTAGCTTATTATATTATAACAGGCTTTTTCTCCAATTTTATTCTACTTGCCATAGTTATTGAGATCAAAACTATTAATGCCCCAAGTAAGAACATAGTCTGATAATTAAATCTCTCCCAAAGAATCCCTCCGATTATTGGCATTGTAACTGCTGCTATATGATTAACTGTAACACCCATAGATATATTTGGGGATAAATCAGTGGGTCTAGAGATCTTATCTATATAGGTAGTAAGGGCTAGACTAAAATTTATGGATATATTATCTAGACAATAAAGTATAGAGAGAACAAGGGTAGACCTTGTAAGAGCATAGCCAATAAATATTAGCAATGCTCCAGTATAGCTAAACAGAAGAATAATTCTTTCACCAAATCTATCTATAAGCCTACCAGCCCTAGGAGCGACGATCATATTCATAATACTATTAATGATAAGAAGTAGAGATATATGTTGAATAGGAACACCATAAGCTTTAGTAAGGACGAAGAGAGCAAAAGTAGCAAATACCTGCCTTCTTGAACCCTCAAGAAAGTTTAAAACATAATAAAGCATATATTCCTTTCTAAAAACCAAAGTTGGAGGGTCTATATCATCTTTTGGTTTATAAGGTATCCTCAACACCAACAACGCTCCTATAAGAGGTAAAACTCCTGCTATGAGATAGTAAGACCTAAAAGATATAAATCTACCTGTCAAAAATACAAAACTCATAGCGGTAAGACTTGAAAATGCTGCTATGGAATTTATCTGTCCTAATCTTCTACCCTTTCCTCTCTCTTCGGCGAAACTCAAGGTAAAGATTGGGCTAAGAGTCATCCAGAGGTGAATACCTAGACTCCAGACAAAACCGGCATATATAAGCCCTAAGAGGTTAGTAACTCTAAAATAGAAGCTAAAACCTATCCCTGCAAATATGAAAGAAAGTGTAGCCAGATATTGTCTTTTCATAAAACTAAAGATGGCACTTATAAAAGCTATAAGCAGTCCGGGTGTCTCACGAAATGCCTCTAATATTCCTAATTGGTCAGGTCGAAGTTTTATCTCTTGGGCAGCAAAATTATTAAAGACTGATGAATGTAATCCCATGCTAAGGTTTAAAAGAAATACTGAGATACCAAGAATAATAAAACCATAGTCTTTTCTCATCTATCCTTTTCTCCTTTCGGGATTTGTGTAACAAACATTCCAAGTAATATTAGCCCTGCCCCAAATAGAGCAGAAGGAGTTAAGACCTCCTTTAATATAAAGTAACCAAACAATCCCCCAAATACAGGTTCTGTAGCAAATATCAAGGCTATTGTTGTTGGATTAATAACCTTTTGTGCCAAGGCTTGTATATAAAAAGCCAGTGCTGTGGCAAATATAGCTGTAATTACTACAGCCCATATAGCAGTGGTAGAAATATTGGTATTTATAGTCTCTCTAAACACCGGGATAGAAAACCAGCTAAGTATAGCTACCATAATTACCTGTGTAGTAGAGATTACACCTGTATCACTATTAGGGGCACATATACCAACTGTAATTATCTGTGATGCAAAACACAAAGCACAGATAAGAACAAGAAGGTCTCCATAATTCATATTAAAAGAGTGAAGTCCAGTGAGAAACCAAAGTCCCACTGTAGAAGATATTGCACCTAATATAGAGGTTAATGGTAATCTCCTCTTCATAAAAATTATTTCTAGAAATGGAACTATCACAACACTGAGTCCAGTGATAAAGGCTGCATTAGAGGCTGTTGTATATTTAAGACCTATAGTCTGAAAAACATAACCAAGGAATAAAAATATGCCAACTAAGATATACCCAGGTTTTATCTTATGGGTAAGAAAGCTTTTTCTGAAGATAAATAACATTATAATACTAGCAAGAGAGAATCTGACAGCCAAAAAATAAAATGGTCCCATACAGTCTAGTGCTGACTTTACTAGGGCAAAAGTAGAACCCCAGACTAGGGTAACAAATAATAAACCTAAAAAAAGTATATTCTTATTACTCATAATGTATTATAATATCATAAGTGGGAAGAGTTTAATCTGCCAGAGATAAAGGAGGAAACATGTGTCTTGCAGTTCCAGCTATTATAAAAGAGATAAATGGAGATAAAGCTATAGCGGAGCTAGAAGGAGTTAAATTGGAGATAAGTATAATCTTTACTCCAGAGGTAAAGCTTGGAGATTATGTAATTGTCCATGCAGGATATTCAATAGCTATAATGGAAGAAAAAGAGGCGGAAGAGACCATAGCCCTTTTAAAAGAGCTATATTAGACCTTTAGAGATTATTCTATTTCTATGTCTTGTAACTAAATCTCTTATAGAAGTGGTAGAAACCCATATTGACTTTGGAGTTAGTTTGCCCTTCTTTTTAAGCCTATTAAAGCCCTCTGGATGATATGTAACTAGGATGAGTTTTTCATAAAGATCTACAAAAGATCTAAATATCGGATTGACATCATATATGGTGCCAAGGTCCGTCCCTATGATCCTATAGAGCACTGTAACTCCATGAAAAGCCTTAACATCTGAGAGGCCATTATCCTCCAGATACTTTATTATCCTCTCTATAGAGTAAAAAAGTCTCCTTTTTATCTCTTTACTAGCACCCATTAGTGTTTGATGATTCCTTAGAATACTACTTATGGCATCATTAAGGAAGTGTATCTCTACATATCTATCTCCTCTGTCTATTATAGTTCCATCCTTAAGAATTATTCTTTTCCATCTATTTCTATTTATAGAAAAGGATAATAACATTTCAGGGTCATCTATTCTAATAGTCTTAGTTACTCTATAAAATATAACATCTACTATTGTAAAAATAGCCTTCAATAGTAAAGTTAAAAACTTTCTCTCTCCATGAATACTATCTTCTGATAAGAGAGAGATCTCATATCCTTTTAATCTTAATTTTTCTATTATAATAGGTAAAGCCTCTACCGTCTTTTTACTTATATCTTCCCATCGACCGTCGTGAAAGAGTACTATATCGCCAGGTTCAATCCTATTAAGAACCCTTTCGATTATATTATCCACCCCTATATTCCTTTGCCAATCTCTACTATCCAAAGACCAGAGAACAAATCTCTTCTTCTGATCGTTCAAAAATTTCAACATACTTAGATTGAATCCTCCCCAAGGAGGTCTAATATACTTAGGGAATTCACCTAAAATGGAGTAAATAATACTATCTGTCTTTTTAAATTCTTCCCTTGTAGCATTAGGATATAAGACCCATATTGGTCTATGAGAATAACCATGACTACCTATAACATGTCCTTTCTCTTTTACCAGTCTAACTATCTCTGGGAATTCTTTTGCCTTTTTACCAAGGAAAAAAAAGGTCGCTTTAATATTATTTCTCTCTAAGATTTCTAGTATTTGCGTGGTATATATTGGATGAGGCCCATCATCAAATGTAAAAAATACATATCTACGAGATTTATTCCCTCTTTTTAAAACTGATGGAGATATAAATCTAAACCAGATATCAGGAATAACCGTATAGATAACCAGTAGAAGAAAAATAGACAAGAATATTAGAATTAGCATAAGTTACCCAGTATTATTATATAATAAGCTTAAAATTAACTTAGCCCCATCTATAGCAGAATCAGGTTTCTTTATGTTTTTTGCTAAAGCCTTCATCTTCTCGACTAAGTTTTTATTTGTGAGTAATAACCTTATCTTCTCTTCAAGCTCCAGAGGATTATAAGCTATTAAGGCGACATTATTATTTAACAAAAATTGTGCATTTTCCTCTTCATGGCCAGGGATTACACCATAGAGTATCATAGGAGTCTCCATAGCTAAAGCCTCGGAAATAGTAACAGCACCTGCCTTTGTTATAAAAACATTAGAAACTGCTAAAAGTTCTTTATTATACTCTATATAACCAAAGACTCTTATATGATTCCTTCCCTTGACTTTTTCCAACAGAGACTTTCTTAGTTTTTCATTTCTTCCTGTAACAATAACACCTTGAAAAGGCAGGTCTAATTTCAATAATACATCAGTAACCTCTATCAGCTTACTTTCCAAACCGTATCCTCCCATCATAGCAGAAACAACTGGTATATCTCTTTTTAGTTCTAGAATATTAAAAGCTCTATCTATATCTACTGGCTCAGCAAATTTAGGCTCTATAGGTATACCAGTATCCTTCACCTTGTAGGCAGGAACACCCTTAGATATAAGAATCTCCTTTGCCATACGATTAGCTACTATGTAAAGATCAACATAAGGATGAAGCCAGAAGCTATGAACAGCTATATCTGTAACAACTGAGACAACTGGAATATCTATAATACCTAGTCTCTTTAATCTAGAAAGGACGCCAACTTGTATAGGATATGTACATACTATTACCCTCGGTTTTTCCTTTTTCAATAAGTCTATGAGTTTTTCTGAACCTATTATATTTAAAAAATTATGTCTGAAACTATCTAAACTTATATTTTCTGTACGTTTAAAAAATCTTCCCCAAAGTGAAGGATAGTACTTGAGTATCATCATAAATATCCATTGAGATATCTCATTAAGGTAAGGATCTACAAGATCTATAAAGTCAACTATTTTAGTACTAATATTCGGATTCAAAGATAGTATAGCAGATTGTAAAGCCAAAGCAACCTTTATATGACCAGTTCCATAACTAGCAACAAGAAACAAGATATCACACATAAAAAATATTTAGGGGAGCTACTTGGTAGCTCCCCTACCTATAGAAACTACTGGAATAACTGAGCTTTTTTTTGCAATAACTCCCACTTAGCATCTACCTCTTTTTGTATCTCTTCAAGAAGTTGAGCATTCTCTGGTCTAAATAGATGTGCAAATCGCCCTTGAGGCTTAAGATATTCGGTTACAGGAAGTTTTTGCCTAGGAATATAGTTTATCTTCCATTTACCATTCTCTACCTCATAGAGTGGCCAATAACAAGTCTCTACTGCTAACCTAGCTATGTTTACAGTCTCACTTGTATCTGTTCTCCAACCTCTAGGGCATGGAGAGAGAACATTTATAAAAGTTGCTCCGTCCATTGATACTGCTTTTCTCACCTTCTCTATAAGGTCTCTAAAGTTAGAAATAGAAGCTTGAGCAACATAAACTGCTCCTTGTTCAGCTATAGAAGCAACAATATCTTTTTTTCTACCTAATTTCCCAGGTTTAACTTTACCTACTGGCGACGTTGTTGTCCATGCCCCTGGAGGGGTAGCACTTGATCTCTGAATACCAGTATTCATATATGCCTCATTGCTATAACATATATAAAGTATTCTATTATTTCCCTCCATAGCGCCAGAGAGTGCTTGAAATTAGATAGAGGAGGTGCCACCATGTCTGACAAATGTAAGAAAGGCAAGATCTTCTGTTATCCTGTCC
>JAOACC010000071.1 GCA_026418035.1 bacterium
AGATGTGTATAAGAGACAGATCCTATACCGTCAGGCATATAATAAGGCTTAGACTTGAACCATGTCCTAATAGGTAAACCCCTCTTTTCCCACAGTGCATATACTTCTGGTATAAAAGTACCAGACCAATCAGTATCTCCTTTCTCGAATGACAGATTAGAACCAGCAGCATCTTTATAGATAACGTGGGCTATATATTTAGGTTTAGGTAAACCAAATACATCTTTGCCCCACCAGTTATCTAATCTTTCGTATATAACATTATTTGGATCTTGGAAAAATAATTTATAAGGTCCAGAGACTACCTGTTTCCCTGGGTCATCGTTTTTCCAATCTCTAATACTCTGCCCTCTTTTCTCTAAGTCTTCATAGACATGCTTTGGCATGACCCTTGTACCTAAAGAATAACCCATAAAAGAAAAATAGTTAATTCTGTCTGTTCTTATCTTGAATTCTACAACCTTATCACTTACCGCTTTAACACTAGCTATATAGTCATACCATCCTGCTCCAGGTCCAAAACCAAATCTCTTAGTTGTATTAAAGGTAAATTCCACATCTTCTGCTGTAATAGGTTTTCCATCACTCCACTTAGCGGTATCTCTAATCTTAACCTGAAGAGTAGTTCTATTTACAACCTTGTAATTTTCTCCTATAGCAGGAAGCCAGGTATCTTTAGCATTACTGTAATAAAATAATGGCATAAATAAGAAGGGATCAGTTCCCCAAGTAGTCTGAGGAGCATAAGGATTCCATGTTGTAGGTGGACCCCAAATACCTCCTACACAATAGATAGTATCTTCTCGGGGTATACTTACCTGTGCAAATGCCCCAGAAAGTGAAATCCCTAATACCATTAAGCAGACTAGAAGAATAGATAAGGCTTTGTTCAATTAAACCACCTCCATATATAAAATTTTTCCTAAAAAGGCTCTATGCACTAAGCCCTCCTCAGTCTAGAATATATCAAAAATAACTTCACTTTGTCAACTAGCGGTAAATCCTGCTTATAAAAGCCAGCAGATTAATTTCATTGTTTTACTAATTAAAATAGATTATAATCTAAACAAAGCGACAGAATAAATTGGGAGGTGTAAGATATGAGGAGGTTTAGACTTTTGATGTCTTTATTCCTTGTTACATTTATAAGTTTTCAAACAGGTTGTTCTACTTGTATTGTAGAAGTTCCTTTAGCTTCTGCCATTGGTAAAGTTTACTATGTATCACCTAGGGGGAATAACAGTAATCCTGGTACTCTAGATAAGCCCTGGGCTACTCCAGGATATGGTTCAAGACAACTCAAGCCTGGGGATACTTTAATCATACTTGGAGGAAGATACACATTAAGTCAGTATGATGACGATATAATAATCCCCCAAAACTCGGGAAATCCTAATGCTTGGATTACTATAAAGGGAGAAGATGGTAGTAGACCAATACTAGCTTGTAGAGACAATCTGCTTACCGCTATAGATATCTCAGGTAAAAGCTACATTAGAATCGAAAATCTTGAAATAACTAGCGATAATGGAGCGTTATTTAGAGATGGTATAGAGGCACTTGAAGGATTAGTTAGCAACATAATCATCAAAAACGTATATATCCATCATATAGATGAGTTTGGTATAAACATAAAGGATGTGGATGGACTACAAATTATTGATTCTCAAATTACTCACTGTGGATTTGGTTCAATAGGAGGCCCTTCAGGAGATCAAGGAGGCTGGAAGAATGTAAAGATTCTAAGATGTAATCTATCATACAGTGGGCACTACTATCAAGGCACATCTGGTCCTGGACCGTATGATAGACCTGACGGTTTTGGAATAGAATCTTCCAATGGACCTATAGAAATAGCATATACATTAGTAGAGCACAATAGAGGTGACGGACTTGATTCCAAAGCTAACAATACATACATTCATCATTGTATAGTTGCAAATAATTCCTGCGATGGGGTTAAGCTTTGGGGCGATAACAGTAAATTAGAAAATACATTAATCTATGGGCGCGGTGATGGAGATACTTCAGAGACACCTTGGTCACCAATCGTTATATCTACAGAAACTAATAATGCTAAATTTGATATTATAAATGTAACAGTAGACGATGTAGTAGGGCATAACTATTTAATGCATGTCCAGTATGATTATCCAGACATACCTATAAATTTAACATTAAGGAATACTATATTTAGAGGAATAGGAGAAAATTCCCCAATCTTTATTACCTCAAAAACAAAGTTGATTGTAGATCATAACCTTTTCTATACGCCTAATAGCGAGTTTGTTCTTGTTTTGGGGGATAAAACATACTATGCTGATAATATAGCTTCTTTAGGAACTGGAAATTTATATGGTGATCCTCTCTTTGTTAATCCTACCTTTGGAACCATAGGTGATTATCACTTAAAAATAGGAAGCCCTGCTATCGATAGCGGAAGTCCAATAAATGCCCCTAAAGATGATCTAGATGGAAATCCAAGACCTAAAGGAAAAGGATTTGATATTGGTGCCTATGAAAGATAAAGCTTTTATTCCAACAATTTTTAGATATAATATTTAGATATGGAAAAAGATAGGCCTATTTTATTGATTTTATTCTGGGGACTTATACTAGAGGTCATTACTTTTGTATATTTTCTCTCCCAGAAGAGGTTTCCCTTTGAGTTCTATCTTAACCTTGTAGTAATGGGAATAACAGTTCTAGGAATATGGCTAGTATTAAGAAGGGCTAGATTATAATCATCATGTATTTATCTATACTTATTAATTGTTTCAATCATGGCTATTACATTCTCTAGAGGAGTCTGAGGAACTATATAGTTAGAGCATCCTACGATTATGCCGCCAAAGTTCTTGGCAGTTTCTAAACAATCTAAGGTCTCTTTTATAACTTCATTTATACTCCCTACATGAAGTGTATAAGAACTTATATTACCAATAAGTACTAATTGGGGATGGTTAATTCTTAATCTTTTTAGGTCCATCCCAGCCTTACGATCAATCTCATAATAACCATCTATTCCTGATTCTATAAATAACTCCTGAGCTATGGGCCAAAGATTTCCATCACTTCCAAATAGATAGAAAATTCCTAATTTGTGGCATACATCCGTTATTCTTTTAATAGAAGGTAAAAGAAAATCTCTAAAGACTCTAGGGGAATATATAGGCCCCTTATCATTTGCTAGGTCCCCACCACCAAAGATAATTTTTACTCCTAACCTAGCTAATACAGTAATATCTTTGATTGCTCTATTCACTTGAATATTTAGATATCGTTTTACCAGATCAGGCCTAAGATAAACAGCCTCTAACCATAAGGTATCTAAAGGTATACTAACTCCTCCTGCACTTACCCTTAATGCCTTTTCATTATCTAGGCGTCTTAAAAACATTAAGACCTCTTTAAAGTCTTCAGGGGTAGGATTATACTCCTCTATTCTTCTTTCTTCTACATTTAATTCTCTCTCTAAATCTTCAAAGGTTATATTTCCCTTAGGTGGATATTCTGCTATAATATCAAAAATCTCTGTTTCAGGGTTAAGTCTTCTTATTAACCATTTATTTTCGTCTCCATACAGAAAGGTGTAATCATCTATTTTTTTGGATGGTTTTATAGGTAACCTCCAATATGTGGCACGTACTAAATCCATATTAAATATATCTGATATTTCTAAAGCATCCTCAAAAGAGCGTTCTAAGAACTCTTGATAAGCATCTCTTCCCTCCCATAAGGCTCTAGCTTCTCTCCATTGCTGAATTCCTCCTCCTACATATGCTTCGCGCCCTAGTAACAGAGAAGCTACTTTGGAAGATACTCCTATGTGGTGTATTGGAATTTTATCTAATGTACTCTGATTGAATACAGACAAAACTCTATCATAAGAAGTCATTTTCTTTTCCTCTTATTATACTCTATCTATATCTATCTTGTATTTCTTCTGCCCTTTTGTGATAGTTCCTAAATCTTTCTAATCCAAACTCCTTTATTATTCTATCAACTGGCCATTCTTGACTATTACTCTCTATTGTAAATATGTTTTCTTCAGAAAAGGTTTCTATTATTATAAAATTTCCAAGTTTCCTTTGTATCTCAGAAAGTTTTTGAAACTGTCCGTCTATGTGAAAGATTTCCTTCTCTAGGTCTATAGTTTTATACGTAATATTAAACCATCTACTGGTGGACGAAATAATTCTCCCTGTTTTATCTATTATCTTTGAATGATTAGTTCTAACTGATGATACAACATAATAAAAATTACTCCATGCATATACCTGGAGAGGAAATCCACCATCATAGGCAGAGATCCATATTACTATCTCTGCACCTCTTTCACCTAAAGTATTCCAGAGAGAAGGCCATCCTATGTCATAACATATAGTTATACCTAGTTTTCCAAAATCAGTTTCAAAAATAGGAATATTATTGCCAGGCTTTACCCTATAATCTTCAATTTCCCCAATAGTAGGGTGATATTTATCGTATCTACCAATGATTAAACCATCTCTTCCTACTAACCAGGCAGAGTTATATCTTTTCCCTTCCGTTATAGGTTCATACCCTCCAATAACTATATAAGAATTAAGTTCTTTAGCTCTTTCAGACATAGAATTAATGAGTACGTCTCTAAAGCTATCACTGATTGGCCTTTTAGGTACACCTGTTTCAAGAAATACCTCAGGAAGACATACTAGATCAGGCTTTATAGATTTAACATCATTAAGCAAACTTAAAGCATAGTTTAAGTTGTCTTCAGGTGTTACATTTCTTCTAAACTCTTCATTAAAACATATAGTCACTACTGTAATCTTTCTAGGCATATAAATCACCTTCCATTTCCATATTATCTTCCGGTAAGCCCACTCATGGAAATTCCATGAATAAAGTATCGCTGAGTAAAGATAAAGAATATAATAACTGGTGTTATCATTACTAATGAACCAGCCATTAGATAATTCCAACTGTAACTTATATATCCCATAAATGTTCTTAATCCTAAAGCTAACGTAAATTTCTCTTGAGAATGAAGATATATAAGTGGTCCCATAAAATCGTTCCAATCCCATAAGAAAGAGTAGATAGAGATGACTAAAGCTAGAGATCTAGAATTTGGAATTAAAACTTCCCACCAGATCCTCAATGTACTTGCTCCATCTACCCTTGCAGCCTCATCATATTCAATAGGTATGCCTCGAAAGAACTGTCTACTCATAAAGATTAAAAACGCATTTCCAAAAAAGGAATGAACAGTTAGGGGCAAAAATGTATTAACCCATCCTAAAATACGGTAAAGGACAAACATGGGAATAATAGTAACTATACCTGGAAGCATCATAGTAGATATACATATCATAAATAAAACTTCTCTACCAGGAAATCTTAATCTAGCAAAAGCATAACCTACTAATAGATTACTAAATAGTCTACCGATAAGACATATAGAAGTTATAATAACGGAATTCTTTAGAAAAGTAAAAAATGGTACCACTTGCCAGATTTTTACATAATTTTCCCAGGCTATAGGTCTTGGAATTAGAAGAGGCGGAAAAACAACTTCTGCTCCAGATATCTTTAAAGATGTGGAGATAACTATAAATAAAGGGAAAAGTATTATTATTCCGCCAACAGAGATAAAAAGCAGTTTTATTAAGTTAAATACCATCTCTTTTTTATTATCCATTAATTTCACCTCATTAATCCTAATCTACTTCATAATAAATCCAATATCGACTTAACCTAAACTGTATAATTGTCAGCAAGAATAGAATTAGGAATAATATCCATGCAAGAGATGAGGCATAGCCCATTTTAAAGAAACTAAAAGCATTATTGTACAAATGTAACACATAAAAGAGAGTTGAATCTTCTGGACCACCTCCTGTAGCTATGTAAGCACTAGTAAATACTTGAAATGTTCCTATTATACTAGTTACTATGTTGAAAAAGATTATTGGAGTTAGCATGGGTAATGTAATATACCTAAAACAAGCCCAATTTCCACTGCCATCTATTCTTGCAGCTTCATAAAGTTGATCCGGAATGCCCTTTAAAGCTCCAAGAAATAATGGTAAATTTCCTCCAACCCCCCATAAGCCAAGAAAAGCTAAAGTGATCTTTGAAGTCTTCGGATCTTGTAACCACAGAACTTTGGGAAAGCCTAAAGATGTAAGTACCCAATTTACTATTCCATACTCAGGGTTAAACAGATACATCCATATTAGGGTAGAGGCAACACCTGGAAGTATAGAAGGGAGAAAATATATGGCTCTTAAAGCTTCTGTTAGTTTAGAGTCGTAACGCAAGGCGTTTGCTATTATTATTATTAGGCAAAGATTTAGAGGAACTACAAAGGCAGTATAATATGCGGTATTATATAGGGATATTCTAAATAGTTCATCTCTGTAAAAAGCAGTAAAATAATTACTAAGGCCTGTGAACTTTGGGGGAGTAAGACTATCCCACTCAGTGAAGGAAAATATAAGAGATGCTATTATAGGTCCAGCTGTAAAGACTATAAAACCCAAAAACCATAGACTCACTATACCATATCCATAAAGCATTTCTTCTCTTGCAAGGGCAGATCTTCTTTTATATTTCATTATTCTTACCTCCTTTTAGGTAGGCAAGGATAAACCTTGCCTACCTAAACCATAAAAATTAAACAGAAATATTAAAAGATTGGAGTAAGTTTTATAT
>JAOACC010000089.1 GCA_026418035.1 bacterium
CTAGGACTTTGGAATCGTATAACAATAACATAAACATAAACAATAACATAAGCAATAACAATAACATAAACAGAGAGAAACTAATAGAACTAGCATTTATTAAAAAGAAGCAACTAGAAGAGAAGGAAGCTCTATGTACAGTATAGAACTAGAAAAGAGGTCTTCCGGTAGTCTATTTATAGGTGTCATTTCCCTAATCTTAGGTTACTTTTTCAGAAAATTACACAGTTACCATAAAAATTATGTTAAAATGGTGTTAACTTGGATATACTGGGAGGTCTCTATGCAGAGGAAACTAGCAGAACTACCCCTACATGGAGGAAAGGCGCCTAGCTGGCTCTTTCAGCGGATGAAAAAGCTAGCTAGAGAGATTGTGCTACTCTTTGTTATAGAAGGGAGGGTCAATGACCTTATAAGAAACCTCTCTGATCCATATTGGTTTCAAGCCCTTGGATGTGTGCTTGGGTTTGACTGGCACTCCAGCGGACTCACAACTACTACAGGTGGCGCTATCAAAGAAGGACTAAAGGAGATTTCAGCGGAAACTGGGTTATTCATTGTTGGAGGGAAAGGAAGAACAGCCATCCATACCCCTGATGAGATCAGAAGACTGGCTGATAAATCTGGATTCGATGGGGAGAGATGGATAACCTTAAGTAGACTTGTTGCTAGGGTAGACAATAATGCCATTCAGGATGGATACCAGCTCTACTATCATCTGTTAGTCTTTACAAGAGATGGCGCCTGGTGTGTAATACAGCAAGGGATGAATACTGAAAATAGGTATGCACGAAGATACCATTGGCTTGGAGAAGAGGTAAAGAGCTTTGTAGATGAGCCACACAAGGCTATCTGTAGTGAGAGATTTGAAAACCTAGTATTAAACCTTGTAGCTAAAGAGAGCGAAGGAACAAGACAGATTATAACTGAGCTAAGTAAAGAGCTCCCAGATAAGGTTGTAAAAGACTGGGAGAAAGTAACTCTACATCTCCCAGGACATCATCCGATAAGTGCTAATGAGATAAAGCCTCAGAATCTAAGGAGTATTCTTCTAGAAACCTATCAGAATCCGCCTCAGGATTTTCAGAGCCTCTTACTATATCAGGGTGTAGGGGCAAAGACTCTAAGGGCTCTTTCTCTAATAAGCGAACTAGTGTATGGGCAACCACCAAGCTTTAAGGATCCAGCCAGATTTAGCTTTGCCCATGGTGGCAAGGATGGACATCCTTATCCCGTAGATAGAAGGCTCTACGATACCTCTATCGAGATCCTAGAAAAGGCTATAAAAAGAGCCAAATTAGGAGAGAAGGAAGAACTAAATGCACTAAGAAGGCTTTCTCTATTCTTTTAAAAGGGGGTCTTATGAATAAGGTAATCTTTGAAAAAGAGTTAAATGGTATAAAGATTAAAGTTATCGAGGGGGATATAACTGAGGAAGATGTTGAATGTATCGTAAATCCTGCAAATAGCTATCTACAGCATGGTGGAGGAGTAGCCGGGGCTATTGTAAGAAAGGGAGGTAGGATTATTCAGGAAGAGAGCGATAACTATATAAAGACCTATGGGCCTCTTCCTGTAGGAAAGGCAATAATTACCTCTGCAGGTTCATTAAAGGCAAAATATGTCATACACACCGTTGGACCTAGATGGGGAGAAGGTGATGAGGAGAAAAAACTAAGGTCAGCAATAAGAGACGTATTAGAACTAGCAAGCCAAAAAGGTATAAAGAGTATAAGCATACCAGCGGTAAGCTGTGGAATATTTGGCTATCCTCCAGAACTTGGCACAGGTGTTATAATAGAAGTTATGTTAGATTTTATAAGAAATAGTAAGACATCTCTTACTGAGATACATCTTATTGGACTGGGAAGAGAAATACCGGAGCTATTTAAGCAACATCTTGAGGAGAAGGAATAATGGAATACACAACTATTGAGATGAACAGTAAAAAAAGGATTGCACTAATAGCACACGATAATAAAAAGGATGAGTTATTGAGTTGGGCTAAGGATAATAGAGAGATACTTATTCAACATGAACTCTATGCTACCGCCACTACAGGAAAGCTCTTAGAGGGGTTAGGATTTCAGATAACTAAGGTCAAAAGTGGTCCCCTCGGTGGAGACCAACAGATTGGTGCAATGATAGCAGAAGGAAGGATAGACCTCCTTGTCTTCTTTTGGGACGCCTTAGAACCACTCCCCCATGATCCAGACATAAAGGCTCTACTTAGGATAGCAACTGTCTGGAATATACCAATAGCTACCAATCTTGCATCGGCAGATTTTATTATCTCTTCCCCATTTATGAAAAATAAATATAGGAGGTTGATTCCAAGGGTATGAGAAGAAAGGTCTCACTTGTGAGATTTACTACTAGTATCATAGTTATTGGACTCTTTGTTATTGGATTTATCATTGCCTATATTGCTGTTTCTAGAAGCGAAAGATATATACTTCTTCAATCCTATGATCATATGGAAACCATTATGGACCTTATCTCACAAGGTGTAAAAGATTCTATCAATGAAAAGATAAATCTACTCTTGATATTAAGAGATGACATAAAGAGAAAAGACTTTCATCCATCTTTAGTCAATATGTTACTTAATAATTTTGACACTATTCTATACGTTGATAAAAACGGCAATATAATTAAATACTGGTCAAGGTATGAAGATATAAAGCCAACAAATATAAGTCATAGAGAGTATTTTATAAAAACAAAGGAGACATTAAAGCCCTATATAAGTAATAGTTTTAGAAATATAGCTGGTAACTATGCAGTTGCCATCACAGTTCCTATAGTAGAGAAAAATTCGTTTAATGGGCTAATAGTAGGCGGAATATTACTTAATCAGCCAACCCTTAGCTATCTTCTCTCTTCCACTAACTTCCATCGTAGTGGAACGGTAAGGATACTAGATAGTAAGGGAGTAGTTTTATTCAGCGCAGACCCTACAGAGGCAGGAAAGGTATATGATAAATTCCCACTAAATGGTGGCTACAGGAGTATAAGGATTGAAAACATTGATGGAAAAGATTATGTAATTGGTATAGGCACAATCCCGGGGACAAACTGGAGGGTTCTAGCCACTGTAGAAAAGAGAGACATATTGTCTTACACTTACAAAAATCTCCGATATATCCTAGTCCTCTCTATTATTCTTATATTAGCTTTACTCATAGTAATAATTACACCTTTAAGTAAATTAACTAGCTCCCTTAATCTGCTTAGAAAGACAGCAATAGATTATGTTATAGGTAATCCTCCCAGGGATTTATCTATCTCTAATTTTAGTGAGATAAATGATATAATAAGCGCCTTTCAGGAGATGCGTAATATAATAAAGGATCGGGAGGAAAAACTAAAAGAGGAACAGGCATACCTAGAGACGCTCCTATTAGAGATGGGAGAAGGGGTCCTTGTGTTAGATAGCGATAAGAAAATCAAGTTTGCAAATAGACGCTTTCTAGAAATGACAGGATACTCCGAAGGAGACATTAAAAATATATATCCATTAGAACTCTTTAATCCTATCGATAGAGAAGATATAAAAACCGCAATGGAAGAATGTCTAAAGAAAGAGGAGTGCAAGGTGAGAATAAATATACTGTCTAAAGATGGGAAATCAATCCCTGTCCTTACTTCTATAAAGGTGCTAAAGATAGATGAAGAAATTCTAGAATACCTAATAGTGTTTTCAGACCTTACAGAGATAGAAAAGAGGGAGAAAGAGCTAGAGGATGCCCTAGAAGAGATAAGGACTTTAAATGAAGAACTCAACAAGAGAAGCCAACAACTAGAGATTGCTTTAGCAAGTTTAGATATGAAACTCTTTGAAGCTGAAAGGGCAAAGGAAACCGCAGAGAGGTTGGCAATAACAGACCCTCTAACAGGTCTATTTAATAGGAGATTCCTAGAGGAAAAGTTAGGTAATGAGTTAATTAGGGCTAAGGCTTATAATAGCTATCTATCAATAGTTATGGCTGATATAGATCACTTTAAGAGGATCAATGACACCTACGGACACAGTGTTGGGGACGGGGTTCTTAAGATGCTGGCGGTTATACTTAAATCTAATATAAGAACGGAAGACATCGTTGCTAGGTATGGGGGGGAAGAGTTCGTAATACTTTTACACAATGCAAGTAAATATGATGCATTTAGGGTTTCTGAAAGGATAAGGCTTGAGGTGGAAGAGACCTCTTTTCTAGAGATAGGGGTCCCTGAAAAGATTACTGTAAGCTTTGGAATCTCTTCTTTTCCGGAAGATGGAGAAGAACCAATAGAACTTATTAAAAAGGCAGACCAGGCACTATATCAGGCAAAATCTCAGGGAAGGAATCGAGTAGTAACATTTACAGAACCATCTGCGTCCATACATTTCTAAGCCCTAAATTTTTAGCTATATCTATAGCCCTCTTATACTCCTCTCTAGTTATCCTCCTATTTAATGGAAAAACATTAATAGCCTTATACTCAGGTCTATACTGAGCCATAAGACTTATGTAGGTATCTCTAGATATCTCTTCGGCTATAAATCTAAGCACGTCTTCTGTTCCACTTATATCTTCTGGCATCACTAGATGTCTTATAATAAGTCCTCTCTTTGCAATACCTCTCTCATCCAACACTAGATTTCCAACCTGTCTATACATCTCTTTTACCGCCAATCTATTAATCTCTGGATATCTAGGGGCACTTGAAAACCTTACAGAATACTCATCTGAACTGTATCTCATATCGGGTAGGTATATATCAACAATACCATCAAGAAGCCTAAGAACCTCAAGCCTTTCATAACCGCTTGTGTTATACACTATTGGTATATTAAGCCCTTTTTCTACCGCCATAATAAGGCCAGATAATATCTGGGGGACAAAATGGGTTGGAGTTACTAGATTTATATTATGACAACCTAGCCTTTGTAGATAAAGCATCATATTGGCAAGATCTTCCTCAGATACCATATCACCATCACCAAGTTGACTTATAGTGTAGTTCTGACAATAGATACACTTAAGATTACAGTAGGTAAAAAATATAGTCCCAGAACCATTAGTTCCACTTAAAGGGCGCTCTTCTCCGTAGTGGGGTCCATAGCTAGAGACCCAAAGTCTTGCATCCACACCACATATACCCTTTTCTCCTTTAAGTCTATTTACCCCGCATTCCCTCGGACATAGTCTACAAGATTCTAGATAAGAATACGCTATATCCCTTCTCTCTCTCAGCGTCTTAAGGCTTAATATCATATTTAATCTCTACCTCTTTCCCTACCATGCTTTACAAATTTTCTAAGTAATCTTTAATCTATCTCTTAAATTAATCTACCTATTTTATCTCCTCAAAGTTCACTATCTCTAGTATGTCTCCCTTTACTACCATCACATAGATATTATTCTCTGTTAGTTTTGCTATTGTCTTTTCTTCCATAGTTAGACCTGCATATATCGGAACTACCTTATACTTCTCTATATCTGGGATAAATTCAGATAATGTCTTTAGCTTCTCTATAAAATCTTCTACGTATCCTTTTCTATCTGGTGAGCTCTTTACTTCAACTATAAAGGCTTTATCCTCTGTGTATGCCAGTATGTCTATCTCTAGAGTCCTACCATCTTTCCTAAACTTAACTGTATGGGTAAGAAGTTTTGGAGTAACGTTAAAGTATTTCTTTAATACTATCTCAAATGATGGAAAGAATATATCCTCTACCAATGTTCCCATCTTATTGGCTAGTTCTCCCCAACGTTTGTTCATTGCCTTTCTATCTTCTTCCCACTGCTTACTCAGTCTTGTAATCTCCTCCCCTAATTTCTTTAACGTAATATTCGTCTGTACCATAAATTGACCTAATACACTTTCTAACCTATCTACTCTTTCTTCTAATGCAGTTAAACCTTCTTCCATCGATAATCACTCCCATAATAAATGATCAGTTATTCAAAGTTTACTATCTCTAGCTTATCTATCCTTTGGGTTACCGTTTCCACGCTAGAGCCTCCTTAAGTCTAAACACTACACCTAGATTATACATTGAGATAGATATACACTCAATAAAAATTGACTAGAAGATTTATTCTAAGTTAAACAAAGCAATTTAACAGTTACTAAAAATACAATTCAATTGGTATAAAGTTTTTTCAATCTATACCGATATAAAGATTTAGAATAGTATTTTGAGGGTTAGTATGGAGAATAAGCCTATAGAAAGTGTAAAAGAAAATTTAAAGGCATTAGTCATAAACCCGAAACCAAAGGTAAAGCCTTTGGAGATAAAGACTGAAGGAAGCGAAGAGAAGAAAAACTTTGAACTGATAGATATGCACTTTAGATTTAAGATACATAAACCAACCAATGAGATCATTGTTCAGATCATAAACTCACAGACAGGAGAGGTTGTAAAAGAGTTTCCACCAGAGAAGATCTTAAATATGATCTCAGAGTTCCTCAAGATGTCTGGACTTATTATAGATGAGAAGGCGTAGGTGAGATTATGGCTAGTCTATTTAATATCTGGGGATTGGCATCTGGGATAGACACAGAAAACATTATAAAGGCATTAATGTTATCAGCTAAGGCTCCTGTTACTAGATATGAAAATCAACAGTTAGAGATAAAGTGGAAGCAGGAGGCTTGGAATACTGTAAAGGAGAAACTCAAGAATCTTCAAGATGCATTATCTATCCTTACAGATAAAGAGGGTATCGTTACCAAAAAGGGAGTATCTTCAAATGAATCTGTCCTTTCTATTTCTACTACAGGCTCTGCACCTTTGGGGACATATATATTTAACGTCCTAGATATTGCTAGAGCCCATACTGTCACAGGCAATAGCTATACAAGTAGGTCTGAAAAACTCACATTCTCTCGAGGATATATAACAATAAATGGAAAGACTATATCTATTGGAACCCAGGCATCTCTATTAGACATAGCACAGGCTATAAACCAAGATGCAGATATAGGGCGATATGTATCAGCAAGTGTTGTGAGCGTATCATCAAATGAGTATAAATTAGTAATAACATCTAAGCAAACTGGGACTTCCAATTCTATCAAATTTAGTGCTGAAAATAATGATGTCTTGATCTCTCTAGGTATTGTTGGACAGGCTCAAAGCGATACATTTACATCAACCACAGAACCAATAACATTTACCACTGGTGATATAACCATTAACGGAAAGACTATGAATATAGGGACATCAGCATCTTTAGAGGATATAGTAAATGCAATAAACAATGATGCAGATATAAGCACCAAGGTAAAGGCAAGTATAGTAGATACAGGCTCAGGGTATAGACTTTCTATCACATCTATGATAGGTAGTATTGATACTATAGATTTCTCCGGTAATAATGATGCCCTAATTACACTAGGGATACTAAACACAGATAATACTATTAAATATCCAAACAGTATTGGTGGAACAGCAACCCAGCTTGCCACAGACCTTAAACTTTCTGTATCTGGTATATCTGGCACTATTGTAAGGCAATCAAACAAAGTTACCGATCTCTTTGAAGGTGTTACTCTAAATATAAACTCTACCGGAACATCTATAGTTACAATAAACTATGATACATCTAAGGCAATATCAAACATACAAAGATTTGTAAATGTATACAATGAGACGATAACCTATATAAGGACTAAACTCACAGAGGAGAGGGAAGAAGGGATAGACTTTCTAAGCACAGCAGAGAAAGAAAAAATGACTTACTACGAAATCCAACAGCACTATGAAAAGTTAAAAGTAGGACTTTTAAGGAATGATTCTACGCTGAGAGAGATAGAGGAACAACTCAGAAGTATTGTTTCTGGGGTGGTTTATAGAGATTCCAACAATCCCATATCCTCAACTATAAGGTCTCTAGCAGACATAGGTATCTCTACGGGAAGGGTAGGTTATGTTACTATAGAAGACATCATAGCTGGTAAACTTACTATAGACTATGAAGTCTTAAATGAGGCATTAACAGAGTCTCCAGAGTTAGTAGCAGAACTATTCTCTAAATCTTATACCTTTATCCAAGATGAAACTCCAGAAGGGAGTATAAATGGAACAAATACCACATTCAAACTTAAGTATGCCCCGCTATCCTATGATGTAAGGCCTATGGTCTATGCAGATGGGATTTTACTTACCCAGGTATTTGGGAATACAACCCCAGGACCTGGCCAATTTAGGATAGACTACAATACAGGGACCCTTATACTAGGACAGGCACCAACAGCTAGTCTAAAGGTATCCTATGGATATAGGTCAACAACAGATATTACCTCTGGTATAGCTGTTAGGTTGAATAATACACTAAAAGAATACACAGAAGAGGTTACTGGTGTCATTCCTTATACAATAAATACCCTTACTAGTGAGTATAGAGAGCTCAGTGAACTTATAAATGATACCAATGCAAGGCTTTCTCTATATGAGGAGAGCCTTATTAGAAAGTTTACAGCCCTTGAGAGTGCTATTGCAAGTTTGCAATCTCAAAGTAACTATCTATCTAATTATATAACAGGATTACAAAAACAAGGAGGGAAATAATGGCTATAGCAAGTCCATATGAACAGTATAAAACTACAACTATCTTGACATGTAGCCCAGTAGAGAGGGTAATACTGCTTTACAAAAGAAGTATAGAGTTACTTGATAAATCTATAGAAGAATTTGATGCTGAAAACTTTCTTGAATTTAGCGAAAATATAAAGAAAGCCTGTAAGATAATAGAGTATCTATTAAGCGTCCTAGATATGGAAAAAGGTGGAGAGATAGCAAAGAATCTTTCAGATATATATGATTTCTCTCTATTTACATTAACCGCAAGTAATACAGGTAAAAATAAAGACGGTGTACTTAGAGTAAGACATATATTAGTAGGACTACTAGAAGCATGGGAGGCAATAAGGGAATATGAACAAAACAGAGTTAATGGATAGAATAATAGAACTAGATGGAAAGATCCTCTCCCTCCTTGACCCCTTAGAGATATCAAGGCTCATCCTAGAGAGGGAAGAACTGTTAAAGCTAATTCCAGAGGTAAAGTTAGGGCTAGACGAGGCATATGAGATATTAGAAAACAATAATAAGATTATGATTCATCTTAGGAAGATAGAACTAGACCTAAAGAGAAGATTAGGAGACCTAAAGGGATATTCTAGTATATACTCAAATTATTACATATCATCGTATAAACTGAAGGAAAATCTAGTAAGCGAGGAGATATAATTTCTATGGGGTGACCCTGTAGGTTGCCCCGTAAAATAGTTTTAAAAATTAGTCCTCTATGATTTGTAAACAGGCAGATACAACCCGAGAATCGTAAAGCTTACCGCTATTTTCTTTGAGTTCTCTAATCACCTCTTCTATAGAAAAGGCAGGTCTATAAGGTCTATGTGAGCTCATAGCCTCTACTACATCTGCTACCGCAAGAATCTTTGCCGATAGTAATATCTCATCTTCTTTTAAGCCTCTTGGATATCCTGAACCATTAAGTCTCTCATGATGTTGTAGTATTATCTCTGTGATATCTGAAAGAGAACTAACATTTTTGACAATATCATACCCTATCTTAGGATGTGTCTTCACAATCTCGAATTCTAATTCACTAAGTCTTCCAGGTTTATTAAGTATCTCCGCCGGTATAGCAATTTTTCCTATATCATGTAGGAGTCCCGCTATTCTTATCCTTTCTATCTCAGTAGAAGATAAACCCAGTTTTCCTCCTATCTTACAGGCTAAGTCCGATACCTTTTTCTGGTGTCCTGAAGTATAAGGGTCTTTTATCTCTACTATAGATGAGAGAAGCTCAACCGTATCTTGTAAAGATTTCTTTAGTTCTGCTAAACTTTTCTCTAGAGATTCGGTAAGTTTCTTAGTTTCTGTAATATCTAGGATAGCAATAAGTATTCTACTGTTTAACTCATTCCCTCGGGGGGGGAGTAAGCCATTTTAGATGAACCTGCCTTTCTTCTCCAGCTAGTGTATATAGATGCGTAAATATATCTCCCTTACGTATACCTTCTAAGAGGCTCAAAATTATATCTACATAATCTTTCCTTGCAATCTTTGGTATTATTTTACAAATATCTTTTTCTAGCTCTTCTTTACTCTTAACACCACAGAGCTCTAATCCAAACCTATTCACATCTACGATCCTAAATAACTCTAAAATCTTATCTAACTCTTCCTCGTGTGAGCTAAAATACGCCCCTAAATCCCTTATACCTAAATCTAATAACTCTTTAATATAAACAGTTACCCCTGAGATATCTATTTCAAAAAGAGCTACCGGAACATTCTCAAATATATTTCTATATCTCTCCTCACTATACTCTAGTTTATTCCTAGTCCTAAGAACATTGATACCATACTCAATATCCCTAGAAAGCTCATTAAAGATATCCTTTTCTACATCACTTATCTCTCTATCTAAGATTATCCTTACCTTAGAATTCTTTACCTCAATCTTAATATCCTTATAATCTTCATAACTCCTAATAAGATCGGTAATATCTCTTACAAGTTCCTTCTCTTCTCTTGCCCTTATTAATTCTTGATTTGCAAAAGAAAGAATCCTTAAAGCCCTATTTAACCTTTTTATCTCTGTTATATCAGATATAGAGGCAACAAACTTTTTTGTTCCTGGAATTGTTTCTACTGTTACCATTACTTCTTTTATATTCCCTGACTTATCTTTTATCCTTGTCTCATAACTCTTCGGCGCAAGACTTGGATCTCTAAGCCTTAGCTCTCTATACCTTAGCATCCTATTTAAATCTTCTTGAAATGGAATAAACTCCATCCAAGTCCTTTTCCCTTCCACCTCCTCCTTAGTAAAACCTGTCAATGTCTCAAATGCCTCATTGATAGAGACAATAATTGTATCCTCTATTACAACTGTTGCGGTTCCTGTAGCTTCAAATAGAGCCTTATAAAGGTCTAATGTGGACTTTAGATTTGATTTGTAATCTTCTCCTTTTCTAAGTATATCTAATATTAAATCTAATATATCCCTAGTGGTAGCACTTATAATCTTATCCTGAGGAACAAAAATAAAGTTTTCTAGTATCTCTTCGCCTATCATTAAATAGGGGTGAGCCTGAACTAGATGTAAGAGAGACATAGGACTAAGGCTATTAATATCATAAGCACATATCCAAATGACATTATTTCTACATACTCTATCGATCTTTGAAGACGTCTCAAGCAATTCTTTTAGAGTCTTCTCTTCAGTCTCATCCACTGTACTTATCACCCTAGTATACCAGGACTTAAAAACAATCTCTGAATCTTTTATAAATTCAGAGATACCTTTTTCTAAAATAAGATAACTTATACCTTCATCTTGAATATCTACAGTGCAAGCCCTGGATATATCCTCGCTTGATCCAATAATGATAACCCGTTCCCCTTTGGATAGTCCCTCACCAACTAACTTTCTAAGAATAGTTTCATACTCCTCTTTATCTCTATAAACCCATAAGATATGGCTACCATAATTCAAACTACTTCTCTTAGCCATAAAGCACTCCTATCTCTACCTCCACATTTTTGTCTATTATAACATTAAATCTAGAGATAAAGAGGTTTATACTCTAAATCTATATCTTATCCCTTATAAACTCAGCCATCTTCTTATCTACCTTGTTTATATGGTTTATCCACCAATCTATTAATAGACTATTCATCTTAACTGTAAGATTAATGTTTACCCCTTCTCTATCTATACTCTCCTTTAATTCCTTAAACTCTTGAGAATACTTATCATGGGCACCTTTATGAGCCTGATAATCGGAGTAGCCAGTCTTAAGCATAAGCCTCTCTTCAGTCCCAAAATGGTTCACTATATAATTCTGTAAGAAATTTGTAATCTCCTGCACCCTCTCTCTACTTTTACCAGCAGAATCCAATAACTCATTTATCCTTCTAAAAAGTTCCTTATGCTGAGAATCAACCACTGTCACCCCTGTTAATAATGAATCATTCCACACTAAAGGCATAATCATTCACCCCCAAGGTAGAATAAAAATTATTAAATTTCTCTAATCCCCTTCTCCTTACCTCTGAGAGTCTCTCCATTACTAGGTCAACATTTGACCTCAGAACAGAAAAGACATTTCTATCCAGCTTCTTATCTCTTACAAGAGTTTCAATATGGATAAGGGCATCATCTATCGGCAAAGCCTTTCTATAGGGTCTATCCTCTGTTAATGCGGTAAATACATCAGCTACCTGCACAATCCTAGAACCCAAAGGCAAGTCTTCTTCTCTTAGTCCAAATGGGTAACCACTACCATCTAATCTCTCATGATGAAAAGCACCCCAGGTATTTATCTGTTCAAGTCCCTCTATATCTTCTAAAATCCTGTAGGTATAATATACATGAAACTTCATAAGATTAAACTCTTCCTCTGTCAATCTATCGGATTTTTCTAGAATCTCTACTGGAATAGCTATCTTACCAAGGTCATGGAGATAACCAGCTATCTCCATAAGCTTTAACTCATCTTTAGAAAAGCCAAGGATTCTAGCGAGTTCCAAAGCAACCCCAGCAACCCCACAGGAATGAGTAGCGGTATATCTACTTCTAAAATCAATAAGTATATGAAATATCCAAGCAAAAGAAGATAGCTCATCTAATGTTATATTTATCCCTTTACTCAGATTATTCTCTCTTATAAGCGCATCTAAAGGCATATATACCGCATCAAACCAGAAGCCATCTACACTAGATGCAGATAAAAAACCATCCACAACCTCTGGGTTAAACATCCTATTACTCTGAGCCCTTATCCTATCCTTTATAGTCTTACTCTGCAATAAAATATCCCCTTCTCTTATAGATATAGCAACCCTATCTGCCAAATGAAGTATATAAGCCCCTAAAGGAAGACTATCCTTCTCTATATCTGCATAGTATGTATGATGGTATCTTATATATATTGCTGGATTTAAAAAAGGTTTAAATTCTTTAAAGAGATAATATCCTATCTCCGCATGATTATATGGATTTTTAACCCCAAAATCTGACTCAAATTCTAGATACTTAACTCTCTCTTTAATAGAAAGTGCTCCTACGTCGTGTAAAAGGCTAGCTATAGCAAGCTCTCTTTTTTCCTCTAAAGAGAGTCCCATCCTCTGGGCTATATTTAAGGCAATACAAGTAACCCTTTTATGGTGATGAGAAAAGACAGGATTAACTAAGTCTACACACTCAGAGATCCCCCTAACTGTATCTATTAGATCTAGTGTTAACTGCTTCATTACTTTAAGTTACCCAACTGTTTATCTACCTTAGATATATGCTCTATCAGCCAATTTGTTAAAAACTTAGTAGTATTATTCACCAATTCTATCGTTGTTCCCTCTTTCTCAAACCTATCCTTTATCTTAAGGAATTCCTTTATAAAATCATCATGCATAGCCTTATGTTTTAGATATCCTGGGAATTTGTTCCTCTGCATAATATCTTCTTCAGTCTTAAAATGAAATACTACATAACTTTCTAAAAATTTTATCATATCCATGAGCTCTTCTTTACCCTTCTTCTGAATGCAAGCTTCAAAGAATTCATTAAGCTTATCTACAAGGGATTTGTGTTGAGAATCTACAATTTGAATCCCTGTCTCAAGATTCTTATTCCAACTTATAGCCATAAGCTCCTCCTAAATTTTAAAACTAACTTTAATTAATACTATTTTATTGTTACAATATATTCTAATAAAGATTATCTATATTGTCAAGAAACATATCAACCCTACGTCCAAACTCTATATGCTGTAGAATAAGGGGTTCTCACAGCTCTGAGCCCTCTAGTTAGTTGTTATTTTGATGGAAAGGAGTAGTTACAACAATCTCATATTTTCTACAACCACTATAAATCTTGTATAATATAAGGAGTAAATCTCAAATTTAAAGGGTATGAAACTATGATAATAAGACTTTTACCGTATTTTAAGATAGATAGTAAAGGCAACATCCTCGAGGTAAACGAACCTTTCAAAGAGTTGTCTAAGTCTCTAGAGATAAAAAACTTAAGAGACATCTTCCTCGAATGGGAAGAATTTATATTTCTTCTAGAAAAAAACTCAAAAATAGAAGGCACTATATTTAGATTCTTCCCGGATCAACAGGAGTTATACATAAAAATCTTTGCTAGTGCTATAGATAAAGAGATATTTGAATGTATAGCCATTGATGTAACCGAATGCTATAAGGAGAAAAAAGATACTTTTCCTGCTCTACTTATAGAGGCACAAGAGGAGGAAAGGAGAAGAATATCAAGAGAGCTTCATGATGAAATAGGGCAGTCACTAACCGCCATAAAGATGAATCTGGAATTTCTAAAGAGGCAGAAAAATATCAATGACCTATTCTTAGAAGAGAGCATATCTTTGGTAGATAAGACAATAAATCAGATAAGAGACTTATCCTTAGAGCTTAGACCCTCTATGTTAGATGATATAGGGTTAACATCGGCATTAAAGTGGTATATAAATAGACAGGGAGAAAGAGCTGGAATAGATATAGGGTTTGTCTACAATTTTTCAGAGAATAGAATCAATAAAGATTTATCAGTAACTATCTTTAGGGTTATCCAAGAGGCATTAACTAATATTGTTAGACATTCAAGGGCAAAGAATGCCTATGTAGAGATAAAAGAGAGTAACAACTTTCTTAATATCCTGATAAGTGACAACGGGATAGGGTTTGATCCTGATGAAATAGAGAAAGTACTATATAGGAAGAAATCCCTTGGTATATTGGGGATGAAAGAGAGGGTATTCCTAATGAATGGAGAGATCAAAATAGAAAGTAAGCCTAATCTAGGAACTACTATTAAAATAAGATTCCCTCTATAATGCAATGAAAACTATTAAGATACTCATTGCAGATGACCATAACTTAGTAAGGGCTGGAATAAAACTCCTAATAGAAGGCTTAGAAGGGGTAGAGGTAGTTAGTGAAACTGGAGATGGTAATGAAATTCCAACTCTTATACAGAAAACTAATCCAGATATACTTTTGCTAGACATATCTATGCCTGGAGTAAACGGTTTAGACTTCTGTAAAAAGATAACCTCAAGTTTTCCTAACATAAAGATTATCATCCTTTCTATGCATTCTAACGAAGAATATATAAAACAGGCATTGAAAAACGGTGCCAAAGGTTATCTTCTAAAAGATTCAGCAATTTCAGAACTAGAAATCGCTATAAAGTCTGTATACAGAGAAGAGGTATATCTAAGCCCACAAGTTTCTAAGATTCTTGTAGAAGATTATCTAGAAAAGGTCAAGGACCCTCTAGATATACTGACTGAAAGGCAGAGAGAGATCTTAAGATTAATAGCAGAAGGTTATTCAATTAAAGAGATAGCAAATACATTAGGAATAAGTGCTAAAACTGTAGAAACACATAGAGCACAGATTATGGAAAAATTAAACATATATGATACTGTTGGCCTAGTCAAGTTTGCTATTAAAACTGGACTTATAAAATTAGAATAATAACTTTAAGAAATTTCCCTAATATATATTCCGATTTTTCCTGATAGACATGTATAGGTATCCAACTCTATAATCTTTTTTGGAGGAAGACCATGATAAAAGTTTTTCTTATAGACGATAGTATAGAATTTATAGATTCTGCTAAGAGATTCCTTGAGGTTGAAGGTTTAGAGGTCATTGGATATAGCTATTCAGGTAAGGAGGGTATAGAAAGGGTAGAATCTTTAAAGCCTGACCTTGTCTTTGTAGATATAGTAATGCCTGAAATCAATGGATTTGATGTAGTAAGAGCAATAAAATGTATGAAAGAAATTCCCAAAATAGTCATCTTGACCCTTTACGATAATCCTGAGTATAGAAAAGTGGGAGAAGAGCTAGAAGTAGATGGGTTTATATCTAAATCCGAATTTGCTACGAGTATAAAGCCTCTAATAGAAGCTCTTTTTTCTAAAGAGGTTTTAAGGAGGGAAAGGGTGAAAAATATCCTGATTGTTGATGACTCTAAGACATTTAGAAAGATGGTAATCTCTGTCCTCTCCAAGCTAGGAGATATTCAATTTGAAGAGGCAGAGAGTGGTCTGTATGCACTCGAAACACTAGCGTTAAAGGCTATAGACCTTATAATCCTAGACCTAAATATGCCAGATATGCATGGACTAGATGTTTTAAGATTCTTAAGGTCTAGTGAGATATATAGAGATCTACCTATAGTAGTTCTTACTACTAGAGGGGACGAAGCTATGAGAAAGAAAGCATTAGAGGAAGGGGCTAATATCTATCTGACAAAACCATTTAACCCATCAGAACTAATAGAGAATGTTAAGAGACTTTTAGAGTCTAAAGGTGGTGGGTCTAGTGGATAATGACAGAGAATTCTTAGAATCTTTCTTGGAAGATTACTTTGCAGAATGTGATGAGCATCTTTTATCTATAAAGAAGGGACTTCTATTACTAGAGGAATTAGTAGATAAAGGAGAAATAGACAGAGAGGTATTAGAAAGACTACTCAGAAACTTCCATACAATAAAAGGGTTGTCTGCAATGGTTGGAGTTTCGCAAGCAGAGGAGCTATCCCATAGTATGGAGAACATCTTAAAAGGACTAAAAAGTGGGGATTTAGCCTTAAGCAGAGAGATTCTAGACATCTTAAATAGAGGAGTAAAGAGGCTAGAAGAAACAATTATTGCCAAAAAAGAAGGGAAGAACCTGCCAGATATATCTGGTGTAGTTGAGAGATTAAAAAGTATAAATGCTGTAATAGGAAAAGCCACAAAAGTAAAAAAAGAAATCGACGAATCTATTGATAGAAGGGTAGAAGCAGGATTTGATGTGTGGCTAGTAAAGTTTACTCCATCGCAGGAACTTTCCGAAAAAGGGATAAATGTAGAGATAATAAAGGGTAAACTGGAAGAGATAGGAGAAATAATTAGAATAAATCCAAAGATTGGAAGTGATAAGAAGGTCTCTTTTGAGTTCTATGTGGCAACAAAAGGAGCAAGCGAAGATAATTTCTCCTATCTAAGAGAATTTGATCTAGAGTATCAACTCTATAGAGCAGGAGCCAGTAGTCCTATCAGTGAACAGCCTGTAGAGAGAAGAACAACCTTTATAGCACCTTCTAACTTTGTAAGGGTAGATGTTAGCAAACTGGATAATCTTATGCGAATCTTAGGAGAGTTAGTAGTCACTAAATCAAGGTTAGAAAGTGAACTTAGAAATCTCCAAGATATTGTTCCCTCTCAATTTCAGAGAGAATTGGAGGAGACTAATAGACTATTAGAAAGATATCTAAGAGAGCTAAGGGAAAGTTTTATGAGTATAAGACTTGTTCCCATAGGAGAGGTCTTTGACCGGATGAGATTTGTAATAAATGATCTAATAAAAGAGAGCAATAAAAAAATCAATCTAGAGATATCTGGACAAGAGACAGAGATAGATAAGTTTATAGTAGAAAAACTTGTAGACCCAATCCTTCATCTGGTAAGAAATGCTGTAAGCCACGGTATAGAATCGGAAGAAGAAAGGATAAAAAAAGGAAAACCTCCAGTAGGACGATTATCATTAAGAG
>JAOACC010000022.1 GCA_026418035.1 bacterium
GATAGTAGGTATTGGGGAGTGTAGTCCAATGCATCCCAAACTAGTAGCAGAAACTATAGCATCTGCTTTGAAACCTATAATTATAGGTAGAGATCTATTTGATATGGAAAGAATGAGTGAAGACGTCTTTATAAAGACTTATAAATTTAGAGGAAGATTAGTATTTATGGCTTTTAGTGGTATAGAAATTGCAATTTGGGATGCTATAGGAAAAGCATTAAAGTTGCCGGTTTATAAACTCTTAGGTGGAGAGTACAGAAAAAATATCAAAGTATATGCTAGTTTTATGCGTAGAGACCAACCCCCTAAAGAAGTAGCAGAAAGAGCTGAATACTTTGTTAGTCAGGGATTTAAAGCAATCAAGATAAAGATTGGCAAAAGATGGGGATTTGATGATCTACCAGATAACGCTATTGAGACTGTAAAAGAGGTAAGAAAGGCTATCGGTTATGGCATAGATCTTATGGTAGATTGCAATAGTGCATATTCAGCTCCTAGAGCCATACAGATTGGAAGAAAACTCGAAGAGTACAATATATTTCACTTTGAAGAACCTGTACCAGAACATGATATAGAATCTCTAAGAAAAGTTTCAGAAGCTTTAGACGTACCTGTAGCTGCAGGAGAACAAAATTGCGGAAGGTATGAATTTAAAGAA
The DNA here is from genome assembly GCA_026418035.1 of bacterium. Lineage (GTDB taxonomy): Bacteria > DUMJ01 > DUMJ01 > DUMJ01 > DUMJ01 > DUMJ01. The sequence goes on from JAOACC010000022.1 coordinate 659, forward strand.
TTGATAGTTAAAGACGCTGTAGACATAGTTCAACCTGATGTAACTAAGGCAGGAGGATTTCTTGAATGTAAGAAAATAGCCACTCTGGCCGATAGTTTTGGTAAAGTCTGTACTCCTCATAATACACAGCCAACTATTGGTACTGTTGCAACCTTACACTTTATAGCTTCAACTCCTAACTGCAGATATCCGATGGAATACAATATAGAACCACATCCACTGAAGGATACGCTTCTAAAGGAACCAGTAGTTCCTAAAGATGGCTATATAACTGTTCCAGATGGGTATGGCTTAGGAGTAGAGCTTAATGAAGAGGTAATAGAAAAGTATGGTGTGGAAGTTAAGTAAAATTCCTACGCTATTATCCTTCTTATATATTTCTCCAATACTCCGTATATAAGGAGAAATAGAAGCATGTTTATCGCACCTTGAGCTATATTAAATGGTGTAACTGCTACTTTTATAAGACGCCATACTTCAGCTACTGGTAGTCCTGTATATATTGGTGTAAATACAAGATTAGCTGGTATCATTATAAGAGTCTTGGCAGCAACACCAGCTAGAAGCGCTGGAACTAGAAAATTCTTCTTATACTTTAGTATAATCGAAGGAAACACCACAAAACTTCCAGTAGCTATTGTATTCATCAATATTCCTATTGGACCCCCGACTCCTTTAAAGATAAAGTATAGTATATTCTTTATGACTACAGAGAGAAATCCTATCCAAGGGCCATAGATAACTCCAGCTAATAATACTGCAACATCTCCTGGATCATAGAGTAAAAAGTTAGCCTCTGGTATAAGAGGAATCTGAAATAGCATTAAAACAAAACCAACAGCAGATAAAAGTGCTCCACCTATATACATTCTAGTACCTTTACGCATACTATCAATCCTCCTTATAAAAAATTTAAGCCCCGAAAAACCTTCGGGGCTTATTGTTCCAATAAAAAATACCTTCTCCCATCCGGACTATACCGTCGGCACTGGAATTTCACCAGTTCGGCCTCTTACAAGGCTCGCGGGCTTTACCGCCGGTAGGGAATTGAAGCCTTTAAAGCTTCTCACCCGTCCCCGAAGGCTCTAAATCTCTTATTTATCTCTGAAAAGATTATACTATAATCAAAGTTATATGTAAAGTTTTCTGCATTCCTCAAAAATAATCTATCCAAAATTAGATTGTTTCCTCAAATTTGACAAAAAAAGAACACCATCCTGTAACCTATATTATATTTATCTTACGAAAGGAGGTTACAGGATGATTAGTATTATTCCCAAAGGAGTATACACCATGAAAGGGAAAATATCTATAATTGTTCGGAATTCTAGTAATTATCGTATAGTGGATGCTAACAAATTAATTTTATGTCTTATTCCTGTGCCAAATTATATAGACTTTACCAAATGATGCTGTATAATATAATAAAGTCACTTTAAAGTAGAGAATACTAGCTTGAGAAGATTAAAATTTGATTACTAATATTATAAAGGAGGAGTTATTAGTGAAAAATATTTTAAGCAGTATAAGACTTACTACAAAGGTAATTCTTTTAGGAGTTGTTCTCATTTTGTCTTTCTTAATATTAAGTGAAGGTTTTATATTGCCCTTTATAGGTTCCAGTTTAGAGAATGAAGCAATAAGAAAAACCAAAAATCTAGTAGAGTCTGCTCTAAGTATAACACAACACTACTATAATCTTTACAAAGAAGGTAAGCTGACAGAAGAAGAGGCTAAAGAGACAGTAAAGTCTACACTTAAAAGTATAAGATACGGAGACCAGGATTATTTCTGGATAAATGACTATACCCCAACTATGGTAATGCATCCAATAAAGTCTGAATTGGATGGTCAGGACTTATCTAACTATGCAGACCCAACAGGTTTTAAACTATTTGTAGCGATGGTAGATGTGGTTAGGCAGAAAGGGGAGGGTACGGTTAAATATCAATGGCCTAAAGCTGGTAAAGATGAACCTCAGCCAAAGATATCTTATGTAAAAGGATTTGAGCCTTGGAAGTGGATTATTGGAACAGGAATCTATGTGGATGATTTAGTAGCAATCAGGTCTTCTATTGCCAACAGAATAAGACTAATAATATTTGGATTTGTCCTTCTAGGTGCAGTAATTATTCTTTCAATAACACTTCCATTGAATAAGAGTTTAAGGAAGGTTCTAGACTATATCGAAAGAATCTCTAACTATGATTTCTCTGAGTTATTAGATATGAATCAATCTGATGAGATAGGAAAGATAGCTAATGGTATAAATACTATGGTTAAAGAGATAAGAGGCTTAGTCAAAAATGTTGCAGATGTTATGTCTTCTGTCTCAACCTTAAACTCTCAAGTTTTAGAAGCCATTAATCAGACTTCTCTTGCTATTCAACAGATTTCAACTACCTCTCAAGGTGTAGCTAGTGGAGCTCAAGAGACAGCTAAAAATGTAACATCTGCATCTACCGAAGTAGAAAATATAAGTAAGAATATAGAAGAATTAGCTCAAAATGCTTCTAATGTGGAAAAATCTTCTCTAGATACAGTAAAACTTACCAATGATGGGAGGGTTGTTATCGAAGAACTCAATAAAGGTTTCTCTCAGACAACTCAGGCTACAGATTCCGTTGTTAGAGTGATGAACGAACTTGAACTTGCAGCAGGAGAGATTGGTCGTATTGTAGAGACGATATCAAGTATAAGTTCTCAAACTAATCTTTTAGCATTGAATGCAGCTATAGAGGCAGCAAGAGCAGGAGATGCAGGACGTGGTTTTGCTGTTGTAGCTGATGAGGTAAGAAAACTTGCTGAGGAATCTAATCAAAGTGCACAGAAGATATCTCAGTTTGTAAATGAAATAAAAGCTCAGATTAATAAAGCTGCTCAAAGTACAGACGAGGCAGTAAAGACTATATCGAAACAGGTAGACATAGGAAGTAAAGTTACAGAAACATTTAACGCTATAGCACAAGCTAATAATAGGGCTATGGAAATGGTCCAAAGTATTGTTTCCGGGATAAATAACCTCTTGGAAAGTGGAAGGAGAATTTCTGATGCAGTTCAAGGTGTAGCTGCAATAGCAGAAGAAAACGCTGCCTCTGCAGAAGAAACCTCTGCTGCCACCGAAGAAGTAAATGCTTCTATTGAAGAGATTAATGCTAATATACAGCAACTATCAGATCTTATAAAAGAGTTAAGAGGTCACATAGAGAAATTTAGAGTGTAAAACAATTTTATAGCTTTTACGGTGGTTTAGAAATAGCCTCCTAGAGGCCCATAGTAGATATTAGTAAATCTCTAGGAGGCTATTTATTATTAAAATTATTTTCCCTCCTTTTTACCACCACTTGAGATTTGCTCCACCCGCTAGTAATAATGCTATACAAGATGCTAAAATCGCAAACAGTCTCTTCATAATAAGAAACCACCTCCTAAAAATATTATTTTACAATACATTTCTCTCAATTATACCCCTACCTAAAAATTCGGATTAATTATACAATATAAGGTAACATTTTTCAACTTTGTCGGGTTTGAGTAATTGTTGCAAAATTAATTGATTGTCCGGAGTTATATGTATAATTTCTAACTTTCTAAATATATAGGTAAATAGACCTATTCTACCATAATAAATAATACAAAAATTAAATTCATCAACCATATATGCAACAATCACGGAATGTCGTTCTGTTGACAGAGGTATTATCTCTCTGATATAATCTTTCCTAACTAGAACATAGAAGTTCTAGTTATCTGTTTGGCATAGACGCCCGTTTGCACAGTTGCCTGTGATAGTTTCAATTCTAAAGTCTTATCTCCCGCCGTTGGGACCTCCCAGAGAAGGAGCTTTATAGATTATTTATCTTAAACACTTAAGGAGGGAGTAAAATGAGACGCTTAATTCTTATTCTTTTACTACTATTTATTATTAGTTTTTGTGGCGTAATTTGGGCTAGAGAGAATGACCCTAGTGGGGATATTACCGGAGGTATTACGGATATTATAGAACAACAGGATAAGATCTCCTTATCGGATATAGCAAATACAGTTGGGCATAATAAGATAGCTATTAATTTTATTTGGGCTCTTATCGCTGGATTCCTTGTTATGTTTATGCAGGCAGGATTTGCAATGGTAGAAACAGGCTTAACTAGAGCAAAGAACGTAGCTCATACTATGGCGATGAACTTCTTAGTATATGCTATTGGCATGGTGGGCTTTTGGATCTGCGGTTTTGCATTTATGTTTGGGGGATTTGGTCCTATAAGTGCTTTGGGCGGATATGACGGATTAAATCGAGAACTTAGTATAAATATTTTTGGTAAAAGTTTTGGTTTATTAGGATTAAAGGGGTTTTTCCTCTCTGGAGCTTCTTATGATGTAGCAGTTTTTGCGCTGTTCCTATTTCAGATGGTGTTTATGGATACCGCAGCTACTATACCAACTGGAGCAATGGCTGAGAGATGGAGATTTCTTCCTTTTGTAATCTTTGGCTTCTTTATCTCTATGTTTCTCTACCCAATATATGGAAATTGGGTTTGGGGCGGAGGTTGGTTATCTCAGTTAGGTGTAAACTTTGGCTTAGGTCACGGCCATCTAGATTTTGCAGGTTCATCTGTGGTTCATATGGTTGGAGGTATAACTGCTCTTGCAGGAGCAATGGTTATTGGTCCACGTTTGGGTAAATATGGAAAAGATGGAAGTATAAATGTTATACCCGGTCATAATATCCCAATGGCTATTACCGGTACATTTATCCTAGCTTTTGGATGGTTTGGATTTAATGCTGGTTCTACACTAGCAGGAACAGATTTAAGAATTAGTGTTATAGCAGTAAATACTATGATAGCCTCTGCCTCTGGGGCTCTTGCATCTACAGCATTGATGTGGGTTAAATTTGGAAAGCCCGATCCAAGTATGATGGCAAATGGTATGCTAGCAGGGTTAGTTGCTATAACCGCTCCTTGTGCTTTTGTAAATAGTGTATCTGCCTTTATTATTGGTGCTATAGCTGGAGTGTTAGTAGTTGGTAGTGTATTTTATATAGATAGAGTCCTTAAGATAGACGATCCTGTAGGTGCCATATCTGTTCATGGTGTATGCGGTGCTTGGGGTTGTTTAGCTTTAGGCTTATTTGCAGATGGAACCTATGGGAATGGACTTAACGGTGTTACTGGCAATGTTAGGGGATTATTTTATGGAGATGGTGGACAATTTTTGGCACAGCTAATTGGTGTCTTTACAAACTTTATTTTTGTTTTCTTTATCTCTTATCTTTTCTTCAAATTCTTAGATCGACTTGTAGGACTAAGGGTTGATCCTATCTCTGAGATAGAAGGACTTGATATTCCAGAAATGGGAGTTCCTGGCTATATGGGTATAAAGATAACAAAAGAAGAGGTTTTACCAGAAGTTATATCTTTAGATGATCTAACCTTACATAGTAAGGAGGTGGTAAGATGAAAAAGATAGAAGCTATAGTTAGACCGGGAAAGTTAAACACTATTTTAAGTGCTCTTGAAGAGCTTGGGTATCCAGGTGTAACTATTACAGAGGTCGAGGGACATGGGAGGCAAAAAGGGATTACCGCTCAGTGGAGAGGAAGAACCTATACTATGGAACTTGTTCCTAAGATAAAATTAGAGATTGTAGCCGGAGACGATGAGGTAGAGACAATAGTAGAAACTATTGTTAATGCTGCAAAAACAGGAGAAATTGGTGATGGGAAAATTTTTATCTCCCCTATTGATAACGTTGTAAGAATAAGGACTGGAGAAAAGGGAGAATTAGCAATATAGAGATAAAAGCCCCTTGGGAAAATCCAAGGGGCTACCAATTTCTTTTCCACGCTATTGGCATCCTTCTACCTATTCCAAAAGCCTTAGTGGTCACTTTTAATACTAGAGGGGATTGTCTTCTTTTATACTCTGCAGAATCAATCCTTTTTACTATATCCTCTACTAAGTCTCGTCTAAAACCTAACCCTACTATTTTATCTATGGATAGATTATCTTCTATATAAGCCTTTATAATGGGGTCAAGTATATGATAAGGTGGTAATGAATCTTCATCTTTTTGATTTGGTCTTAATTCTGCGGATGGAGGTTTTTTAAAGACTCTCTCTGGGATTATCTCTCGTTCCCTATTTATGAATCTTGCAAGCTCATATACCAAGGTTTTAGGAATGTCTCCTATAACAGATAGTCCACCTGTCATATCTCCGTAAAGTGTACAGTATCCCATTGCCAGCTCAGACTTATTGCCTGTGCTAAGTACAAGATATCCTTCTCTATTAGAAATAAACATTATAATATTACCTCTAATTCTTGCTTGCAAATTCTCCTCTGCCATATCAATAAGGGGCTCGCCATTAGGATTTAAAATCTCTATAAAAGAAGAGAATATCTTTTCTATAGGTATCACTCTAAATTCTATACCAAGGTTTCTAGCCAAATCTTTTGCATCTATAACACTTTCTTTAGAAGAATATCTTGAAGGCATACTAATACCTAAGACATTCTCTTTTCCTAGTGCAGATACAGCCAGACAGGCTACTACTGAAGAATCTATTCCACCACTTAATGCAACTAACGCCCTTTTAAATCCTGTCTTATTAAAGTAGTCTTTTATCCCTAAGATTAATGCCTTGTAAACACTTGATATATCTTCAGTAATACTTTCTAAAACCTCATCTTTCTGTACATCTAGAAGATCTATAAATCCAAAGTCTTCTTCAAAACTTTTCCCTTTCCATACTATATAGCCATTCTCATCTATTACCAAACTTGTCCCATCAAAGATTAAATCGTCATTTCCTCCAACTTGATTCACATAGATAACCTTTTTCTTATACTTTTTAGCTATAAAACTTAACATATCCGTTCTAAGAGAAATCTTACCATAGTGATAGGGAGAGGCAGATATGTTTATAATAACATCCACACCTTGAGAAACAAGCTTCTCTATAGGGTCTACCTCATAGATTTTTCTATTCCAGTAATCTTTATCGTTCCAAATGTCTTCACAAATTGTTATCCCTAGTCTTTTGTTTTTAAAGGTTATAGGTGATATATCTGTAGCTGGTTTAAAATATCTTGTCTCATCAAAGACGTCATAACTTGGTAGAAGCGTCTTGTCTTGTCTAAAAAATAGAGTACCGTTATAGAAGAAAAGGGCAGAATTGTAGATATTGGTATCATTATACAAGGGACACCCTAGAATGATTCCCAAGTCATAACTTAATGGGGCGATATAGTTCTTTAATATCTTTTTTATAGAATCTGCCAACTCTAGATTATAGATTAGGTCTCTTGGTGGATAACCTATTAGTGATAGTTCAGGGAATATAATGAGGTCAGAAGATAACTCCTTTGCCTTGTTAATTATTTTAATGATTTTTTCTACGTTACCCTTTAAATCGCCTACTGTAGGATTTATCTGTCCTATTACTATTTTCATATTTTTATTTAGGCTGGGGCAAATAATTGCCCCAGCTATTCTAACTCTTATAGGACAGGGAGATATGTCTCTAATTCATACCCTGTTACTTGCCGTCTATAATTATCCCACTCTATCTTCTTATTCTCAATGAAGTTTGTAAATACATGTTCTCCTAGAGCCTTCTTTACTAGTTCACTCTTCTCAGTAATTTCTATAGCCTCTATAAGGCTTCCAGGTAAACTCTCTATACCTCTTGTCTTTCTCTCATCATCACTCATATGGTATACATTCTCTTCTACTGGGTCGGGAAGAGGATATCTCTTTTCAATTCCTTCTAATCCGGCAGATAACATTACTGCAAAAGCCAGATATGGATTACAAGCAGGGTCAGGAGCTCTATATTCTATTCTAGTAGCCTCTTCTTTACCAGGCTTATACATCGGAACTCTTATCAGATCTGATCTATTCCTTAACGCCCACGAGATATAGACCGGTGCTTCATATCCTGGAACTAATCTTTTATATGAGTTTACCCACTGGTTAGTAATTAATGTTATTTCCTTAGCATGTCTCATTAACCCTGCAATAAAGTATTTTGCAATTTGTGATAAGTGATATTTATCATTAGCATCGAAGAATGCGTTTTTTCCGTCTTTAGATAAACTCATATGGACATGCATACCTGAACCATTCTGACCGAAGAGAGGCTTAGGCATAAAGGTCGCATAAACTCCATTCATATAGGCAACCTCTTTTACAACAAGTCTAGCGGTCATAACTATATCAGCCATAGTTAACGCATCTTTATATCTAAAGTCAATTTCATGTTGCGAAGGAGCTACTTCATGATGAGTAAATTCTACATCTATTCCCATATCTTCTAATATAAGTACTGTCTGATGTCTTAAATCTATCGCCTCATCCCTTGGAATAAGGTCAAAATATCCTCCCCAGTCTAATACCTCTGGATGAGAGTTATTTAATCTTAAATAGAAGTATTCTAATTCTGGACCTACATAATAAGTAAATCCCATCTCTTGCGCCCTTTTTAGTACTCTTTTAAGTACATATCTAGGGTCACCCTCGAAAGGCTTACCACTTGGTTCTACTATAGTAGCAAACATTCTAGCTACTTTCTTTTCTTTTGGCCTCCAAGGTAATATAGAAAATGTACTAGGGTCAGGAAAAGCTATCATGTCACTCTCATCTATTCTTGTATAGCCCCTTACAGATGAACCGTCAAAACCTAAACCCTCTTCAAAAGCCTTTTCAAGCTCATGTGAAGTTATAGTAAAACTCTTTAGATACCCTAAGATGTCTGTAAACCAAATCTCTATAAAGTATACATCATTCTCTTTCATATACTTAAGGACTTCCTTCTTTTCCTTTGGATAACTACTTAAAGCCATAATCTTCCTCCTTTCAGTCTGTTGGTAAATAAATACTGATAATACTAGACCTACATTGGGGAGAATCCGACATTGGACGGAACAATAGTCTAAGACCTCATCGTCTTAAACTATTGTTAAGTAGTATATACATAATTATACTTCTCTGTCAACAGGAATCAGAAAAAAGTAATTTCTATTGACAGGCTAAAATTTTCCTCTATAATTATTTCTACAGTTCATTAGTACCCGAGACAACGAAGTCTGGGGTATTATCCAAAAGCGATGTCCGCTCTTAAGCCAAGGTTGGCATCATTTATATCCCAATGGTGGTACCGTGTTCTAGTTATATCTTGCCTCAAGGAGGTAAAAATGAGGGATATAAATATTAAATATCTAGAAGGAGAAGTTAGAATCCCATCTGCATGTGGGCTTTTGGGATATATAAACAGAAAGGGAGAGCTAACCTCTGGTTATCATATAGTAGACGCTATGAGTGTAATGAGAGAAAGGGGTAATGGCTTAGGGGCTGGTTTTGCCTGTTATGGGCTTTACCCTGATAGAGAGGATTATTACGCCTTTCATTTATTTTTTGAAGATATAAATGCCAAAGAGGAGACCTCTTATCTACTTTATAGATATCTAGACGTAGTTCAAGAGGAAAAGATTCCTACTAGAAAAGTTAGGACAATAAAAGACCCTCCAATAATATGGAGGTATTTTGTAAAGCCAAAAGAAGAGTATCTAGAAGATGAAGATATTACTGAGGAAGATTTTATAGTAAGACTTGTTATGAAGATTAATAGTGAGATAAAGGGGGCTTATGTCTTCTCTAGTGGAAAAAATGTAGGTGTTTTTAAGGGTGTAGGGTATCCAGAAGATATTGGTGAATTTTATAGACTTGAAGAATACTATGGCTATACTTGGATAGCTCATTCTAGATTTCCTACTAATACCCCTGGTTGGTGGGGTGGTGCACATCCTTTTTCATTACTAGATTGGACTGTAGTCCACAATGGAGAGATATCTTCTTATGGAACAAACGTTAGATACGCCGAAATGTTTGGTTATAAATGTACCCTTATGACTGATACCGAAGTTATCACATATATTATAGACCTACTTTTAAGACGACATAGATTGCCCTTGGATATAGCAATTAAGGCTCTTGCTCCTCCTCTATACAGTGTTATTGACAGGTTAGACGAAGAAGAAAGGATAAAAATGAAAGCAATAAGGGCTATTTATCAAAGTTGTTTATTAAATGGACCTTTCGCAATTATTGTTGGATTTAAAGATGGCATCTTTGCTCTGAATGACAGAATAAAGCTAAGACCTTTAGTTGCTGGTGAAAAAGGAGACTTTGTATATGTTGCGTCTGAAGAATCCGCTATAAGAGCCCTGTCTCCAGAGCTTGATAGAGTATGGATGCCAAGAGGTGGGGAAGCTGTTGTGTCTACCCTAGAGGAAAGAGGTGTATTGGTATGAAGACCCTATATGAATCTGACTTTATTGTGATAAGAGACGAAATTAGATGTATAAGATGTAAGGTCTGTGTAAGGCAATGTGCAAATGAGGTCCATCAGTATGACGAGGAAGATGATAGAGTTATAGCAGAAAATTCTAGATGTGTAGGATGCCATAGATGTGTTACTCTATGTCCTACGAAGGCTATAACTATCATTAGAAATCCTTTAGATTTTCGTGAGAACTATCAGTGGACCGCTAGAGCTATTAAAGATATCTATAAACAGGCAGAAACAGGTGGTATCCTCCTTACAGGGATGGGTAATGATAAAGAGTACCCAATATATTGGGATAGGCTTTTAATAAATGCTAGTCAAGTAACTAATCCCTCTATAGACCCTTTGAGAGAGCCAATGGAACTGAAAACGTTCATAGGGAGAAAACCAGAAAAGCTAGAATTTGATAACTATGGAAGATTAATTACAGAGATACCTCCCCAGTTAGAACTAGAAGTTCCTATAATGTTTTCTGCTATGTCTTTTGGTTCTATAAGTATAAATGCCTGTGAATCTCTAGCTAGGGCTAGTGTAGAGGTTGGAACATTTTGGAATACAGGAGAAGGTGGACTTCACAAGAAACTTTATCCTTATAAAGAACGAGCTATTGTTCAGTGTGCATCAGGTAGGTTTGGTGTTGACGTAGAGTATCTAAATGCAGGATCCGCTATTGAGATAAAAATTGGTCAAGGGGCAAAACCAGGGATAGGCGGACATCTTCCAGGAGAAAAGGTTGGAGAGGAAGTCTCTCAAACAAGGATGATTCCAATAGGAACAGACGCAATTTCTCCAGCTCCTCATCATGATATATACTCTATAGAGGATCTAAGACAGCTTATATATGCCTTAAAAGAGGCGGTAAATTATAAAAAACCTGTAGGGGTAAAAATAGCTGCTGTTCATAATGTTTCGGCTATTGCATCGGGTATAGCTAGAGCTGGAGCAGACTATATAGCAATAGATGGCTTTCGAGGTGGAACAGGGGCTGCCCCTACTAGGATAAGAGATAACGTTGGAATACCTGTAGAATTAGCCTTAGCATCTGTAGATACTAGACTAAGGGAAGAGGGTTTAAGAAATCAGATTTCTCTTATTGTGGGCGGATCTATTAGAAATAGTGCAGATGTTATTAAAGCTATAGCTTTGGGGGCAGATGCAGTATATATAGCAACTTCTGCTTTGGTAGCTTTAGGGTGTCATCTCTGTCAAAATTGTCATACCGGAAAATGTAACTGGGGTATAGCTACCCAAGATCCAAATCTAGTTAAAAGATTAAATCCAGACATAGGGGCAAAAAGGGCAAGTAATCTACTAAAGGCTTGGAGTCATGAGATAAAAGAGATGCTTGGGGGGATGGGAATAAATGCCTTAGAAAGTTTAAGAGGAAATAGACTTATGCTTAGAGGGGTTGGATTAAATGAGAAAGAACTAGAGATTTTAGGGATAAAACATGCGGGGGAGGGAATTTAGATGGAACTAAAGACTAAAAAGCGAATATATCCAAAAGAAGATGTGTGTATTGGATGTCATCTCTGTGAGATATACTGTATATTAGCCCATTCTGGGACTAGAGATTTAATTAAGGCTTTTAAGAAACTAGATAAGCCTAGCCCCAGGGTTCTTGTGGAAGAGAAGGATGGATATTATATAACATTTGCTCTTCAATGTCGACATTGTGATGACCCTCTATGTATCAAAGCTTGTATTACTGGAGCTATGCATAGAGATGAGAACACTGGTTATATAATCTGTGATGAGGAAAGATGTGTAGGGTGTTGGTCATGCATCTTGGTCTGTCCGTATGGAGCTATAAGAAGAAGTGAAGATGGAAAAGCTGTATCTAAATGTGATCTATGCATAGAGAAAGGGAATCCAGTCTGTGTAGAGAATTGTCCTAATGAAGCTTTAGAATTAAAAGAATTGGAGGATTTGGCATGAGATATGTAATTATAGGAAATTCAATAGCTTCTGCAGGATGTATTGAGGGAATAAGAAGGGTAGATTCTGAAGGAGAGATAATTATAATCTCTGATGAACCCTATCATATATATTCTAGACCACTAATTTCTTATTGGCTCTCAAAAAAGGTAAAGGATATCTCTTATAGACCTGTAGACTATTATGAAAAATATAGAGTAACTCCTATACTTGGTAAAAAAGTAATACAAGTAGATTTTGAATCTAAAGAGGTTATATTAGAGAATGGAGAGAAGATAAAGTATGATAAGCTTCTAATAGCTACAGGAGGGAAGCCGTTTATTCCTAACATACCGGGGCTAGATAAGAAAAATATTTTTACCTTTATAAGATTTGACGATGTTAAAAAGATTAATGAGGTAATTTTTGATGGTGCTAAAGTGATAGTTATAGGTGCAGGATTGAGTGGATTAAAGGCGGTAGAAGCTCTAATAAAAAGAAATTGTAAGGTTACAGTAGTGGAACTAGCAGGAAGAATCTTAGGCTCTATCTTAGATGAAGATGGGGCTAGAATGGTGCAAGAGATTTTTGAAGAAAAAGGCGTAATATTCCTTTTGGAAAATTCGGTAGTAGAAATATTTGGTGAAGAAAAGGTTAGAGAAATACTTTTAAAATCTGGAGAGGCTCTTCCAGCAGATATACTTATCTTTGCTATAGGTGTAGTACCTAATGTAGATATATTTAGAGGCACTAAATTAAAGATAAATCGAGGAATCTTAGTCAACGAAAGGATGGAGACAAATATTCCTGATGTCTATTCTGCCGGAGATGTTGTAGAAGCTTTAGATTTACTAACCAACGAAGATAGGGTGATACCAATACTCCCTAATGCCTATATGCAAGGTGAGATTGCAGGACTTAATATGGCTGGGAGAGAAGTCAAATACAGCGGGAGTTTTTCTATGAACTCTATAGGTTTCTTTGATGTACATATTATGTCTGCTGGAATAATAAATCCGCCTGCTGAGGTTGAAGTTATAAAGAGGATAGATCTAGAGAGGAAGATATATAGAAAGCTGTATATTAGAGGAGGGAAGATATTAGGCTTTATGTTCATAAATTCTATAGATAGAACAGGTATGATAGTAGATCTTATCAAGAATCGTATAGATGTTTCCAATTTTAAAGATCGGCTTTTATCTGATAATTTTGGCTTTCTAGACCTTCCGAAAGAATTTAGAAAGGAAAAGATTTTAGGAGTTTGATATGGAAAAAGATGGAAGATTAAAAACTATATCAGCTAAAGGATTACATTATAGGCAACTTAATGAGGAGATAAGAAAAGTATTAGAAGAAGGCTATCAGCAGATTAAGATAATGGATGTGAATGGACAAAGATATATAGGTAGCGGCTTGACTTTTTCAGATAGGATACTAGAAATATATGGAACCCCAGGAAATGATCTGGGGGCTTTTATGAACGGTCTTACTATAAGAGTCTTTGGGAATGCCCAAGATGGAACAGCTAATACTATGAATGGTGGAGAAATAGTTATCTATGGAAGCACTGGAGACCTTGTGGGTTATGGAATGAGGGGAGGAAGGGTATTTATAAGAGGTTCTGCTGGTTATAGGGTAGGAATACATATGAAGGAGTATGAGGATAAGATTCCTGTTATTGTTATAGGGGGTAATACAGGAGACTTTTTAGGAGAATATATGGCAGGTGGCAGGATTATAGTTTTAAATTTAGAATCTCAAGGGGATGCAACAGGATATTTTTGTGGGACTGGGATGCATGGAGGAATAATTTATATTAGAGGAACTGTTCCTGAACACAGACTAGGTAAGGAGGTAAAACTGACAGATATAAATGAAGAAGATATAGCAATTCTAAAAGAGCATTTGATAGATTTTGCAAGGTACTTTGGTATATCTCTTGAATATCTTATAAGTGAGAAATTCTATAAGCTTGTTCCTTATAATAAACGTCCATATGGTAGACTGTATGCTTATTAGCCAAGCTCATAGAGGAGGCATACAGCAGATGCAATCTCCTTCATAGACTTTCCTGTATCCATACTCTTTTTCTGTAAGAACCTGTATGCCTCTTCTTCATTCATTCCTCTCTGTTTCATAAGAATTCCCTTTGCCCTCTCTATCAACTTCCTCGTCTCTAATGTCTCTCTT
>JAOACC010000107.1 GCA_026418035.1 bacterium
AGCGTCAGATGTGTATAAGAGACAGATTCCATACATACCAGTAAATCTACTTAATGCTAAGCTCAGTGTTAACTTCTCTCTACTATTTAAGTAGATTAGTGGTCCCATAAAGTCATTCCAGGTCCACATAAAGGTGAATATAGCTACAGTAGCTAAAGCAGGTTTTGTAAGAGGAAGAACGATCTTAGTATAGATTCCAAAATAACTACATCCATCTATCTTAGCCGCATCATCGAGTTCTATAGGTATGGTCATATAAAATTGGCGCAATAAGAATATGAAAAATGCTCCACCAAAGAAGTTTGGGATTATTAAAGGTTTAAATGTATCCACCCAGTTAAGTAATTTAAAGAGAACAAATATAGGTATCATAGTTATTTGAGAGGGTATCATCATTGTAGATAGGACCAGCATAAAGAGTAAATCTTTCCCTCTAGCTCTAAGTCTTGCAAAGCCAAAGGCTACAAGTGAAGATGAGATTAATTGTCCAATTACTGATAGAAAGGTTATAAGACCAGTGTTTAAAAAATATCTTCCAAAAGGTAAAAAGGTAAGAGCTCTAATAAAATTGCTTATATAAAGCCTTTTAGGAATCCATTCTGGGGGAAATAAATAAACCTCTGAATCTTCTTTTAAAGCAGTTGAAAGCATCCAAAAAACAGGGATTAAGATAATAATACTTGATATTATAAGGAGTACATATACTATTATTCTTATTAAAATCTCTTCTTTTCTCTTGCTATGCAACATGTTATCCACTTACCTTTCTTTAGTACTCTCATAGTATACCCAGAGAGGTGAAGATTTAAAGATAAGTAATGTCAATAAAAGTATTATTATGAAAAGAATCCAAGATAATGCTGATGCATAACCCATATTAAAGAATTGAAAGGCATTCTGATAGATATAAAGGACATAGAATAGCGAGGCATAATGAGGACCTCCTCTAGTCATCACATATGCTTGAGTAAATACCTGAAAAGATCCAATTATTCCCATTACAAGGGTGAAAAGTAGTATAGGACTCATCATTGGAATTGTTATATTTAAAAACTTTTTCCAAGAATTTGCTCCGTCTATTTCTGCTGCTTCATAGAGCTCTGTAGGGATACCTTGAAGTCCTGCTAGATATATTACAATATCTCCACCGATACCCCAAAAGCTCATGATAATAAGAGCAGGTATGACCCATTCTTCGCTCATAAGCCAAGCTGGTCCTTGGATTCGAAATAACTTCCAGAGAAGAAAATTAAGGATACCAAACTCAGGATTAAAGATCCACATCCATAAAAGCGATACCGCAACACCAGAAATAACAGATGGAACATAGTATATAGTTCTAAACCAGACTAAACCCCTTATTTTCTGATTTAAAAGAATAGCTATGATTAATGAAAGTATTATTCCCAAAGGGACACTAAGTAGAGAATAGTAAGAGGTGACCTTTAATGCCTGCCAGAATAATGGATCAAAAAATAGATTTTTATAATTCTGTAAACCTATCCAAACAGGTGATGTTACAACATCGTAGTTACAAAAACTAAAATATAGAGATGCTATAATGGGGCCTATTATAAAAATTACAAAGCCTATTATCCAGGGCGAAATAAAGAGATAAAAGTATCTTTCTTCCCTTCTTGACATAGAACTTATGTTGGTCTTCATATTTTCCTCATAGCGATTTATAATTAGGAACTGGTTTTAATCTAGTTTTCAGTGTTATTTTACTTGGTTATCTTTTTCAGATTCTCCCCTATAGCCTGATTTACTTTTTTTATTAGAGTGTCCAATACCTCTTTAGGTTGCTTTTTACCAAGCCATAGAGGATCTGTTTCAGAGGTCCATACAGATTGCAGTTGGTAGAATCCAAAGACAGTATGTTCTGCATCCTCCTGACAGTATCTAAATGCCCCATCTAGCACTTCCTCTAATTCCTTCTTACTATTAACCAAGAAAGAACTTACCTTCTCTATATAATCCTTTCTTAAAGACCTCCTAGAGGATATACGACTAGTCCTCTCCATAAGTAATTTCTGAGACTCAGAACTTGCTAGATATTTAACAAACTCCCAAGCCTCATTTATATATTTAGATGTTCTAGCTATCTCTAAAGGATCGGTATAAAGGCAAACTTTTTTTACATTAGGAACACTGTAAGGTATTGCTGCAATACCCCATTTATAATTCTTAGGCATCGCTCCCCATATAGACCAGTCACCACTTATAACCATACTAACCTTTCCAGTTTTTAAAGGAGACCCCATCTGTTCTATGACTTGTAAGGTAGCTGGCGTTGGACTTACCTTATATTTATACAATAGATCGGCTCTTTCCTGAAGCGCCTTTAGCAATGCACTATAATTTTTAGGTTTATCTAAGGCTAATTTTTTAGGTGGATAGCCTTTATATACATCAGGTTCAAACATATCTCCACCCCATGCCCAAGCTATCTCAAAGAGATCTCTAGTATCTAAAAGACCATACTGGTCTATTCTACCATCACCGTTTATATCCTTCGTTAACTTCTTGGCTATCTCGACCATCCTATCCCAGGTCCAAGTTTTATCCAACCAATTAGTAGGTGGATATTTTATACCAGCATTGTCAAATAAAGTAGCATTATAAAAAACTGTTGTATAAGCCTGAGCAAATGGCAAGCCCTTTATGTCTCCCCTAAAAGTAGCCCCTTCTATTGCTGCAGGATAAAAATCGTTAAGATTTATAGACTTTTTGTCTCTTGCTATAAAAGTATTTAAGGTAAAGTTCATATCTCTTATTGCATGGTCTACGTAACCAGATTCTGCAGCGCACCAAAAGATATCTGGCGGAGTACCAGCTGCCCACATAGAAAAAAGTTTAGGGTCATATTCATCGTAAGGAACTACAATTGCCTTAACTTCTATTTTAGGATGAGTCTTATTGAAATTGGTGATCAACGCATCTAAGACTGGAACTTCATCTGGATCATCTCTCCAAAGAATAGTAACAGTTGCTTTTTGAGCATAGAGAGAAGGACTCGTTACAAAAAAAGCAAAGAATAAGATTAGTAAAATTAACCAAACCAAAGAACCCTTAATTTTATACATCTCCCTCACCTCCAAAATTATTTAAAAACCCAAACCAACTAAATTTTAATACAGCAAGATAGAATAAGTCAATAGAAATGTTAACCCAAACTATATAAAGTATATGCCAAGTTTAACTTATATTATGTCATTTTTCTAGCTTTTCTATTATATCTAGTAGTTCTAGTAGACTTTTTATTTCAAATTTGGGAATCTCCTCTTCACTTTCTGGTTTAGACGGATATCTATCATTCCAGTGAAACCATATAGATATAAGACCAAGCCTATTAGCGCCAGCAATATCTCTCTTTAAATTATTTCCTATCATTATTACGTTTTTATAATCCTTTTCTTCTATGCCTAATGAGTTTAGAGCAAATAAAAATATCCTTGAGTCTGGTTTTTGTACTCCTAATTCTTCAGATATAGCAAAGCAGTCAAAATATTTAAACATATCGAATTTACCTAAGACATTCTTGTACGTACCAATTCTTGTGTCTGCAACTAAGGCTATCTTATAACCAATCTCTTTCAATTTCGTAAGTACTTCCTTGGCGTTATCTACTAATTCTGCGTCTATAGTTACAAGATTCTGGTCTTTGACCTCTGTTGTCTCATCCATTAATGTATCTCCCAGATCGAAGAATATTGCCTTTATCTTCATATATTTCCCTCCTAGCATATCGTAAAAGCCAATAAGTAAAAGTATTATACCATGATATCTATAAACTACAGTAATTACACTATGAGGATAGATTTAAGAAGTTAGAATTTACAAGATGAAAAATCTGTGGGGGCGTAGTTATACGCCCCTACAAAGAGAAATAATCAATTTTGAAACAATTACTACTTCTGCTTAAAGAAGAACGTCTCAGGAGCATAGGAGGTAAATCTTCTTAAGTCCCAACCCCATAAGCCTTTCTCAGGAACATTTCTTAGATTGTTCTTTACTACAACTGGATGTGGCGCTAACCCTACAGTACCTATTGTCCATAGGTTTTCTGCATTAGATTTTAATATCTCTTTACCAAGTTTAATCCTTATAGCTTGATTTGTTGTGGTTTTCATCTTTTCCCAGGCTTCTCTTATTCTCTTTATCTCTGCTGGGGGCTCTTCTCCTGCTTTACCTCCAGTGGCAAACCACCTAGCCCATTCTACACACCAAGGGGCTTCACTTCTTACCTCTGTAGGTACCCAATAGTATGGCTCTACAGTAAATAAGAATCCTGCTCTGTCTGCATGCCATAGCCCCATCTGTATAAGATTAGCAGAAGTCCTTTGGCTCTTTAAGCTTGAGCTTATCTCTTTAGCGGTTACTTTTATACCTATAGCATCCCAATAGTGAACAGCCATCTCAGAAGTCTTACCCTTTGGTGTTTCTACATCTTCATATTCAAGAAGTATCTCAAGTCTTTTACCGTCTGGTCTCAATCTGTATCCATCTGGTCCACGCTTTAATCCCATTTCATCTAAGAGTCTATTTGCCTCCTTTGGATTATACTCTATATAAGCCTTAGCAAATGATTCTTCATAGTATGGAGATTGAGGAATTACGGTTGCCTGTCTTGGTGTTCCTGATCCAAGATAGAGGACCTTATTTATCTCATCCCTATTTAGTGCTAGTGAGAGCGCTTTTCTAAATCTTACATCCCTAAATATATCTCTCAATACTGGGTCTTCTTTGTAGGTAAGGTTAAGCTGATATGCTACATCTGCACCTATGATTGACTGCCAGACAAGAACCCTATATCCACCCTTATCTCTATTTTCCATATAGAAAGGATAATCTTCCATAGTAGTATTTATCTCTGCTAAATCTACTTCTCCTGCTGCTATTTTCATATTTGCTACTTCTTTGTTTCTTATATCTGAGACAAAGATTTCATCAATGTAGGGTAGCTGATTTCCTGCAGTATCGACCTTCCAGTAGTATGGGTTTCTCTTTAAGACTACAAAGTCTAATCCTTTCCTCTCTACATAAAAAGTCTGAAGCGTTGGAGCTCCAGGTGCTATCCTTATTCCACCGCCCCCATAGTAATCTCCATATTTTTGGAAAAGCTTATACCAAGCATCTAATCCTTCCTTTTTAGCTTGTTCTAGAAGTTTATCCATAGGGGTATATTTGGGGTGGAAGTTTTTGAGATAGTGTTTTGGAAGGAAGAATCTCCCTGCAACCCCTGCTGAATGTGCTAGATGAAGAACAGCAGTTGGATACGGAACAGCAAATGTTGCTTTAATTGCATAATTACTAATCTTTTCTAACTTCATTAATTTCCCACCAGGAGACCATTCTACTGGTTTAACAGGCGTAAGCTCATCGTTCAACAAGACGTCTTCATACCAGAACATAATGTCATCTGCAGTAAAAGGAGCCCCATCTGACCATTTCATGCCATCACGCAGATAGATAGTAAGAACTTTGCCTCCCTCACTAAAAATCCAGTTTTTAGCTATATTAGACACTACAGAAAATCCATCTGGGCCTACTCTTAATATTCCTTCATGAGGACGAAACGCTTCCGTATCTCCATATCCATCTACAGGGCCTATGACCCTAGCCCTTCCACCGTACTGTCCTATCTCTTCTACTGGGGCTATTACAATAGGTTCTTTGGGAAGTCTCTTTTCCACTGGTGGAAGCTTATTTTGTCTTACCAGCTCTGCTAACATGGGAGCTTCGTTATACTTTGTTATTCTTTTCCCAGTAGCCTTATAGTAATCTGTAGGTGTGTTGTACTGTTTATGGAATTTAGCCTCCTGAGAAAAAGAGACAGATACTACGCCTAATAAAAGTATAATAATTAACGTTAAAGATATAAAATGAAATAAATGCTTTTTCATGGTATTACCTCCCTTTTTAGATTTTTAGATAAACCTTCCCTTCTAGGATATCTGAACTGAGTATAAAAGGTTATAATATAAAGTTTCTGTAAAATCTCCCTTTATCACCTCCTTACTTACATTATACTTGAAAACGTCTTCAAGCTCAAGAGGCTAGGAAAACTGTTTTATTTCTGTTAAAATATTCTTGAGATGGAGATAAAGATTATTACCATATCCAGAGAGTTTGGCTGTAATGGAACAGAGGTTGCAGAGAGATTAGCCAAGAAGCTTAAGTTTCTTCTTATAAATAAGAGGTATATCAACGAATCTATGGTTAAGCATGGCCTCACTGAGGAGCAATTGGAGTCTCTAGAGGAAAGCTCTATTCAGCCTTTCAACGAGATGAGAAAGAAATACATAGAGCTTATGAATCAACTTATACTAGAACTAGCTAAGGAAAAACCTATAGTTCTTCTTGGGCGCGGTGGACAGTTTCTCTTTAGAAATCATCCAAACGCATTTCATGTAAAGCTTATAGGGTCTATTGAGAATAGGGTAACAGAAATAATGACTCAGTATAAACTGGATAAGGTTAGCGCATTAAAGCTTATATCAGAACAGGACCGTAGAAGAGACCTTTATATAAGTAAGATATTTGGAGGAGACTGGCATGACCCTTCTCTCTATAGTCTTGTAATAAATATGGACTATTTCGATGTTTCCAGTACAGTTAAGATGATAATAAGATCGATAAAGCTCGCTGAGAGAAATAGTAATAAATACACCGAAGAGACTTCAGAGGTTCTTAAAGACGCTGTAGGTTCTACCCCTCATTTCGCCCATTCCTCTGAGGAAGAATTTGCAAAACTTTTAGATTTTTATAGAATTAGATGGCTTTATGAACCAAAGACTTTTATCTTAGAGTGCGATAGTGAAGGTAATATAACCTCTGCCTTTACTCCGGATTTCTACCTCCCAGACTTTGACCTTTACGTTGAACTTACAACTCAGAGGCAGAAATTGGTTAACTATAAGAATAGGAAAATTAAACGTCTTAAAGAGCTCTATCCAGATGTTAATATAAAAATGATTTATGGGAAGGACTATAAGAATATACTCCGTAAGTTTGGACTCATATGAGAGAGAGACTACTAATTCCAAAAGAAAAGATTGAAAAGAGAATAGAAGAGCTTGGTAGAGAGATCTCTAAGGATTATTTAGAGAAAGAGCCCGTTTTGATATGCATCTTAAAAGGAGCGGTATATTTTGCTATCGACTTAACAAGACATCTTACTATACCATTCGTAATAGATTTTATGGCTATATCGAAATATAGTGGAAGCTCTTCTGGTGTAGTGAGAATTACAAAAGACTTAGATGTAGATATATATCAAAAGGATGTTATAGTTGTTGAGGATATTGTAGATACCGGTCTTACACTTGGGTATCTTTTAAGGAATCTTAGAGCAAGAAGTCCTATGTCACTGAAAGTTTGCACCCTTTTGGACTGTCCTAGCAGACGCATTGTAGATATTCCAGTAGACTATAAAGGATTTGAAATTCCAGACGTTTTTGTGGTTGGTTATGGGCTAGATTATAAGGAGAAATATAGAAACCTTCTAGACATAATTGTTTTGGAAGAATAAAAAATTTTTGGGCTAGGATCCCCTAGCCCAAATATATGAAGAGGAGGTTTAAGAGATAACTAGACTGCTAAGTTATTAAAATCCTAACTCTTAAATTTATTATCTATGTATAGATTAAAGCCAGTATATTAAGATAACTATAAGATTATGTTAAGAAAGGTTTAAGAGAACATTAAACATTCTTTAAGATTTATTCTATAACCGGAACGAGATATACGTTACAGACACCCTCTCTATCAGAAGTAAATATTATATTTTTGCCATCAGGAGTAAATATAGGATGTGGATGGGATTCTTGGGTTAGCCAAGAGGAATTGTGATGACAGATTGGGGTCACTTCACATATATCTCCTCTATGTCTTATCAGTCCTATGTAGTTTCTTCCTTCTTCGAATTCAGCATTTGGGAAAGCACCGTCTCCAACAAAGAGGTCTTCTGTTGGATTTGTCTGAATATGTGTTGGAGATGGACCAGGATATCTGTATTTACCTAAGATATTTCCATTAGTATCTAGGATAACGTCAAAGAAAGTCCATTCTTTAGATGTCGGTGTTTCTCTAACACTATACTGTGTAACTATCTTACCACTTTTAGTAAAGTATTCATGTCCAGCTCTCTCTAAATATCTCTTCTGTTCTAATATGGGGTATACCTCATGAGTATCAGCTTTTACTATCCACATCCTTTGAACTAAGTGCCATGGTCCTTCATGACAGAAGAGTATTATGTTTGAGTCTAATGGGCTTATATTCACATGACTTATCCATTCCCTTTCCCCCCATACCGCTTCTATTTTCTCTTCTTCTAGATCTATTCTCATTATTACGCTGGATGGTCTTCTATAGAGATGTTCTAACATTTGAGAGTATTGAGCACCTGTCCCAGTACTCATCTCTAAGTTTTCTGAATAGACAAAAGCCAGATATCTACCATCCCCTGAAAGAGAAAGTATCCCAGTATGAAATCCAGTAGGGGCTACATATATCTCCTCTGTCTTTAGTGTCTGTAAATTAACAGACTTGAGTATTTTCCCATCCCAATAGTATGCTATAAGTCTTTTAGGGTCTAGACATGACCTATGAGGATAGATATTGAAGTCATCTGTAAGCTGAACCAAACTGCCAGTATTCAGTTCAAGACTAAACAATTGCCATTTCCCTGACCTTGTAGATTCTATAAGTAAGATCTTAGAATCTTCAGATAGAAGTGTCTGTGTAAAATATGGATGTATACTATTTCCAATCCCATCTGTAAGTCTAGTAACAGTAACTCCAGTGTCCTTATCTTTCTCTTTTATAAATTCTATATGAAATGTCTTCCCCTTCACTTAAGACACCTCTTTTCTTTAGGACTTTGCCTGTAGAGAATCTGGCATAATTTGCATAAGTTCAATTCTATTTCCGTCTGGATCAGTTATCCAATACTGATAGTTTCCGTCTTTACCTTTATTTGGCTTACCTTGAATTTCCAAGCCTCTACTAGAGAGCTCCTTCAAAGTCTCATCTATGTTATCTACAAGAAGACATAGATGCTGAAAACTTCTATTATCATAACCCATTTCCAATTCTCCTTTATATGGGAATAGCTCTATAAAGTTATTCCCACTTATCTTAAGATAAACTATCCAGAGCTCACCTTGATCATTATATAATCTAAATGCCTCTTTGAAACCCAATACATCACAGTAAAACTTCAACGATTCTTCTAGATTCGTGACCCTATATGCTATATGTCCTATACCTGTAATCATCTCTACCTCCTATTCAATTAATGCCTTAACTACAGTCTCTATTAATCTATATCCTTCTTTTATTTCACTTATCTTTGCGTATTCTCTTGTAGAGTGGGCTTCACTACCACTTATTCCCAAGAGTAATGTTGATATTCCATGTTCATTAAAGATATTTGCATCGCTTCCTCCACCCATATATATGGTGTTTGGATTAAAACCATTGTTCTTCATAATATCAACAACCCTTTTTAAAAATTCACTATCCTTTAGGTCAAAACGGGTATACTCCTTTCTATACTCTAATTTCGTCTTACCTCCGCCCTCTTCTACAATGCTAGAAGCCTTCTCCAGATTATTAAGTAGGGCATATAGATACCCCTCATCCCTACTCCTATATTCTCCTCTTAACTCCACCTCATCAGGAATTATATTTGTAGCCCTACCTCCAGAAATTACTCCTACATTTCCAGTGGTTATATCGTTTATCCTTCCAATAGGAAGATGTGTTATCAGTTTAGAAGCTAGAAGTATTGCATTTACCCCTCTCTCTGGATAAGCCCCTGCGTGAGCTGCTACTCCATAAATCTTATATGTCCAAGTATACTGTGAAGGAGCTCCTATAACTACATTACCCACAGGACCACCTGCATCTAAAGTAAAGCCATATGGAGCTTTTATCATATCTCTTTTTATTGCCTTTGCGCCTACAAGTCCAATCTCTTCTTGCACGGTAAGTATGACTTCTATTGGTAAAGGGTTATCTTTGTAATTTTCTAAAAGCTCTAATATTACAGCAATTCCTACTTTATCGTCTGCGCCAAGGATTGTTCTACCGTCAGACTTTATAATATCTCCTTCTATGATTGGATTTACATTATCACAGGGGGTCACTGTATCCATATGTGCATTTAAGAAGAGCTTAGGTGTCTTATCAGAATTTATAAACATATTACCTATATTATCTTCAATAACTGAGTATCCCCATCCTTCTACCCATCCTCTTATAACCCTAGCTACCTCTTGTTCTTTTCCTGCCGGACTTGAAATCTTCAAAAGAGAAATCAATCTCTCTATAATTCTTTCCATTCCTTACCTCCAATATATCTTCTTCCTGCCTCAAATGCCTTAAGGTTTATATCTAATAAATGAGCCCTTTCTTTCAAGAGATTTCTAAGTATCTCTTCAACCCTAGAAGTATCAAAATCTTTTGTAAGTTCTATATAGCATCCAGCCATCACCATATTAGCTACCCTCACATTGCCCAAATCTTCAGCTATCTTAGATGCTGGTACCCCTAATACATTATTGTCTGAACCCAAATTAACAAGTGATGTATTTACTATCTTATACCTTGGGGAGAACTTGTCTTTAAATCTTTTATAGGAAGGCTCATTCATAAGTATAACCGTTTCGGGATTTGTTACTATAGGGAATTTTATATCCTCTGAAGAGATAACAACAGAACAGTTGGCTGAGCCTCCTCGCATCTCTGGGCCATAAGATGGAACCCAAGTTACATGCATATCGTTAAACATCCCAAGATAGGCGAAGAATTGACCTAGAAACAAGATACCTTGTCCTCCATAACCGGCTATTAATATAGTGTGAGTCATAATCTACCTCCTGGTATAACTTTACCTAGTATCACCCTTTTTTTCGCTCCAGTAGCATTAGGGACATTATTGGGGGAATTAAAGACCACCTCATTTGCAAGTATAGCAAAGGCTAGAGCCTCTTTAGCTTGATTGGGAATTCCAAAATCCTCATGGGTTCTTATTCTGACATTCGGTAATAAACCTTTTATCCGTTCTATTAGGTAACTATTATAACTCCCTCCGCCACCTATTATTAATTCTTCTATTCTAAATTGGCTGATAGAATTTGCTATAGTAACTGCAGTAAGAGATGTAGTGGTAGCTAATATATCTTCATCACTAAGGCCTAAAGATTTCCCTCTCTCGTAAAGGTTCATAGCAAAAGGTCTACCAAAGACCTCTCTACCAGTTGATTTTGGAGGAGAAAGGCTAAAATATGGATGAGATAGAAATTCTTCTAACAATTTATTAGAAATGATACCTTTTCTAGCAATATCTCCATTTTTATCAAAATTTAATCTACCATTAGATATTTTCCTAACAATCTCATCTATAACCATATTTCCCGGTCCAGTATCAAAAGCTAGGACATCATTAATATCTGCATCTCGAGGAAGAATAGTAATATTTGCTATTCCCCCTATGTTAAGTACCCCTCTATTAAACTCCTTACTAGTAAACAAAATCCAGTCTGCAAATGGAACTAATGGGGCACCTTGTCCACCAACAGATATATCCCTCACTCTAAAGTCACATATTGTTGTTATACCTGTTCTTTCTGCTATAACCGTCCCTTCTCCTATCTGAAGAGTAGAGCTTACTTTAAATTCCCCCAAATTTTTTGGATATGGAGAATGGAAAACTGTTTGTCCATGACTAGCTATAAGGTCTATTTCACCTTGAGGTAGCCCAGACTCCTTTATTGCCTCTATAGCTACATTAGCAAATATCTCTCCTAGTAAGAAATTCATATCAGATAGAAGAGGAATATTCGCCTTCTCTAGATCGAATAATCTATAGATAAGTTCTTTTACCTCACTCGAATATTCATAGTGATAATGGTATATAAGTTCTATCTTAGAATTCCTAGAATGCCCTTTTATCCTTACTATACTAGCATCAACACCATCTGCAGAGGTTCCTGACATCAAACCAACTATTATCCTTGACTCTTTTTCTCTTAGATGTTCTAGCATTCTATATTGCCTCTTTTACTAACATAGCTACCGATACTGCAAATCCTCCGCTATGACTTATACTTACCGCTATACTATTTACCATAAAGCTTTCGAATTTTTTCTTAGCTCTACTGCTCAGTATAACATACGGAGAACCATCTTTCTTATGCATAACAGATATGTCTTTAGGAGAGAGGCCACCACCTAAAGCCTTTATTACCGCTTCTTTACAGGCAAATTTACCAGCTAAGGCTTCATAAAAGTTTTTCCTATTTTTTACCTCTTCTATCTCTTCTTTAGAAAAGACCCTAGTTAAAAATCTCTCTCTTCTCTGTATTATTTTCTCTATCCTCTCTATACTTACTATATCAATGCCTAACATGGTTAACTATTATTATACTATAATTGATTGGATGATATAATAGAAGTCTAATGAACCGTAAAGTTATTGTAAATATAATAGTGGCTCTTTTAGCTAGTATATCGGTTATTCTAGCTATTAACTCTGCGTTCAAAGAGAAGGTTTCTCTACTTGACCTTCTAAGGAGAGACGCCTTAGAACTAATTGCTATAGGATTGATAGTAAATGCAGTTTGTATATTTATAGATGGTTTTAAACTCCGTCTTTTGCTTACATCTCTTAGAGAAGACGTAAGATATTTAGATGCTTTAGAATCCTGTTTCCTATACTCTTTCTTTTCTGCCATAACTCCATCCTCTATGGGTGGACAACCTTTCCAGGTATACTTCTTAACGAAGAAAGGAGTAAGAAGTGAGACTGCTACAAATATAATTATTTTTAGAACCTTTGAATACTTAATGATTGTATTAGGAATCGATATATATGCAATCATATTTGTTCTTCCTTATCTACCTCAATGGAATATTGGCAAGACGATGTTAATATTAGGGTTTGCTAGTAGTCTTTTGTCTACTATTCTTACTTGGTTAGCCATGGCGAAGCCAGACATGTTTAAGTATATTATAGTAAGACTCAAGAAAATAAAAAAATTGGAAAATTTTATAGGAAAGTGGGAAGAAAAGGCATATATTTGGATAGATAATCTAAAGTTAAGTTTCTACGAATTGCGGAAAAATAAACGAATAATACTAATAGATTTTTCTCTAATGGTTGTATTAATACTAATGTATTCTTATCTTCTCTTCCTGCCCATAGTAGGACTTACCGGATTAAAAATAAATTTCTTAAAGTTCTTTAGTATTCAGATATTACTCTCTTCTCTAGCGTCTTATATACCTACCCCTGGTGCTAGCGGTGGTATAGAGGCTATTTTTTATACATTCTTTAAAGCTGCCGCTTTTTCTCCTAAATCTCTCTTGTTAGGGATTACAATATATAGAATTGCAACACACTACTCAATAATACTAATAGGAATCCCCTTAGTATTCAAAAATAAAGGTTTAATAATTGGAGGGAAAGGGGAGCGCTAGAGTATTACTTGGTATATTTATCTTCTGGAAGATATGGAGACTTAATAAATATGGCTAGAAAATCTTCTGATGGATTTATAATATTGTGCTCTTCTGGGGCTTCTACCCTTATAGCATCTCCTGCTGAGATCTCAAATTGCTCTCCGTCAACTATCATCTGAGCTTTACCTGAAATTACGTAAAATGTCTCTTCGACTTCTTTATGATAATGTACTCCTAATTCTTTTCCAGGTATAAGTTTTAGCACTCCCCATTCTATACGAGGTCCCCTCATTATATACTTAGGACCCCAGTCTCCATGTCTAAATTCCTTTTCAGATTCTCTTGCTCTCTCCATATTATTTCACCTTTTCTTCCTTCTTTGCGTAATTATCCTCCCATATCTTATCTGCTATCACTTTCCATCTATTAGCATACTCATCTAGTTTCTCTGCCATTTCTGAAGTAAGTAATCCTTCAGAACCTCCATCTGTAGATTTAGCTCCTACCTTAGTTACTATTTCTCTCAGAGCCCAAGGATTATCAACTATGGGGCAGGGTCTTAATAGGTTTTCACTGAACGGTATTCTCCTTTGATATTCTGCAAAGAAAGGAGACTTCAGGATATCAACCAAACTTTTATCTCTTATATTATCTATTGCAAAATGTACGAAAGCGCAAGGTTCTACATCACCTTTACCATTTATATGGAAGTAGTTTCTACCACCAGCTATGCATCCACCAGTATAAGGTCCATCGTTCCAGAAGTCTGCTACAAACACAGGCTTATCACTTCTCCAATGATGCACTGCAGTTCTTACTTTAGCTCTTTCTTCAGGAGTAAGCATAAGGCTAAAGTCAGGGTCCCTTCCTATTGGTACATACATAAACACCCATCCAAAAGCAACTCCCTTGTCAATTAGATGGTCTATAAACTCATCACTTGTAATAACATCTACATTCTTACGTGTTGCAGTAATAGAGAATCCAAATATAGCTCCATTCTCTCTTAAAAGGTCCATTGCACGCATTACCTTTGCATAGACACCTTTACCACGTCTTTCATCTGTTTCTTTCTCAAATCCTTCTATACTTATAGCAGGAGCAATATTACCAAGTTCTACGATCTTCTTTGCTAATTTCTCATCTATTAGTGTTCCATTTGTATAAACATGGAATAAAACATCATCGTGCTTTTCTACCACCTCTATAAATTCTCTACTGAGGAATGGTTCTCCACCAGATACAGTTATAAAGTAGATGCCTAGGTCTTTTGCCTCTCTTATTATTCTATCCATAAGGTCTTTTCCTAAACTGAAATGTTGCTGATATTCTCCTGCCCAACATCCAATACATCTGAGGTTACAGCTAGTAGTTGGGTCTATAAGTATAAACCAAGGAATATGGATGCCTAATTTCTCACTCATCTCTATCTGTCTAGGGACTCCTAGAAATGTAGCATTGACAAAGAAGTCCACAAACATCTTAGTCCTAACATTTGGATTAGTGTTTTTTAGTAGCCTTATTGCAAATTCCCTTTGTGGAGTATCGTTAAGCAAGAGGTTCGCTACTTGTTCTAATTGCTTCTGATGCCACTCTGCCTTTGCAAATCTTCTTGCTAGATTGATAAGCTTCTCTATATTTCTCTCAGGATTCTTAGCTAGATAGTTTAACCCTTCCTCTATAACCAACCCCCCGACATAACGTTTAGCAAAATCAAAAAATGCCATAAGCCTATTCCTCCTCTCCTATTAAAAATTTCCCTCTGTATATCTCTTTGGTAATATCAAAAAGAATCTCTTTTTCATTATTTGATAACTCATTAAGAAGTTCCTTATACCTGTTTAAAAGGGCATTAATCTTAGGATTTATAACATTACTGTATCTGTTTAACCCCGCTTTGGCTACAATAATACCTATAAGAAGCGCAGTTAAACCTAGTAAACCACTCTGAGGGTCTATACTTGCCGAGAGAGTTTTATAGGTTGAAGATATATTTTCCCAGTTTATTGCTAGCTTCTGACTTATAATAAAGAGTATAGCGCTTATATTGAGAGCTTTTAGAATTGGAGATTTGATAGTATAGGTATCGTTTAGACCTACTTGTAGAACTTCGTTTAGAGATAACCTGCTAAGACTCCTAAATTTACCTTTTAAATCTTCTACTATTTTACTTAGATTTTCTCTTCTTTCTTCTGAAGAGATTAAACACTCTCCTTTGGATGTAACCCTAAATGCTAGTGTACTCCTTCCTCCTCTTTCATTAAGGGTATATACGCATTCTACATAACCTTCATCCTTAAGGGCGGTAAGTAGATCATATGCGGTCCATTTACTTACACCTAAAGCCTCTGCTACTAAAGAGTAATGTACTGGCTTGTTATATCTCTTACATAACTCACTTAATACCCTTATAAATTCTATTCTCCTTTCAGTAATCCCCATAATCCCTCCAAAAAAACCAAAATACTGTATAAAATTATAATCCCCAAAATAAAAATGTCAATAGGTGGAGGACTCTTGACTTTATACTCTTTAGTGTTAAAATGTGTTAAGTATGATAAATATATAACATATTTTAACACTAGGAGAATGGTTATGAGTGAAGATCTGAAATTTGGAGCATGCCTACCTGTCTTTGATTCTTGTGCTGATAGATATGTTTTGTCTGGATATGGGAAAAAGAAGACACTGGAAGAGCTCTTTATTTCTGCCAGTGAGGTTGAGGACCTTAAGGGGATAGAACTGGTAGGAAACTGGCACATCAATGAGACAAACTTTGATTTTGTAAAGTCTCTTTTAGAAAGAACCGGTCTAGAAGTAGCTATGGTTGTTCCAGACCTATGGACTCAGGGCAAATGGGGTTTAGGTTCTTTTACATCTAAAGACCCTAAGATTAGAGCTGATGCTATTAAGGAAGTTAAAAAGACTATAGATATGGCCTTAGCCCTGAATTGTAATAGAATTGATCTATGGTTTGGGCAGGATGGTTATGATTATTCTTTTCAAGCTAACTTCTCTTTAGCATGGAAACAGTTAATAGAAGGGGTGCAGGAATGTGCTGATTATAACCCTAAAATAGATATCTGTATAGAATACAAGTTAAAAGAACCACGTACTCATCTTTTCATTAATAGTGCAGCTAAGACTCTTCTCCTGATAGAAAAAGTCAATAGAAAGAATGTTGGAGCCCTCTTAGATGTTGGCCACGCCTTGGCAGCTCAAGAGAATATGGCAGAAGCTGCTTCTCTGTTGGCTGAAGAGGATAAGTTCTGTCTCTTATACACATCTGACGCTGCC
>JAOACC010000137.1 GCA_026418035.1 bacterium
AGTGGAGCAGATGCCAAAGAGTATGAATATAGATAAAATCACCTTTGCCTCTTCTTTTGATGGAACAAATTATTCAAAACAAAAAATGAAGGGGCTCATACGAGCCCCCCTATTAAAAAGAAGATTAACGGCCACCGGTAATAACTTGAGGCATTGGTCCAGCAGTAGGATTTGCCCCATAAAGAGTCAGAGTATAAGATGCAGAACTAGCCTCATACTTAATTACTCCTTTTAGACCATCTCCTGAGGGTGAAGTAGCACTAGTAGAAACTCCTAAATAAAATATAGTACCTGTTGTTTCTTTATATATCGTATCTACACTTAGGTATTCTTTCCCTGTAAATGGATTCTTAGGTAGTGGAGAAACTAAGCCAGCAAGAGCTGTATTAGTTTGATCTACTAGTTGTGATGAGGTTTCTGGATACCACGGAGCGCCAGGTCTATTCGATGCATACATTTCCAAACCAGTCTGTATTGCACGAGCAGCATTTACCACACCGGTCTCTCTTGCCCTATCCTGAGCCCTAAATGTATAAGGTATTAGAACAGCTGCCAAGATACCTATGACTGCGATAACAATCATAAGCTCAATTAGGGTAAAACCTTCCCTAGCTTTTAATACTTTTTTCATAAATATTCCTCCCTTCAGAAAATTTAGTAATCTTTTATTTATGTTTTATATTATACTAGCACATAGAAATAAATCAAGTCCTCCTTAAACTATTCTCTTTTAATCTCTTCAAAAGCCTTCTTGGCTAATCCACCAGCTATGTGGACATTTTCCTCTTCTGTTGTCTCTTCTTGCATTCTCTTTTCGAGATACTCTATAGCCTTTTCTGGTTCTGCCCTTAAGATGTTCCTTACCGTGGTTGTTGCTATTCCAAGTTCTTGGGCTATCTCATCTGTCGTCTTATTGAATATCTCTTTTAGAACAATAACTAGCGCCGATTCAAATAGTGAAGCTACCCAGGTAAGTTTCTTGTATGTAATTATCTTCTTAGGTCCTCCTAAAATTTCTATAGCCTTATTGAATACTTTCATAGATATTTCCTCTGCGGATGGGACATTTATATTTGTTACAGTTACCTCTTTCATAACATCACCTCCTTACCAAGTCATCTATGGGTTTTACTACTTTTATTATGCCCCTTTCGTCTATTTCAACTAGATGGGCTCTTTTATCATGTCCACACATTCTACAACCGTCAATTCTTAAGGTGTGTATAGTATCTCCTAAAGGTCTATTGTATAAGTTTGCTAGGGTTTTGCTTGAAAGTACTATCTTTGATAGTACTATTGTGCAGTCCAGAATATGGGGCACTGCATAACCACCTGCAGCCTCGGCGGATTCTTCCTCATGACTGCTTCTCTTCTGCGAGATAAATATAGATGTTTGATAATACCTCTTCATAATCTCATATAACTTTCTCACTATAGTTCTGGCTATCATTTCTTTTCCTTCATAAAGGCCAGTTATAGAATCAATAATGGTAGATTTTATATTATTAGCTTCTATAGTCTCACTTATAACTCGGTCAAGCTTTACTATGTTCTCTCTTAATTCAGGATATTTAGTAATGTCTAGGACAAAAATTTTATCCTCTATTTCATTCCAATCTATCCTTAATGCTCTAGCCCTTTCTTTTAGACTTTGGGCTAAAAAAGGTGTAGGTATTTCAACGCTTATAAAAAGCACATTATAATCTCTGCTAGCCTGTGATAAGGCAAATTGTTCACCCATAAGAGATTTTCCGGTATCTGGCACTCCTGTTATATGTATAACTGCAGATGACGGGAGGCCTCCAAGGGGAATTCTTTTTACATCTTCTCCTTCATACTCAAATGTGAAAAACAATTCGTCTAGCCCTGGAACGCCAGAAGGAATTCCAAAAAGTTTAGGGATACTTTCTTTAATCTTGGAAAGAGGTAAAGCTTCTATGGAATAAGTCTCAACAACATCTCTTACCGCCATACCCCATCATCTCCTCCCAAGGTTGAATCTTGGAATTTTTAGGCAGGATATTTTACTAACCTGACTTTCTACTATATATTATACCAAAAATTGCAAGGGTATGCTAAAATAAAAGATAAATTTAATGGAAAAGGAGATGAAAGATGAGTAGACCTACTGCTAGGGAGAGAAGGGAAAAGATTTTGGAACTTCTTATAGAGAATAATAGTGTCAGAGTTTCAACACTCTGTAAGCTTTTTAATGTTAGTAGAGAGACTATAAGGCATGACCTTTTTAGGTTAGAAGAGGAAGGATTAATCATAAAGGAGCATGGCTCGGCAACATTAAACAGAGAGTCTATATTAGATATAGACTTCGCTAAAAGGGCTAGAGAACATGTTGTTCAGAAGCGAAAGATTGGGATAGAAGCTGTAAAGATGATAAAGGACGGAGAAACTATTATTATAGATTCTGGAAGTACTACTCCTCATGTAGCAAGGAATATAAAAGATATGAGTAATCTTACAGTTATCACGCCATCACTAAAAGTTACTGCAGAGTTAGGTGGTAAGAGTGGGATAACTGTAATAATGCCCGGAGGCATATTTAATCCTGTAGGATATTCTCTCTATGGGCCTCAGACAGAGGAATTCTTTTCTAGGATAAATGCAAATAAATTCTTTTTGGCTATACATGGTGTTGATATAGAGAAAGGTCTTACCGAGATAAATATACAGATAGCCCATTTAAAACAAGTAATGATGAAGAGCGCCAAGGAGATAATACTTGTTGCTGACTCTAGTAAGTTTGGTAAGATAGAGTATGCTACTGTTGCCCCATTAGAAAAAGTTGATACAATAATTACTGATAAGGATTTGGATGAGAATATAGCGGATGAGATTAGGAAATTAGGTATAAATTTAATACTTGTGTGAGGTGGAAGATGAAAGAGAGGTTACCTTGGCTAGTAATAGTATTTTTCATTCTCTTTTTTATAACTCCTTCTATTTATGCAAAGAGTTATTGGCTTCCACTAGTAGATTGTAAAATAAATGTTCTTGAGGATGGAAGCCTTAAATGGGAGTATTCATTAAGGTTTTCTTTTAGTGGGAAATTTTCTTACGCTTATGTTGATATACCTACTTCCGGTATAAGTATTGAGGAGATATCTGCTACTGAACCCTACACTATAGAGTTTAGGGGTAATGTTATCAGGGTAAGGTGGAGTTTCTCAGCGGAAAATGAAGATAGGATATTTAGACTCTCCTATAAACTAAAAAAAGCACTTAAAGTCTATAATGATATAGCTGAGTTATACTGGAAGGTTTGGCCAGAAGGTTGGGATGTAAGGGTAGGGAGATTAACTGCAAAAGTTTATCTCCCTAAAAGGGTTCTATCTAGAGACCTATTATATGTATGGGGACATCCTAGATTATCTGGAAGAGTAGATATACTAGACAATCTTGACGGATTTTCTCTAGAGACTGAGGATATCCCCGCCCATCAGTGGGTTGAGATAAGGGCTCTTTTCCCCCCAACTATTCTATCATCTTATAACGGAGCTAATAGAATTAATAGAGATATGTTAGAAGCCATACTTAGAGAAGAGGAACAGTTTACAAGACAGACTAGAAGGGAACATTTATACCTTTCTATTGCTATCCTTGGAGCTTTGGGAATCTTCTTATCTATGATAGTGATTTTGATATACCTTTACTTTGTGTATGGAAGAGAACCAAAAGTAAAGTATCAAGCTATATATGAGAGAGAAATTCCTTACGATTATCCTCCCGCTTTAGTAGGTGCCCTTATGGACTTGCGGTCAATGACTCCGGACCCAAAAGATTTTACTGCAACAATACTAGATCTAGTTCACAAGGGGTATATAGATATGACCCCAGTTGGAGATGATTATATGCTTTCATTGAGAAAAGATAAAGATAGGGGTAAGCTAGAACCTTTTGAGATATATGTCTTAGACTTTCTAGATGAAATAGTATGGAAAGAGGAAGGTTTCTTATTCTCTACTCTAAAAAAGTATATCGAGAATGACCCATTAAAGTTTCAAAAGGTATATAAGAATTGGCAAAATTCGATAAATAGTAAGGTTCAGGAACTGGGATTTTTTGATAATAGAGGGTTAAAATTAGCAGGAGAGGTATCTGCATCTTTCTTTGCGATAGGATTATTCTCTTTGATACTTTATATAGTTATCTTAAAATCTGGAAGACTTTACTCTTCAGCCTGGGACCCTGTTCTTGGCATTGGAATTGGTGGCTTTGTAAGTGGAATCTTAGGATTTATTATAACTCTCATCTTTGGACCAGGATTCAATAAGAGAACAGAGACAGGGGCGTTGCATTATAAGAGATGGAACAATCTAAAGAGATTTCTCTCGGATTTTAGCCAGCTAAAAAATATGCCGCCGGAATCTATAATCCTCTGGGAGAAGTATCTTATATATGGAATTTCTCTTGGTATTGCAGACAAGGTAGCAAAAAGTATGAAAATACTTGTACCAGAGACTTCTCAGGATCTTAGCAGTTCTCCAATATTACATTCATATAGTAGAGGGACAGATTTTGCCGCCTTTGCTAGTATGATAAATAGTTTCTCTTCAGCGGTTCGCTCCGCCGCCTATTACTCTCCATCTTCTGGAGGAGGTGGAGGATTCTCCGGTGGTGGCGGTGGTGGCGGAGGCGGCGGAGGTGGCGGAGGAGCAGGATAATTACTGGAGTTTTGCTAGAAGGTCATTTAGCATCTCTTCAGTAAATGCTCCTCTACTAAAGTTGATAAGGCCTCTTAAAGGCATATATCTAAATATTGCCATCATCATTTGAGAAGCTTCTACCCCTGCAAAGAATGGAACATTTTGCTTTATCTGATCCATAATTTGCTTAAATACAACAGAACCTACCGGGTCCTCTAACAGGTCTCCTATTGGTGTATTTCTAGTGAATTTCTTCTTTATCTTTACAGTGGAATTTACCTTTATAGTCTCTTTAAGCCGAATATCTTTTGAGGAGCTTCCAACTAAGATTTCAAACTCCCCTGTCTCTACATGCCAATCTTTTATATCAACATTGTAGTATGCAAAAGCCCTCTTATCTAGAGTAAATGTTATAGTTTTCTCCTCACCAGGTTGTAACTCTATCTTTTCAAAACCCTTTAGCTCTTTTTCAGGTCTTATTACACTGCTCTGTACATCTTTCACATAAAGCTGGACGATTTCTTTTCCGGCTAAATTTCCGGTATTTTTGACCGTAACTGTTACAGTAACAGTTTCATTGTCATTTATTTCTTTTCTATCAACAGAGATCCCAGTATATTCGAATGTCGTATAGCTTAAGCCATAACCAAATGGGAATAATGGGTCTATACCTTTCTTATCATAGTATCTATAACCAACAAATATGCCCTCTCTATATTCAACCTTGTCATCTTCACCGGGGAAATTTAGATACGATGGATTATGGCTCAACTTTTGTGGAAATGTCTCCGCTAATTTCCCACAAGGGTTAGAAATCCCAAAAAGTAATTCTGCAATAGCATTTCCCCCCCCTTGTCCTGGTAAATATGCCTCAAGTAGCCCTTTAACCTTTTCTATCCACGGCATCTCCACAGGTGAACCGTTAAATAGAACAACAACAGTATTCTTCTGAACATCAGTTATCTCAGAGATTAGTCTATTATGATTTTTGGGCATACTCATATGTGGTCTATCATAACCTTCAGATTCGTAGTTTTCTAATGTACCAGCAAAGATAACTGCAACATCTGCTTGTTTAGCAATCTCTTTTGCCTCATTTATAAGATTTTCATCTATATCTTCAGATTCAGGATTATACCCCTGGGCATAGAGTAATTTAGCACTACCCTTTACGATCTTTTCTATCTCATCATAAGGGATATCTAACATAGTGGGGTTTACATGAGAGCTCCCTCCACCTTCGAATCTGGGCTTTTTGGCAAATGCTCCTATGATGGCAATAGTTCCTTGCTTCTTTAATGGTAAAATGTTGTCTTCATTTTTTAGGAGAACCATACACTCCTTTGCTACATCTCTTGCCAATTGGTGATGAGCTAATTTGTCATAAGTAGCTCCTTCCTTTTTGTTATCCATAGCCTTGAAGATAATTTTTAACAATCTTTCTACAGCCTTATCTAGGACCTCTTCAGGAAGTTTACCACTTCTTACCGCTTCAACTATCTTCTTATCATTTATTCCATAGCTTGACGGCATTTCCAATTCCAAACCTGCTAATAGTGAAGAGACTCTATCATCAACAGCTCCCCAGTCTGATACGACAAATCCTTCATGTCCCCACTCTTCTTTTAGGATCTTTGTAAGTAGAAATTCATTTTCACTACAGTATTTGCCATTAATCTTGTTATAAGCAGACATAACCGTCCAAGGTTGTGCATATTTTACCGCATTTTCAAAGCTAGCTAGGTATATCTCTCTTAGAGTCCTTTCGTCTATTATCTCATCTATAGAGTGCCTTCTATGTTCCTGGTTATTAGCTGCGAAGTGCTTTAACGATGTCCCAACTCCTTGGCTCTGGACCCCTAATATATGGCTCTTAGCAAGCTCTGATGAAAGATATGGGTCTTCAGAAAAGTATTCAAAGTTTCTTCCGCAGAGAGGAGACCTCTTTATATTGGCTCCAGGACCAAGTATTATAGACACACCTTCTGCCTGGCATTCCTCCCCTATCGCTTTACCAACCTTTTCAACTAGAGTTCTGTCCCAAGAACTGGCTAAGCAGGATGCTGTAGGAAAGCAAGTTGCAGGAATACTCTCAGAGAAACTAGCTCCTACTTGTTTTCTAATTCCGTGAGGTCCATCGGTCATCATAATAGATGGAATTCCTAATCTCTCGATGGGTTTTGTGTGCCACATATCCAGTCCAGAACAGAGACTTGCCTTTTCTTCGAGTGTCATCTGAGAGATTATCTTTTTAATATCTCTCTCCATCAATAACACCTCCTCGTACTTGTAATTCAAGTCTTTTTAGTAGTATACTAAAGTTAAGGTATAAATTCAAACAGGAGGTGTGGGATATTACGATGAGAGTTTTTTTACTTTTAAGTATAATTCTATCTTTATTTCCTCTTACTTCTTATGCTGAGGATAGAGTGATAAAGCTTCCTCAGCCAAGATTTACTAGCGATGTCTCTGTAGAAGAAGCGATACTTAAGAGAAGGTCTATAAGAGATTATAGGAATGAACCTTTAACTATTTTAGAAGTTTCACAGATTCTATGGTCTGCACAAGGCATTACTGATAGAAGGATGGGTTTTAGAACAGCTCCTTCTGCAGGTGCTCTTTATCCTCTAGAGGTTTATATAGTTGTTGGTAAAGTAAAAGATCTACTTCCTGGTGTATATAAATATAGACCAGAGAACCATGATATAGTCTTAGCCTCTTCTGGAGATAAAAGACTAGATTTATACAGGGTTTCTCTTATGCAAGACTGTATAAGGAATGCTCCGGTGGTTATAGTAATATCTGCTGTATTTGAAAGAACTACTAGAAAGTATGGAGAAAGAGGTATTAGATATGTATATATGGAGGCAGGGCATAGTGCACAAAATATATACCTACAATGCGAAGCCCTAGGGCTTGGCACTGTAGTTGTTGGGGCTTTTGATGATGAGGGGGTAAAGAAAGTTTTAAATCTTAAGGGAGAAGAGAGTCCGCTTTATCTTATCCCAATAGGGAAAAAGTAGCTGGAGGTGAGTTTTTATGCCTAAGATTGCTATTATTGGTGCCGGTAGTGTATCCTTCTCTGCTAGCCTCATTAGAGATTTGACATTGACCAAGGACTTATATGGTAGTACGGTTACATTTATGGATATCGACGAGAAGAGATTAGATATGGTTTATGACTTGGCATCAAGATATATGAAGGAGGTCTCTGCTGAGTTAAAGCTAGAGAAGACTACAGATAGAGAGAGGGCATTAGATGGGGCAGATTTTGTTATAAATACAGTAAAAGTTGGCGGTTATGGATTTATGGAGGCAGAGAGGGATATAGCAGAGAAACATGGATATTATAGAGGATTGGGAGATAAGGTAAGTGATTACTATGGAGGTTTTGCCGCTTTTAAACAGTTAAACTTTATCTTAGATTTGGCAAAGGATGTGGAAAGGATAAATCCGAATGCATACTTTTTACAAGTATCTAATCCCGTATTTGAAGGAACAAACCTGGTTGTCAGGGAGACAAAATTAAAGGCTATAGGTTTCTGTCATGGCGCGGAAGAATTCAAGATTGTGACAAGGGTTATGGGATTAAAAGAGGAAGATATCGAGTTTCAGGTTGCTGGATTTAATCATTGCATCTGGCTGACAAAGTTTTTATACCAGGGTAAAGACGGATATCCTTTACTTGATGAGTGGATAGAGAAGGAGTCGACGAAATACTTCCAGAGTGAGGAATATTTAAATAACCCTTGGGGATATCAGCTCTGCCCAGCAGTAATAGAGATGTATAGACTCTATGGTTTATTCCCAGTTGGAGATACCGTAAGGAGTGTTTCTCCTTGGTGGTTTAATACAGACTTAGAGACAAAGAAGAAGTGGTTTTCTTCAGGCGGACCTGATTCAGAAATTGGTTGGACTATGTATCTCTTTGGCTTAAAACTTAGACTTAGATCTATGATGATGGCTTATGAGAATAAAGAAATAAGCCTAGCTAGAGAATTCTCTATATTACCAAGTTCAGAGTCTATTGTTCCGTTTATAGATTCAGTGGTAAACGATAAAAGGTTTAGACTTATTATAAATCTTCCCAATAATGGTGCAATAGATGGGATTCCTAATGATGTAGTGGTAGAGATCCCTGTTGTTGTAGGTAAAGATACTATGGAGAGAGAGAAGATAGGGAAACTTCCTGGCAGACTGATGGTGCATATAATAGCTCCAAGATGGTGGAGGATGGAAAATATCCTTCAGGCATTCAGAGATAGAGATAAAGTAAGTCTTCTACTTATGATTGCGGAAGACCATAGGACAAAATCTTTTGAGCAAGCAAAGAATCTTCTAGAAGAACTGGTAAATCAGGAGTGGAATAAGGACCTAAAAGAGCATTATAAATAATAACTCTATCAAGACAAGATAGTATAGACAGCCTCTACAATAGTAAACGGGGCTGTCTTTTTTTATCTCTATGTTATAATTTACTAAGGGGTGTACTATGAGTAAGGAGTTTAGATTAGTTTCTAATTATAAGCCTACTGGCGATCAACCTCAAGCCATAGAAAAGCTAGTAGAAGGATTAAAAAAGGGCTATAGATTTCAGACCCTCTTAGGAGTTACTGGGAGTGGTAAGACTTTTACTATGGCTAATATTATAGAGAAGGTCCAGAGACCTACCCTCGTTATTGCCCATAATAAAACATTAGCAGCACAGCTTTATAGTGAGTTTAAGACATTCTTCCCTTATAATGCAGTAGAATATTTTATCAGCTATTATGACTATTATCAGCCTGAGGCTTATATACCTACTACTGATACTTACATAGAAAAGGATGCATCAATAAATGATGAGATTGACAGGATGAGACATTCCGCTACACAGGCACTTATGGAGCGTAGGGATGTCATAATAGTAGCGAGTGTTTCCTGTATATATGGTTTAGGTTCTCCAGAAGATTATCAAGAGATTACTGCTCAGATAAGAGTTGGAGATACCATAGATAGGGAAGCTCTTTTGGATAAACTTGTAGACTTACAGTATGAGAGAAACGATACAGAGCTTAATAGGGGTAACTTCAGGGTAAGAGGTGATATTATAGAGATATTTCCCTCCTCAGAAGAGATTATCTATAGGATAGACTGTTTTGGTGATACAGTAGATAGAATTATAGAGTTTGATCCAATAACTGGGGAAATTCTTGGGACTTTAAAATCTATTGTCATCTACCCTGCCAAGCACTTTGTAACGACAAGGAGCAAACTCCTTAAGGCGGTAGAAAGTATAAAGGCTGAGCTTGAGGAGAGATTAAAAGAGTTTAGATCCCAAGGTAAATTATTAGAGGCGCAGAGACTTGAATCTAGAACCCTCTACGATATAGAGATGCTTTTAGAGATTGGATACTGTCCAGGCATAGAAAACTATTCGAGACATCTAAGTGGTCGTAAACCTGGGGAAAGACCATATACACTGATAGACTACTTTCCCAAAGATTTCTTATTATTTATTGATGAATCCCATGTAACGATACCCCAACTTAGGGGTATGTATGAGGGTGATAGGTCTAGAAAAGAGACCTTAGTTGAGTATGGCTTTAGATTGCCATCAGCATTGGATAATAGACCTTTGAAATTTGATGAGTTTATAAATATTGTGGGACAAACGATATTTGTCTCTGCTACTCCTGGTCCATATGAACTAGAGGTATCTAGCCAAGTTGCAGAACAACTTATAAGACCAACTGGAGTTCCAGATCCTGAGATACAGATAAGACCAACTGAAGGACAGGTAGAAGACCTTATAAAAGAGATAAGAAGGACTGTAGATGCTGGCGGTAGGGTATTGGTTACTACACTTACAAAAAGAATGGCAGAAGACTTGAGCCAATTCCTTAAGGAATTAAACATAAAGGTTACCTATATTCACTCTGAGATAGATGCTATAGAGAGAACAAAGATCATAAAGGGGCTTAGGAGTGGAAAGTATGATGTAGTTGTTGGTATAAATCTTCTAAGAGAGGGTCTTGATTTACCTGAAGTAACTTTAGTGGCAATATTGGATGCAGATAAAGAAGGATTCTTAAGGTCGGAGCGCTCTCTTATACAGGTTATGGGAAGGGCTGCAAGAAATATAAATGGTAGGGTCATAATGTATGCAGACTTTGTTACCTCTTCTATGAGGAGGGCAATAGAGGAGACAAATAGAAGAAGAATGGTACAGTTAGAATATAATAGAATTCATAATATAACTCCTACCTCGATAAAAAAAGAGGTAAAGGATATGCTAGAAGTGGCAGAAGAAGAGGAGATTTATGATGTAGAAGAGCTCTCTAAAAAAGAGATAGCCAAAAGACTGAAATTTTTGGAGAAGGAAATGAGAAAAGCAGCAGAAAATCTAGAGTTTGAGAAGGCAGCAAAGATACGTGATGAGATTATTAGACTAAGAGAAATCTTGGGACAGCCGGTAAAGAGATAATGTCACCATTAGATAAGATTATTATAAAAGGTGCTAGACAGCACAATCTCAAAAATATAGATTTGGAAATCCCTAGGGATAAACTTGTTGTCCTTACAGGGGTAAGTGGGTCGGGTAAGTCTTCTCTTGCTTTTGATACCATATACGCAGAAGGTCAGCGCCGTTATGTTGAGTCTCTTTCTGCATATGCTAGACAGTTTCTAGGACTTATGGATAAGCCCGATGTAGATTTTATAGATGGACTTTCGCCAGCTATATCAATAGATCAGAAGAGTGTATCCCACAACCCTAGATCTATAGTAGGAACGGTAACTGAGATATATGACTATCTTAGAGTCCTCTTTGCAAGGATAGGGCATCCTCATTGCTGGAAATGTGGCAGGCCTATAGCTCAGCAAACAGTAGACCAGATGGTAGATCAGATAATGTCTTTTGAGCCTGGAACAAAGATACAGTTATTAGCTCCTATAGTTAGAGGGAGAAAAGGAGAATATAAGGGTGTGTTAGATGAGATAAGAAGAGCTGGATTCTTGAGAGCTAGGATAGATGGAAAACTTGTAGAATTGGAGGAAGATATTACCCTTGATAAGAACAAAAAACATACAATAGAAGTTGTTGTAGATAGGATAGTTGTAAAGCCAGAGGTAAGGACACGTCTTGCAGAATCCTTAGAAACAACATTGAAGATGGGAGAAGGCATAGCCATCGTAAGCATAGAGAATGGAGATGAGCTTTTATTTAGTGAGAAGTTTGCCTGTCCATACTGTGGTGTAAGTATGGAAGAATTAAGCCCTCGTATATTTTCATTTAATAGCCCTTATGGGGCTTGTCCTGAGTGTTCAGGATTAGGTTTTAAAATGGAAGTAGACCCTGATCTTGTTATACCAGATAAGAATCTCCCTATAATGGAAGCTATAGCTCCCTGGACCCCTCTTGGAAGTTATCATGCTAGCTTGCTCTCAGCTTTGGGTGAAGAGCTGGGTTTCTATCTTACAACACCTGTTAGAGAGCTTACCGATGAACAGCTTAGAGTCCTTCTATATGGAGACCCAAATATATTTTTGAAATTTAGCTTCTGGGGTTTTGCTGGTCAGAAAAGATATGTAAATATGTATTATAAGGGAATCATACCTATGTTAGAAGAAAAGTATGTAGATACAGAATCCGATTATTCTAGAGAAGAAATAGAGCAGTATATGAGGCCCTATCCCTGCCCTACATGTAATGGTAAGAGACTAAAACCAGAAAGCTTAGCAGTAACTGTTGGAGAAAAATCTATTGCAGAAGTTATTTCTATGGTTCCAAGAGAGTTGATAGAATTTATCAATAATCTTAAGCTTACAGAGAGAGAAACCTATATAGCACATCAGTTACTCAAAGAGATAAAGGCGAGACTTCAATTCTTAATAGATGTAGGATTAGATTATATTTCGTTAGATAGGCCTACCGCAACCCTTTCTGGTGGAGAAGCGCAGAGAATAAGACTTGCAACTCAGATAGGCTCGGGACTTATGGGAGTACTTTACGTTTTAGATGAGCCGAGCATAGGTTTACATGCTAGAGATGAGGCAAAACTTATAGATACATTAAAGAGACTTAGAGACTTAGGGAATACAGTTATAGTTGTTGAACACGATGAATCTATGATGAGATCAGCAGATTACATAGTTGATATAGGTCCAGGTGCCGGTGAACATGGTGGTTATCTGGTTGCCGTTGGAACTCCAGAAGAGATAATGAAATGCAAAGAATCTATAACGGGGCAGTATCTCTCAGGTGAGAGAAGTATTCCAATCCCTCCTGTGAGACGTTCTCCAAATGGTAAATATCTAACAATAATAGGGGCAAAAGAACACAATCTAAAGGATATTACAGTTAATATTCCATTAGGACTTTTAGTACTTATAACGGGGGTTTCAGGTTCAGGGAAGAGTACCTTGGTAAATGATGTCCTCTATAAGGCGCTAATGAAAGAACTCTATAAATCTAGGGTTATACCTGGAAAATATGACAGGATAGATGGTTTAGAACATATTGATAAAGTTATAAATATAGACCAATCTCCTATAGGTAGGACTCCCAGGTCTAATCCTGCTACGTACACAGGAGTATTTGATGATATAAGAAAAGTCTTTGCTGAAACGCATGATGCAAGGATAAGAGGGTATAAACCTGGTAGATTTAGCTTTAACGTAAGAGGCGGAAGATGTGAAGCCTGTCACGGGGATGGAATGATAAAGATTGAGATGCATTTCCTC
Organism: bacterium; assembly: GCA_026418035.1. Taxonomy (GTDB): domain Bacteria; phylum DUMJ01; class DUMJ01; order DUMJ01; family DUMJ01; genus DUMJ01. The sequence goes on from JAOACC010000137.1 coordinate 13,386, forward strand.
CCTGACGTATATATCCCCTGCGAAGTCTGTAATGGTAAGAGATATAATAGAGAAACACTAGAGGTAAAGTATAGGGGAGCAAGTATCGCGGACGTGCTTGATATGACAGTAGATCAGGCACTAGTTCACTTTGAGAATATTCCTGCAGTGAGACAGAAGCTCCAGACACTTCAGGATGTAGGGCTTGGTTATATAAAACTTGGACAGCCAGCTCCAACACTTTCTGGCGGAGAAGCACAAAGGGTAAAGCTTGCCTCAGAGCTATGTAGAAAGAGTACTGGAAAGACACTCTATATACTAGATGAGCCTACAACTGGACTACACTTTGCAGATATAGAAAAGCTCATAAATGTTCTTCAGCGACTTGTAGATATGGGTAATACAGTAATTGTAATAGAGCACAACCTAGACGTAATAAAGGTTGCGGATTACATAATAGACCTAGGTCCCGAAGGAGGAGACAAGGGTGGTTATATAGTGGCAGAGGGGACCCCAGAAGAAGTAGTGCAAAATCCTGATTCTTATACGGGAATGTATCTGAGAAGAATTTTAAAGATAGAGGAAGAAGTCTATGCCTAAATTAACAGAAATATTTCCCGATTCTCCAGGCGTTTATATAATGAAAGATAAAGACGGCAATGTCCTTTACGTTGGAAAGGCTAAGGTCCTACAAAATAGGTTGAGGTCTTATCTTAACCCAGAAAATCCGCGTATAAAGGATATGGTTTCCTATGTTGAAGAGGTTGAGTATATTATTACGTCATCTGAGATGGAAGCTCTCGTCCTGGAGAATAATCTTATAAAGCAGTATAAACCTCCGTATAATGTAAGACTTAGAGATGATAAGACTTATCCCTATATACTTATCACCAAAGAGAAATATCCTATTCTTACCGTTACCCGTAGGATAAAAGAGAAAGGAGAATATTTTGGCCCATATACAAGTACTCAAGCTTTGAGAGCTGTTATCCATGTTATACGTAAGAGATTCAAGATAAGAAGCTGTATGGGTGACCCTTTTAGGTTCAAAAATGCCTGTTTAAATTATCATATCGGTCTCTGTTCTGCACCATGTATAAACGATAGTGAATCTTTTCATAAAAAGTATCTAGAAAGCGTAGAAGAGGCTATAAGAGTATTGAATGGAAATAGTAAGGAGATAATAGACTCACTTAGAGAAGAAATGTTTCAGATGGCTGTGGAGCTAAATTTTGAAAAGGCAGCACTTTTGAGAGACCAGATAAGAGCTTTAGAAAAGCTTACAGAAAAACAGTATGCAGTAAGTAATAAAAGAATAGATGCGGATATATTCGCACTCTTTAATGTAAAATCGAAGTATTCTGTAGTTGTCCTCTTTGTAAGAAGAGGAGTTCTCATAGGATTAGAAGATTTTGACTTAGAAAATCCTGGAGAAGAGGATATATTGGGAGCATTTGTTGTTGCATTTTATAGGAATGGAAACCCTGCACCACCTATTATTCTTATTAATCAGGATATAAAGGATAAAGAGCTAATTGAGGATTGGTTGACATCAAGGTCTCAGAAGAAAGTAGAGATAAAAAATCCAAAGAAGGGAGACTTGAAAAAACTTTTGGATATAGCTGAAAAGAATGCTGTAGAGAGGTTTAGTCAGAAGGTAGTTAATATAGATGACCCTCTTATGAGTCTGCAGGAGATATTAAGCCTTTCTAAGATTCCCGAAGTGATAGAGGGCTATGATATATCTAATATAGGAGGTAAAACCGCTGTTGGTTCTATGGTTGTATTTAGAAATGGGGTTCCAGATAAGAGTAGTTATAGAAAATTTAAGATAAAAATGGTAGAAGGTCCTAATGATTATGCCATGCTTCAAGAGGTAATTTGGAGAAGGTTAGATAATGAAGATTGGGGAATTCCAGACCTTATACTTATAGATGGAGGTTTAGGGCAAGTAGGGGCAGTAAAAGAGGTTCTAGATTCAAAAGGTTTGGATATACCTGTTATAGGTTTAGCTAAGAGGGAAGAGATTATATGGTTTCCTGAAGGACATAGTTTGAAGCTCTCTAGAAGGTCGCAAGCTTTGAAGCTTCTTCAGAAGATTAGAGATGAGGCGCATAGATTTGCTGTAAAGTATCACCATCAACTTAGAGAGAAAGAATTAGAGTCTAGGCTTCTTGAAGTACCAGGGGTAGGAAAAGAAAGAATGAAGAGACTTTTGTCTAATTATCCTGATATCTCTATAGTGAAGGATCTTCCTGTAGAAGAGGTGGCTAAAAAGTGTAGTATTCCTAAAAATGTAGTGGAGAGTGTAAAGAGATGGCTAGAAGAGATATAGTATATACTTTAAATATTCTAGATTATGGAACTTTTTTGTATAAGATAGGAGATAAGGGGCTTACTAGCCTCGATTGGCAAGAGAAGAGAGAAACTAGAGAAAATTCTAAGGACCCTTTAGGGCTTGCTAAATTGTTAACTTTTTATTTTAGTGGAGAAAAGATAGACTTTAGAGATATTCCTATAGATTATGGAAGCATCAGCCCTACATATATAGAGATACTAGAATTTATAAGAGATATCCCCTATGGTACAACTATTACTTATGGGGAAGTTGCCAAGAAACTTGGAAGACCGAGATCTGCTAGAGTGGTGGGAAATGCGATGAGGATTAATCCTTGTCCTATAGTAATCCCATGTCATAGATTGGTTAGTAAGAACGGACTAGGTGGTTATAGTTTGGGTATAGATAAGAAGATTCTACTTTTAAATCTGGAAGGAGTGAAGATATGTTAAAGCGTTGGCTTATTCTTACAATAGCCATATGCCTGACTCCTTATGTGGTTTATGGTATATCGGTTAGGAGTTTTATTGATGCCTTGATAGCTGGTTTGGTTTTAGGGGTGCTAAATTTGATAATAAAACCTATATTGCAGATATTGACGCTGCCAATTAATATCCTCACGTTGGGACTTTTTACACTAGTTATAAATGCTGTTCTTTTAGAAATAGTAGCTTGGCTGATTCCAGGATTTCAGATAGCAAGTTTCTGGTCAGCAATACTAGGCGGATTATTTATAAGCATAGTATCTTGGGTTCTTAGTTGGATTTTCTAGGAGGATAGATGAAGCCCGAGATAATTGTTGCTTTAGATTTAATAGATGAAGACAAAATTTTGAGGCTAATAAAGCTTCTTGGGAATAAGGTATCTTACTATAAAATAGGCTATATAGCCTTTTATAGATTTGGTTGGAACATGGTAGATAGACTCAAAGATTTAGGGAAGAAGATAATGTTAGATTTGAAGCTTGACGATATACCTAATACCGTATCCTATGCTATAGAGGCAATCTTACCCCATAAGCCTACATTTGTTACTATTCATAGTAGTGTAGGAAAAGAGGCACTTTTAAAGGCTAAAGAGGCTACCAGGGGTGAAATAGAACTATTAGGGATTACTTTACTTACAAGTTTGGGAGAGGATGACTTGGAGGCATTGAATATCTATGGAGATATAAGAGGTATCGTTTTAAAGAGGGCAAAACTTTGTAAAGAGTCTGGGCTCAAGGGTGTAGTTGCAAGTGTAAATGAGGCAGAAATTATAAAAAGAGAAATTGGTGAAGATTTTCTTGTTGTTACTCCAGGGATAAGAATCTCTCTAGATAAGGATGATCAAAAGAGAATTGGGACTTATAAGGATGCAAGAGAAAAAGGGGTAGATTTTGTTGTTATAGGTAGACCTATATATGAATCTGATGATCCATTAGGGGTTATAGAAAGCTTGGAGAAGGAATGAAAGAGATTTCTTCTGGATGTATCGCCTATAGAAAAAATGGGAAAATATACCTCCTTATGATTCTAGATCGTTTTGGTTATTGGACTTTCCCTAAAGGCAAGGTAGAGGATGATGAGTCTCTAGAGAAGACTGCAGTTAGAGAGGTGAAAGAGGAGACTGGGATAGATGTGGAGATTGAGAGATACTTGGGAGAAACTCACTATAGGTATACGCATTCTGAAAGAGGTAATATAGATAAAACTGTTTATTGGTTTTTGGCAAAGGCTGTTTCTTTTGATATTTTCCCCGCCTATGGGGAGATTACAAGGGCTGAGTGGATAGAATTAGAATCTGCCAAGAAACTCTGTGGATATAAAACAGATTCAGAGATATTGGAGAAGTTGAAGATATAAATAACCTTCTGAGTTATTTCTTATCTTTTCTTTTATTATCTATTCCGTTGCCATTTGGTCTTGGGATATGCCCATTGATGCCAAATTCATCATAAGCATCAAAAACTGCCTTGCAAAATTTTATCATCCTTTCGTCATTATTTGCTACAGCTTTTTCATAGAGTTTTATAAAGAATCTTTTACCAGCTTCTGTCTGAAAATAGTTTTTCTTTAAGAGATTATGTTCCATACATAACGTCTGTCCATTAGATATATCATTTGTTCCACCTTTATCTTTTGGTTTAATATGGTCGACTACTAATTCTACACCATCTTTTATACCTCTTCCACATACGACACATCGATAGCCATCTCTCTTAAGTATCTCCTCTTTGACTTTAGGAGGAAAATCCCAAACATCTATATTTTCTTCAAGTTCTGGAGAATACCTGTATACTCCTTTTTTTATCTTGATAAGTTTTCCCTCCTGATGTAATTTTCTTATTGCTCTCCAAGGGTCCCTAGGTGGATGAGGATGGTCCTTTATCCATTCACTTGTCACCCAATCTACAACCGGTCCATGTGGAATATCTTGATTTGGATGATTCTTAAAATATTCCATTACTAAACTGTTTATTGTTTTTTCTTACTATTCATTGACTACAAAAAGCCTTTTCTGATTTATCTTCCCTTCTTTGATTAATCTTTTTCTTGCCAATTCACAATAATCTGGGTCTATTTCTATCCCTATTGCCTTTCTATTAGTAAGATAAGCAGCTATTAGTGTTGTTCCACTACCCATAAAGGGATCTAGAACTAAGTCGTCTACGAAGCTAAAAAGTTTTATACACCGTTTTGGTAGCTCAATTGGAAAAGGACTTGGATGCCCAACCTTCTTCTTACTTTCTCCAGGGAAAGTCCATAATCCATTAGTCCATTCTATAAACTCTTCCTTTGTGATATCTGATATCTTACTTCCGCTTGTCTTTTTCCATTCTTTTTTATATAAGACTATGATTAACTCTACCGGAGCTATTACATAAGGAGCGGTAGCACTTATCCAAGACCCCCAGGCGGTTCTTCTTGAGATGTTTCCTTCATTCCAGATAATGGTTGCATGATATTTAAATCCAATATCTTTTGCAACAGTCGTTAAATCTGCACCTACGCTTTGCTGCCCACCTTTGTTTTTGTCTAAGGGAATATTTAAACAGAATCTCCCATCATCCTTGAGCCACTTATAACATCTACTCATCCATTTTCTACTAAATTCTAGATAATCTTGATAAGATAGATTATCGTTATGACTATTGTATTTTATATCTACATTGTAAGGAGGAGATGTAACTATGAGATCTATGCTTTCATCTTGAATTTCTCTAGTTACCAATATGTCGTCATTAATTATCTTTAACCTCTCATTTTTAAAAAATATCCTTCTCATATTTATAAGTATACCATATGAGAGGATTAAATTATCTATCACTTGCTTTACTAAACCTGCTATAATGATACATAAGGAGGTGACATAGTATGAGAAGAATTTTTAAAATGTTAGTCTTGATTTTTCTCCTACTCTTTGTTACATCATCGTTATCTTATAGTCAGCCCCTTATAGATTATGTGAATAAAGTTGATAATTCCTATAAATGGAAAATATTATCTGAAGAGACAAAAGACGGTATAACTCTATACGAAGTAGAATTAACTTCTCAAGAATGGAAAGGTATAATCTGGACTCACAGGCTTATTATAGGTGTTCCTAAATCACTTATTAACCCTAAAGTAGGGATTCTCTTTATAACAGGAAGTTGGAAAGGTAAATACTCTGAGGAGATGCTATATATAGAGGAGCTATCTAAAAAATTGAGTTGCATCTCTGCAGTACTATTCGATATACCTAATCAGCCCCTCTTTGGAGGGTTATATGAAGATGCACTAATAGCCTATACGATTTCTAAGTTTGTCGAGACGCAGGAGAGTGATTGGCCTCTATTATTACCTATGACAAAAGGCACTATAAAGGCTATGGATGCTATACAAGAGGTTGTTAGGATGAAGACACGTATAAATTTAGAAGGCTTCGTTGTTACTGGTGCATCTAAGAGAGGTTGGACTACTTGGCTTACTGCAGTGTGCGATAACAGAGTAAAAGGTATAGCTCCAATGGTATATGATAATCTGAATATAAAGGCTCAGTTCGAACATCAAAGGGAACTATGGGGTGATTTTAGCCCTAAATTATCAGATTATACAATGCTTGGCTTAGACAAGTTAGCAGATACTCTTATAGGTGATACAATACTTTCTATCATAGATCCATTCTCATATAAAGAAAGGCTAAAGATCCCTAAGCTCATTATTAATGGCTCAAATGATCCTTACTGGGCTATAGATGCGGTTAATTTATATATAAAAGATTTACCTGGAGAAAAGTATATACTCTATGTCCCTAACTCAGGTCATAACCTTGAGGATAGAGAAAGGGTTGTAAAGAATATATCTACATTCTATCTATATATTGCAGGAAGGATTCCTTTCCCTAAGATAGATTGGAAGCTAGAGGAGAACGAAGCATCTATAAGGCTCTTATTGAGGTCAGATATAAGACCTTCTAAGGT
>JAOACC010000009.1 GCA_026418035.1 bacterium
ATAAGAGACAGGAAAAGATGCGAGAAATAGCATCAGCCATACATGAAGGGGCAGTAGCGTTTTTAAAGAGGGAGTACTTGACTCTTGTATACTTTATCATTGTTATGGCTGCAGTAATAGCCATCTTTATTAATCCCTACAGCGCTATTGCATACGTTATGGGTAGTGTATCTTCTATATTTGCCGGATGGTTTGGAATGCAAGCAGCAACTAGAGCTAATGTAAGAACCACAGAGGCTGCAAAAAAGGGACAATCTCAGGCTTTAAGAGTTGCCTTTACTGGTGGTTCTGTTATGGGGCTTGCAGTTGCAGGTCTAGGTGTATTTGGTCTTTCTATAGCTTATCTAATCTTTAAAGATCCTAATATTATAAATGCTTTCGGAATGGGAGCTAGTTCAGTGGCTCTATTCGCCCGTGTAGGGGGAGGAATATATACAAAGAGCGCTGATGTAGGGTCTGACTTGGTTGGTAAAGTAGAAAAAAATATCCCTGAAGATGACCCAAGAAATGCAGGTGTCATAGCTGATAACGTAGGAGACAATGTTGGAGATGTAGCGGGAATGGGGGCAGACCTATTTGAATCATATGTTGGGGCTGTTATTGCAGCAATGGTAATAGGCCTTACAGCATTTTCTAAAGAGTTATCATTAAATGCAGTTTTATATCCTCTTATCCTTATAGCTATAGGAACTGTATCATCTATAGTTGGGTCTTTCTATGTGCAGTTATTTGGTAAAGGGGATCCTCAGTCTGCCCTTAGATGGGGAACTTATGTGTCTGCAATTATTCTAGTAATAGTGGCTATCCCACTGACAAAGTCTTTACTAAACACTTATAATCCATTCTTTGCATTACTTGCTGGACTTATAGTGGGAATAATTATTGGGCTTGTCTCTGAGTATTACACCTCTGGTAAACCTATAATAAGTCTAGCCGAAAGCGCTCAGACAGGAGCTGCTACAGTTATAATAAGAGGACTTGCTCTAGGGATGAAGAGTATTATAGTTCCAGTAATTATGATTGCTGGAGCTATCGGCATCTCTTGGGCTCTAAATGGCCTCTATGGGGTAGCAATAGCCGGAGTAGGAATGCTAGCCACTATAGGTATTGTAATGTCTACAGATGCTTATGGACCAATAGCAGATAATGCGGGTGGCATAGCTGAAATGGCTGGACTTGGAGCTAATATTCGTAAGATAACGGATAGATTAGATGCTCTAGGAAACACAACCGCTGCTATAGGCAAGGGTTTTGCTATTGGTTCTGCAGCATTAACTGCACTTGCTCTCTTTAGTGCCTATACACATACTGTAGGGCTAAATATAGTTAATATTCTTTCTGTTCAGTCTCTAATAGGGGCATTTATAGGAGCTTTAATGCCATTTATGTTCTCTGCATTTGCAATGGAGGCAGTAGGTAGAACTGCAAATCTTATAGTAGAAGAAGTAAGAAGACAGTTTAGAGAAATTAAAGGGCTTATGGAAGGAAAAGCTAGAGCAGAGTATGCTCGTTGTGTAGATATAGCTACTAAAGGAGCCTTAAGAGAGATGTTAGCTCCAAGCATTATAGCAGTTGTTGCACCTATAATTATAGGACTAGTGCTAGGCAAAGAGGCTGTGGGCGGATTTTTGCTTGGCACTATTCTATCAGGTGTGGCATTAGCTATTATGATGGCAAATAGTGGTGGAGCTTGGGATAATGCTAAGAAGTATATCGAAGCTGGAAATTTAGGTGGAAAGGGAACACCCACTCATGCAGCAGCAGTAATTGGAGACACCGTAGGGGATCCATTTAAGGATACTGCAGGACCATCTATGAATATCTTAATAAAGCTTATGTCTATAATTGCATTAGTATTTGGTGTAATATTTAGATAAAATCTTTCGTAGGGGCGTATAAATCTATACGCCCCTATAATTTATTTTTTTACCCTTTTCTAATTCCTATCTGCTGTTAATAAAACAACTACTGCTAATATATAGTATTGACTTTTCCAAATGTAGAAGTATAATTTAGCAAGTATGAAAGTTGCTTTAGCTTTTAATAAAAAACCAGAAGAGATAGTAATAGAGGAGGATGAGCCTCCAGACCGGTATGCGGAGTTTGATCCGCCACGGACTATAGAGGCTATATCTAAAGCATTAGAATCCTTAGGTCATAAAGTTTTTCCTATCGAGGCAGATGAATCTTTTCCCGAAAATCTAAAAGAAATCTCACCAGATATAGTGTTTAACATTGCAGAAGGTATAAGAGGGGAATCAAGAGAGTCTCATGTCCCTGCTATCCTAGAATGGCTAGGAATACCCTATACTGGTTCTGGTCCGTTAACAATGGCTATAACCTTAGACAAACCCATAACAAAGCAAATTTTCACTGCACAACACATTCCTACTCCTAGATATGTACTCATATCCAATCCTGGAGAGATTCAGGATGTAAAAGGCTTACAGTTTCCTGTAATTGTAAAGCCTAGTCATGAGGGTTCTAGCATGGGATTAGATAGTAAAAGTATAGTATATTCTTTCAAAGAACTAGAAGAACAAGTATCAAAAGTTATCAATCTCTATCGTCAACCTGCGCTTGTCGAGGAATTCATAGAAGGGCGAGAACTTACTGTGGGCATACTAGGAAATACCCCCCCAGAAATCTTACCTATAAAAGAACTTGATTTCTCACTTGTCCCTGATGAGCTTGGTAAGTTTGCCAGTGGCATAGTAAAAGCCAAATATTGGCATTTAGTAAGGCATTACTGCCCAGCTCCCTTAAAAGATAGACTATACGAAACCATAATTGATATCTCTTTAAAGGTATATAAAACCCTTAAATGTAGAGATTTAGCCAGATTAGACATTAGAGTTTCCAAAGATGAAATTCCATATGTCTTAGAGGTAAATCCTTTACCAGACCTTGATCCAAAAGAGGGGAACTTTCCGAGCATGGCTATGGCTAAGGGTATAAGTTATGAAGATTTGATCGCTAGAATCTTAAAGGCTGGAATTTTAAGATATCCAACTCTCTTAAATAAGGAAGGGAATTATTAGATGGAGACAGAATCAACTAAACTAGGTTTAAGAATTAGAGAACTTTTTAATGTAGACGAGAGATTATGGAATGATTGGAGATGGCAACTTAAGAACAGGATTACTAGACTGGAAGAACTAGAAAGGATCTTAAATTTAACAGAACAAGAGGCAATAGACATAGAAAGAAGTCTAGAGCATCTAAAAATGGCTATAACTCCTTATTATCTTTCATTAATAGATCCGTCTAACTATAATGACCCTATAAGACTTCAATCAATCCCAAGTATACACGAGTTAGCACATATGCCATATGAAACAGAAGATCCGTTAAAGGAGGAGATTTATTCTCCTCTGCCTGGGCTAGTCCACAGATATCCAGATAGAGTTCTCTTAATAGTAACAGATTCTTGTCCAACTTTATGTAGACACTGCACTAGAAGAAGACTTACTGAAAAGATAAAAAGTAATAATAATCATATAGAGTTAAATAAAGCATTTGAATATATCTGCTCTCATAGAGAGATTAGAGATGTAATTATTTCAGGTGGTGACCCTTTGATACTTCCAGATCAGATGATAGAAAGAATAATCTCTAGATTAAGGGATATAGATCATGTTGAGATTATCAGAATAGGGACAAGAGTTCCGGTAACCCTACCACAGAGAGTTACTCCGGAATTGTGCAGTATGTTACAGAAATATCACCCTATATGGGTAAATACTCATTTTAATCATCCTAATGAGATCACTGTTGAATCATCTAAAGCCTGCGAAATGTTAGCAAATGCCGGAATACCTCTAGGAAATCAATCGGTCCTTCTAAAAGGAATAAACGACAATGTAGAAGTTATGAAAAAACTAGTTCAAGGACTTTTAAAAATAAGGATAAGGCCATACTATTTATATCAGTGCGATATGGTTGAGGGACTTTCTCACTTTAGAACTTCGATAGAAAAGGGAATAGAGATTATAGAGGCGCTTCAAGGATTTACTTCAGGATTAGCAGTTCCTACATTTGTAATAGATGCTCCAGGCATGGGCAAAATACCAATAAGTCCACAGTACATTATAGGTAGAAACGGAGATCAAATATTACTTAGGAACTTCGAAGGTAAGATATCTGCTTACACAAATCCTTCTTAACCCTGTATCTTCTTTAGTGCATACTGTATAATCTCCACAGCTTCATCTGTATTCCATCTACCCATATTTATTACAAGATGATAGAGAGAAGGGTCATTCCAGTCTACCCCATAAAATCTTCGTAGATATTCTGCAGATGCCCTATCTTTTGACTCTATATATTCTTTAGCTTCACTCCTAGTAAGACTACGATTTATCATCACATAACTTATACGTTGGTCTATCGGAGCAACTATCCTCACGTGAAGGACCCCTGGTGCATCTCTAAGTATAACCTGACTTCCACGACCTACTATAACTACATTACCCCTTTCCCTTAATCTTTCAATAGTCCTCTGTATAAGCTTAAGAGCTCTCTCTTCATCTAGAACTTCAGTCATATGCGTTATCTCTCCTGCAGAGTTTGTCCCCTTAACCGTTATAGTGGCTAGTGGTTCGCGACGTCTAAAGAGATTATCTATAAATGAACGCAGTTTATAACTATCCTCAGAGTAGTCTATAACTTCTACTTCCGAGATTCCCATTTTGACAGCAACTTCTGTCATAAGAGATTTATCAAAGTATCGGTAGCCCAATACCTCGCATAATCTATGAGCTACCTCATCCCCACCACTACCTACCTCTCTTGATATTGTTATTATTGACAAACAAATTCACCTCCTCAAGGCTCCACATCAAATCAACCAACTATATAAATCCAGAGATGGTAGACTTACTTAACTCTTTCCTAAGAGTTTCTATAGTAGCCAAATAAAGGACATATAAGGTTACAAAGAAGGAAAAGATAAACATCTGATTTCTGTCACTAAGCCGATTAAAAACAACGCTCTTACCAGCATTTGGATTACTGGTAAGAGCGATTGTATTCTTTTTAATATATGATGATTCTGTCTTTTCACCAGATATAGTTAACATAAATCTTATCTGCGCCCCCTCTATTAAGAACATACACTATACCCTTATCCTTATAGCTATATAGCCTCGGAGCGCAGATCTTACAAGCTCTACCTCCTATTCAGGGACCACCCCAAATCCAGATAATCTCTTAACCATTCCAGTTTCGCCAACTAATTTAATCCTCCGGAGCGATTATCTTTCCTTCTATACTAGAGGCAGCTGCAACAGCTGGTCCACACAGATAGACTTCACTCTCTGGATGCCCCATCCTACCAATAAAGTTCCTATTGGTAGTTGCTAAAGCCCTTTCTCCTTTAGCTAAGATACCCATATGCCCACCTAAACATGGACCACAGGTAGGAGTTGAGACACTAGCACCAGCAGAAATAAATATTTCTATAAGACCCTCCTTCAGAGCCTGTAGATATATCTCCTGAGTTGCAGGAATAATTATTAGCCTAACATATGGATGAACTTTTTTGCCCTTTAAGATCTGAGCAGCTATCCTAAGGTCCTCCATTCTGCCATTTGTACAGGAACCTATTACAACTTGGTCTATGTATATATCACTAACCTCTTCTACAGATTTTACATTTGAAGGTAAATGCGGAAGAGCTACCTCCAGAGGAATACTCGAAACATCTATCTCTATAACCTCTCTATAATCTGCATCTTCATCTGGAAGATATATCTTGTAAGGTCTCTTATTTCTACCCTTTATATAATTAGCAGTAATATCGTCAAATGGAATAATACCATTTTTAGCGCCAGCTTCAATAGCCATATTACATATTGTAAACCTCGAATCCATAGATATATATTTCAAGGCCTCACCTGAAAATTCCATTGCCATATAATTTGCCCCTTCTACACCTATTCTTCCTATAATGTTCAAAATAATATCTTTGCCAGTAACCCACTTTCGAGGCTTACCATATAAGATAAATTTTATACTCTCTGGAACTCTAAGCCATATATCACCAGTAGCCCAGACATTAGCTAAATCTGTACTTCCAACGCCTGTTGAAAAAGCTCCTAAAGCTCCATAGGTACAGGTATGAGAGTCAGCACCTATAACTACATCTCCTGGAACAACTAGACCCTCCTCAGGTAAAAGGGCATGTTCTATACCTACACGTCCTACTTCATAGTAATATTTAAGATCCATTTTACGAGCGAATTCTCTAAGAATCTTACATTGTTCAGCACTAGGGATATCCTTATTGGGAGTAAAATGGTCGGGGATAAGCGCTATCCTATCTTTGTCAAAGACTTTATTTACCCCTATTTTCTCGAACTCTTTAATAGCTAAAGGGCCAGTTATATCATTAGCAAGAGAAAAATCAACCTTAGCTATTACAAATTCCCCACTATGAACCTCATCCTTATTTGTATGAGCAGAAATAATCTTTTCTGTAAGTGTCATTCCCATCCTTTTCTTACCTGTATTAGATTATATCAATTATACTAGGGATTAAGCAAGAGCCCTATTTATAGCATTTATATACGCTATAACACTAGCCTCAAGTATATTCTTACTAGTCCCCCTACCAGAATAGACCTCTCCATCCTTTTTCAGTTTGACTAAAGCTTCTCCTAAGGCATCTTTACCCATAGTAACAGACTTAAGAGAGAAATCTATTAAGTCAAAGTGCATGTTAATGGCATTTTCTATGGCATTAAAAAGTGCCTCAATTGGCCCATCTCCATCTGATTCTCCATGGAAACGTTCTTCAGCCTTTTCTATATCTACTTTTGCATATGAACTATTGTTTATCTTCGTTATTACCTCCATATTAACAAGTCTATACACTGGTAATTCGACAGGCTTCTCTTCCAAAAGAGATATAAGGTCTCTATCTAGAATTTCTCTCTTTCTATCTGCAAGTATCTTAAATTTCTCAAAAACCTTAGTCAATTCTTCCTCAGAAAGCACATAGCCTAACTGTTTGAGTCTTTCATTAAGAGCATGTCTTCCAGAGTGTTTACCTAATACTATCTCAGAGGAATCTAAGCCTATATCTTTGGGATTCATTATCTCGTAAGTACTTCTCTCTTTGAGAATACCATCCTGATGAATTCCTGCTTCATGAGCAAAGGCATTGATACCAACAATAGCCTTGTTTGGCTGAACTGGTATACCAGTAAGTCCACTTACAAGTCTACTAAGGTTCATAATATGTTCTGTTTTTATATCAGTATAGGCATTAAATATATCCTTTCTTGTCTTTATAGCCATTACTACTTCTTCAATGGCAGCATTCCCCGCTCTTTCTCCTAAGCCGTTAACAGCTACTTCTACCTGATTGGCACCGTTAAGAACCCCTATAAGAGAATTAGCAGTAGCTAAACCTAAATCGTTATGACAGTGGACACTAAGAATGATCTCTTCAGGGATATAATTTCTTATCTGGGCTATAAGATTTCCAAACTCACTTGGCACACAATATCCAACAGTGTCAGGGACATTTATAACTGTAGCCCCAGCTTCTATAACTCTTAGGAAGACTTCTCTTAAAAACTCCGGGTCCGACCTAGTAGCGTCTTCAGCTGAGAATTCTATATCTTCACAGAGAGATTTGGCATACTTTACCGCCTCTACCGCCTGCATTAATACTTCTTCTTTAGTCTTTCTCAACTTATACTTCATATGTATATCGCTAGTCGCTATGAATACATGTATCCTAGGTCTTTTAGCATATTGAAGTGCAGACCAGGCAATATCTATATCCTTCTTTACAGACCTAGCTAATCCACATACTATACTATTTTTTATCTCTTTAGAGATGATGGTAACCGCTTCTACATCGCCTGGAGAAGCTATAGGAAAACCAGCCTCTATAATATCTACTCCCATTTCTTCAAGCTGTTTAGCAATCCTAAGCTTCTCTTGAGGTTCAAGAGTAACTCTAGGAGTTTGCTCACCATCCCTAAGAGTGGTATCAAAGATAAAGACCTTTTTCATCTTAATCTCCCCTCTTTATCCAAGGCATCATATCTCTTAAAATCTTGCCAACCTTCTCTATAGGATGATTCTCTGCTGATTCAATACTAGCTTTAAGAACTACTTGACCTGACTTATTCTCTAATACCCATTCTCTAGCAAACTCACCATTCTGGACCCTCTCTAAAGCCTTTTTCATAAGCTCTTTTACATCTTTGGTTATAATTTTAGGTCCTACCGTTAAACCACCATACTTAGCAGTATCACTTACACCTCTCCACATATTAATAATCCCACCCTCATAGATTAGATCTACTATTAATTTTAGCTCATTAAGACATTCAAAATACGCAATCTCAGGTTGATATCCAGCCTCTACTAGGACTTCAAAACCATACTTTATAAGCTCATTTACTCCTCCACAAAGAACAGCTTGTTCACCAAAAAGGTCTGTCTCTGTTTCTTCTTTAAATGTGGTCTCTATAACTCCAGCTCTTAAAGAACCAATAGCCTTTGCATAAGAAAGGGCTATATCTTTAGCCTTACCTGAATAGTCTTTATAGACTGCTATAAGACTAGGAACCCCTTTTCCTTCTTCATACATCCTCCTTACTAGGGGACCAGGTCCTTTAGGTGCTACCATAAAAACATCTACCCCCTCAGGGGGAATTATCTGATGGTAATGTATATTAAACCCGTGAGAAAAACCTAATGCCTTTCCTTCTTTCAAGTACTTCTTAATGGATGTCTCATATACTTCCTGCTGCATCTGGTCTGGAATAAGAATCTGTATAATATCTCCAGCCTCTGCAGCCTCTTCTATAGTTACAACATCCATACCTTCAGACTTGGCTAATTCCCAAGACCTTCCTCCTTTCCGCAAACCTACAAGGACCATTACCCCACTATCCTTTAAGTTTCTAGATTGTGCCCTCCCTTGGCTCCCATAACCTATAACAGAAACTGTCTTCCCAGATAACGCATCATACCTTACATCTTGCTCATAGTATACCTTTGCCATTAGTAAACGCCTCCTTCTTATTTAATCTCCTTAGGATGTCTAACCATAGCAACCTTACCTGTACATGCAATCTCTTTTATCCCAAAGGGCCTTAGTAATGTTTCAAATGCCTCTAACTTATCCTTGTCACCAGTAATCTCTATTACTAAAGCCTTAGGACTTACATCAACCACGCTTGCACGGAATATATCAACGATCTGTAATATCTCAGACCTAGTAGAAGCATCAGCACTAACTTTTATAAGCATAAGTTCTCTTTCTATCATTTCGTCATGGGTTATATCACTTACCTTTATCACATCTATAAGTTTATTTAACTGCTTTGTTACTTGTTCTATAGCCAATTCATCTCCATCTACCTCTAAGGTTATTCTGGCTATTCCTTCTCGCTCTGACTTTCCAACAGTAATACTTTCTATATTATATCCCCTTCTTCTAAAAAGATTAGACACTCTCGCCAGTACTCCGGACTTATTCTCCACCAAAACTGCAATAGTATGTCTCATACTACTTACCTCCAATAATTTGGTCTATTGGAGCACCTGGAGGAACCATAGGTATAACATTCTCCTCCTGCTCTACTATCACATCCACTACTGCTGGTCCTGGATATTCAAAAGCACTGTGTAAAGCAGGTACTAACTCTTCTTTTTCAGTTACCCTTATTCCCTTTGCCCCAAATGCCTTTGCTATCTCAGCAAAATTAACCTCTTTTAATATAGTAGAAGAATATCTCTTCTTATAGAATATCTCCTGCCACTGTCTTACCATTCCAAGAGCTCTATTATTTATTACAACTATCTTAACTGGTATATCATTCTCTACCGCGGTAGCAAGTTCCTGAATATTCATAAGAAAACTTCCATCTCCTGCTATATCAACTACAAGCGCATCAGGTCTACCAACTTTAGCTCCAATAGAAGCAGGAAAACCAAAACCCATAGTACCCAAACCTCCGGAAGATATAAAATGTCTGGGTTTTTTATGGGTAAAAAATAAAGCAGACCACATCTGATTCTGTCCTACTTCAGTCACTATAATCGTATTGTCTGGAACTATCTCACAAACCTTCTCTATAACAAACTGAGGCTTAATTGTAGGTCCATCGGCATATGTAAGCGGATGGTTATTTTTTAGTTCTATAATATATCTCAGCCATTCCTCTTCTTTCTTATCTTGAACATATTCTATAAGTGTCTTCAAAATAATCTTAGCATCTCCAACTATAGGGACATCTACTACTACATTTTTGTTTATTTCAGCAGGGTCTATGTCTATGTGAATCTTTTTAGCTTTAGAAGCAAACTTATCAACTCTACCAGTAGTCCTATCACTAAACCTACATCCTATAGCTATAAGTAAGTCGCACTCCATAAGAGCATAATTCGCAGCGTAATTACCGTGCATACCAGCTGATTTTAAGGATAATGGATGGTCTTGAGGAAAGCTTCCTATTCCCATAAAGGTCGTTGCTACAGGTATATTAGCCTTCGTAGCTAATCTAAATAGCTCTTCGCTTGCACCTGCAGTTATAACTCCACCACCAGCCAATATACAAGGCTTCTTCGCCTCGTTTATAAGTTTTGCTGCCTCTTTTATCTGTCTTATATGACCAGTTACCGAAGGTTTATAACCTCTTATGTTAATCTCTATAGAGGAATAATCAAAATCAGTAGTGGCAAACTGGACATCTCTAGGGATGTCTATAAGAACAGGACCAGGACGACCAATTCTTGCTATATAAAATGCTTCCTTTATGATTCTAGCCAATTCATTGACATCTTTTACAAGATAATT
>JAOACC010000013.1 GCA_026418035.1 bacterium
GTAAAATATATAATAACATTACGACAAAGAATAAGATGAATTCCTTTTGGATATTTGTCTTTTAGTAAATCCAAATATTCGAATCTAACAGATAGACGAATCTTATCAATTATTCTATAATATTCACTATCTAACTTAGTGAAACACTTCCTTAATCTCTCTTCAGATATATTCTTCAGCTCTTCTGACTTATATATTCCTTCCTTTGCTTTCTTTATGGCTTCCATATCTATATCAGTAGCTAATATGCTAAATTCTCTAATCCCAAGCTCATCTAGAATTATTGATACAGAGTATGGTTCATTTCCATATGAACATCCTGCGCTCCATATGTTAAGTTTCTTAAATCGGTCTCTTAATTGTGGAATAACTTTATTCTTTAGAATTTCAAACTGATCGACATTCCTAAAAAACTCAGAGACATTTATAGTGACCTTATCTATAAAGTCTTTTCTTAGCTTTGGATCTTTCTCTATCGCCTTATAAAATGTTAAAAAATCATTAGCACCTATTCTATCCATAAGAATCTTAACTCTACGCTTTATTTGCTCATCTTTATATCCGTCTAAGTCTATACCAATTAATTCTTTTATCTTTCTCTTAAATAAGGCATAATCATCTATCCGTAAATTCATAGTTCTGATATCATCCTTTCTATCTCTGTCGGAATACCCTCTAAATCTACAACAACATCAACTACTCCTCTATCTATAGCAGCCTTAGGCATACCAAAAACCACACAGCTTCTTTCATCTTGGACTATAGTCTTTCCTCCATTCCTCTTTATCTCTTCCAACCCTCTTGCCCCATCGCTTCCCATTCCTGTTAGTAAGACCCCTATAGTGTTACTTTTAAAGACTCTCACTAGAGAAAATATAGCTACATCTACTGAGGGTCTAACACCAAGAACTGGAGGGTCTTTACTTAGAGAAAAAGTGTCTCTATTTAATATTAGATGATATCCACCAGGTGCTACATAAGCTACTCCACTCCTAAGTGACTCCCCCTCTTCTGCCTCTTTTACTATATATTTTGATACACTATCTAATCTTTCCGCCAAAGATTTTGTAAAACCAGGAGGCATATGTTGAACTATAACTACTGAAGTATCATAAAAGGTGGTTAGTTTAGACATTACTTGGTAAAGTGCTTGTGGCCCACCAGTACTAGAACCAATAATAACTAACTTCTTAGGTGGTTTTCCAGGGGATTTTACCTCTTTAATAGGGATTTCAGTAATTCTTACACCTTTACCTTTTGACTTTGCTACATTAAGAATCTTTAGCTGAAGCTCTTTAGAAAAGGAATCAAACTCTCCTATTAAATTCTGGGGTTTAGTAACAAAGTCTACCGCTCCATTCATTAATGCTTCTATAGTAACTTCCGCATCTTTAGTAGTAAGTGCACTTACCATAATAACAGGTGTAGGTCTTAACGACATTATCTTCTTTAAGGTATCTAAACCATTCATAATAGGCATTTCAACATCAAGTGTTATTACATCAGGATTCAATATATTCAATTTTTCTATAGCCTCTTTACCATTTTCTGCCACCCCTACAACTTCTATCTCAGGATGTCTTTCTAAAGTATCTTTTAATATTCTCCTCATTAGAGCTGAATCATCTACTATCAAAACCTTAATCACTCTTCCATCCCTTCTTTATTAAATTCCTTTGATAATTAAAGAGAAATCTTATTAATCTCTCCCTCTCCTTCTCCTCTATTAAAGTAAACTTTATACCTGCATGTATTATCTCTTCTTTTCTATTATTAACTACTATCTCTTGTTTATCTATCCAGACAATCTCTCCTTCACAGTTAATAGAAAGTTCTGGTGGTGGTAATTCTATTCTTACCTCTACTATGCTATGAATATTTAATACTTCGGGTAATACAATTCTTATCCCTCCGCCACTAATATCCTTCGAGTAAGTATAATAAATTTTGTCTGTCTCTTTTAGTTTATACTGTATATTGAGGACTATCGGAATTCTTACATATCTTCTCCTCTGAACCCTTACTATATCCTTATTTATCTTTACTTGTAAAAGAGGAATCGGCTCTAATTGTCTCTTTATTATCTCTCCGTCTACCCTATAGACAGCGTCGTCACTAACAGAATAAATAGATATCTTTTCTCCTATCCTCACAGGGACGGGAATAGTTCCTATAAAGGGTAATGCCAAAACAATTTCTTCATCGTTTATTCCTTCTATTCTACTATTATAATAGCCCTGATAATCTCCTTCAACCACTCTTATAGAAACTTTCTTATTTGGTAAGAAGGCTTTATGTTTCATTTTATACTTATTCTTTCTAATATATTACGGAAGAATCCTCTAAAACCAGTGCCCTTCTTCTCCAACGCTAATAATTTTAAAGCAATCTCATTTACTGCTCTAGATGCCTTCGAAAAAGGATATCTAATCACAAAAGGTAACTGTTCTTTTACTGCTCTTTCTACCCAGATATCATCAGGAATATCACCTAGATGGGTAACAGAAAACCTCAAAAATCTCTCTAGTAGTATATTTAGCCTATCTACAGTCTCTTCTCCTTCAATAGATGATTTTACTCTATTAACTATAATCTTTATTTCTTTTTGAGCATTAGAGAGAGTTACTGCCTTTATTAATGTATAAGCATCAGCTAGAGATGTGGGTTCAGGAGTCATAACTATTATAATTTCATCGCTACCCAAAGCAAATGTTAAAACATCCTGATGTATTCCAGCTCCGCCATCTATAAAGATATAGTCTAAATTATCCCCAAGGTCTATCAACTGTTCCATTAGTATCTTTTGTCTATCAGTATCTATTTTCGACAGTTCTAATGCTCCAGAACCTCCTGGGACTATAAGCACCCCCTCCGGACCATAAGTTACAACAGATCTTATCTCCATATCTCTATAAAGTACATCATAAAGGGTATATCTAGGCATTAGACCTAATATTACTTCTACATTGGCAAGTCCCAAGTCTCCGTCTATAATTAGTACCTTTTTCCCTAATCTCTGTATAGCCACCCCTAAGTTTACACATACATTAGTTTTGCCTGTTCCTCCCTTACCACTTAAGAAAGAGATAGTCCTTGCCCCACCACTCATTTTAAGTTCACATCCTTTTTTATAAAGAGACTAGCTAACTTATCACTCTTTGCCACTTCTATATCACCAGGTATATTCTGTCCATTTGTTATATACGATATTGGAAGCTTAGTATAAAATGGTATATTTATCAGATTTCCAAAAGAAACTGATTCATCTAACTTACTAACTATGATTGATGTTGGATATAAGACCTTATAAGTTTCATAGACTTCTTTTATATATTTGAAATTATCTATTGCACTTATAACCAAATAAGTCTTAAGCTTTTGAGCAGGTATCGTATATATAAATTTTCTCAGTAATTCTACATACTCTATATCCCTCTTACTTCTCCCAGCACTATCTATAAGAATTACATCCTTAGACTCAAGCTTACGGATTATCCTTTCAAATTCTCGCACATTAAATGCTGCTTCTATGGGTATATTTAATATTCTACCATATATCTTAAGCTGTTCTATAGCACCGCTTCTATATATATCGGTAGTAACAATAACGACATCCCTATTTTCCTCTAAAGTGTAGTAGGAAGCTAGCTTTAATATAGTGGTAGTCTTTCCTACACCTGGAGGTCCTATAAAGATGGCACGAAACTTTCCTATAGGACTCTGATCTTTTTCTGTCCTTATAAGTCCTTTTATAAGGGATTCGAATATATTCATATCTAATTCCTGTAGTTTTAACCTATTACCACCTATTGCTTCTATATAACTAGAAATCACATTGTTTATTATCTCATCATCAACTTCTTCATCTTTTAAGAATTTTTTAATTTTGTAAAGGGCAGGTAATTCCAAAGTAACATCTTCTCCATATGGTGGAACTACCTTCTCTTGAATTTCAAAGGATATCTCCTTTGCTGCAGTAATTTCTATCTCGGTAGCTCCTAAAAGCCCTCTAAAACCCTTCTTCTTAACTCTTTGCACAAGAAGTAAAGTAGCATCTTCTCCTAAGCTATCCTTAACCTTTTTTATGGTCTCTTCTACAGTCTTACCATAAAACTTCTTTACGATCATAATGAGATTACACCTACATTCTCTATGCTTAGTGTATTGTCTATCTCATTATAAGACAATACTGATATCTGTGGTATAGCCCTATCTAAAAGTTTCTTAAGTGGAAGTCTTAACTGAGAAGCGGTAACTATAACTGGCTGAAAGCCTCTTTTTACTCCTTCATCTATTAAAGTAGATAATTTACTTATGAGTCTTTGCCAAGAGTTAGGATCTATAGACAGAACAGTTCCTTGATCTGTTTTAAAGAGACTTGAAATCAGCTTTTCTTCAGTTTTAGGCTCTATTAGAATGACTGGTAAAATTCCTTCAGAAGTAGCTAATTCTCTACTTATCATTCTTCCTAATCTTTCTCTTACTTTCTGTACTATTATTTCTAAGTCCTTTGTGACTCTAGTAGTATCAGAGGCGGTTTCTAAAATAGAAACTAAATCTCTTAAAGGAACTCTTTCTTTCAATAAAGCTTGTAGTACACGTTGTATCTCTCCTAATGATAGTTGACTAAGGGCATCATCTACAACAGACGGATAATCCTGCCTTATTATGTCTAGAAGTCTCTGGACATCCTGTCTGGTTAAAAGTTCATCTGCATACCTTTTTATTATCTCAGTAAGATGAGTCGCTATAACACCAGAGCAATCTATAACAGTATATCCTTTAGTTTCTGCCAATCTTCTAGCTTCTATAGGGATCCATCTAGCTGGCAGTCCAAATATAGGCTCCTTAAAATCTATCCCTTCGATATTTAAATCTTCCGGACTTAATACCATTACATATCCAGGCAATACTTCTCCTTTTGCCACCTCTATACCTCTAACCTTTATTATATAGCTATTTGGCCGCAACTGTATATTATCTCTTATCCTTATTGGAGGAACTATTATACCTAATTCTTGAGCTATCTGTTTTCTAAGTATAGTAATTCTGTCAGATAATTCTCCCCCCTGTGTCTTATCTACAATAGGAATTAGTCCATATCCTATCTCTATCTCCATAGGATCAACCGAGATTATAGGTATAACCGTCTCGACACTCTGAATTGGAGAAGGCTTTTCTTCCCTTGCCTCCTCTTTAACAGGAGTTTTCCTAAGTATATAGGACATAAATCCCATAAGTATAGCAAAAAAGAATAAAACAAACTTAGGTAAACCGGGAATTAAACCCAAGAGTAAAAGGACCCCTGCTATTATAGCCATTACCTTACTATTTGATAAGACCTGTTTAGAGAAATCTATACCAAGATTCTCTTCTGATGCTCCTCTAGTAACAATTAATCCTGTAGCTGTTGATACTAGCAGTGCAGATACCTGATTTACCAACCCATTTCCTACCGTAAGTAAGGCGTAAGCCTCTAATGCACCCCTAAAATCCATACCCCTCTGAAGGACTCCTATCATCCATCCTCCTAAAAAATTTACCGCAGTTATTATTATCGCAGCTATGGCATCTCCTCTGACAAACTTACTTGCCCCATCCATAGCCCCATAGAAATCTGCCTCTTGCTCTATTTGCCTTCTTCTATTTCTAGCCTCTTCTTCAGTAATAAGCCCCGCATTTAAATCAGCGTCTATACTCATCTGTTTGCCAGGCATAGCATCTAATGTAAATCTAGCAGCAACTTCTGCTACTCTTTGGGCCCCATTTGTAATCACTACAAACTGAATAATAACTAGTATCAAAAATATTACTAAACCAACTATATAATTCCCACCAACTACAAATCTCCCAAATGCACTTATAACCTCTCCTGCATATCCATTAAGTAGAATAAGCCTAGTTGCTGATATGCTTAGCGCTACCCTAAAGAGGGTGGCAAATAAAAGTATTGACGGAAAGGTGCTAATTTCTATCGCTTCTTTTACATATATACTTATCAAGAGTAGTGATAGAGAAAAGGTTATATTAAGTGTTATCAGAATATCTAAAAGGAATGGAGGCAAGGGAACCATCATCATTATAACTATAAGTATTATACCTAAGGCTAAAGAAAGGTCACTGTATCTCAGTATCCTACCTAGCCTCATTCCCTCCATCTTATACTAGCCTCCCACGTCTTCTATAAACATATGCCAATACTTCAGCTACAGCCTGATAAAGTCTAGGAGGAATCTCTTCTCCTATATCTACCAATTTATAAAGCATCTGGGCAAGAGGAGGATTTACAACTATAGGTATATTCCATCTTCTAGCTTCATTTTTTATACGTTCAGCCATAAGTCTAGCCCCTTTGGCTATTACTATCGGGGCATTCATCTTTTTTACATCGTATTTCAAGGCAACAGCATATTCTGTAGGGTTAGTTATAACTACATCAGCCTTCTTTACCTCCTGCATCATTCTTCTCATAGCCATCTCTTTCTGTTTCTGTCTTATTCTACTTCTGATAAGAGGGTCTCCTTCAGTTTCTTTAAGCTCCTCCTTTAACTCCTCCCTAGTCATTCTTATAGTAGTTTCAAACTCTCTTCTTTGAAACATATAATCTAACACGCCTATAGCCAATAAAACTATACCTGCCTGTTGTGAAAATCTAAGGATATTACTTACTATAAATTCCAAACTGCCAAACAGTGATGTCTTCCAGAGAGAAAAGGCATTTAAACTTACTCCTCTAGTAAATGAATAACCTAAGTAACCAAGGATAATAATCTTTATAATAGCTTTTAATATATCTATCAGAGCTCTCTTCGAAAAGATTCTCCTTATACCTATTAGAGGATTTATCCTAGACAATCTTGGAGTAATAGCTTCAGAGGAGAAAAGAAATCCTGTTTGGATAAAACCTACTAGTAGTATAACTATAAATAATATTCCAAGAATCGGAATAAGAATTAAAAAAGCCTGATAACTTAAATTTATCATTATCTTCTGAGTTTCTTTTATAGTTATATCTCCAATATACATATTCCTTATATAATTTTTAAAAAGTAATACAAACTGTCTATAAAAAGTAGGAATAAGGGAAGAGATAATCATAATCCCAGATATAAAGCTTATAGCAGAGAGCAATTCATGACTTACAGCTACCTGCCCTCTTTTTCTTGCCTCTTCTCTCCGTCTCGGAGTCGCTTGTTCAGTTCTTTCCCCATCGGGCATAACTATCTAAACCCCTTCATTATAAATACTAGCTCTCTTATCAAATACGGCAATTCTCTGTTAATAAGGTCTGGAATAATACCAACAATTATTATTAAAGCTAGAAAAGCCAATCCTGTTTTTAAAGGTAATCCAATTATAAATATATTAATCTGAGGAACAGTTCTAGCTATAATACCTATTATTATATCTACCAGAAGAATAGTACTGATTATTGGTGCTGAAAATCTCAATGCTACCTGTAGGGTAAAATTCCCAAGAAGTTTAAAAGCTTCTCCAAAAATATAATTACTTAAATTCACTATGCCTAGAGGAACTATATTAAAACTATAACCAAAAGCCTCTATGACTTGTAAATACCCTCCACTCGCTAAAAAAATAAACATGCCTAAGACAAAAAGCAAGTCACCTACCGGAGATACCTGAATATCAAAGGCGGGATTAATTATATTAGCAAGACTTAATCCTACCTGAAAGTCTATGATTTGTCCTACCATTTGTAGCATGTAAAAGATTATATTGGCAAGGAATCCAATAATAAGAC
Source organism: bacterium (assembly GCA_026418035.1). Lineage (GTDB taxonomy): Bacteria > DUMJ01 > DUMJ01 > DUMJ01 > DUMJ01 > DUMJ01. The sequence goes on from JAOACC010000013.1 coordinate 7,763, forward strand.
CAACAATAATCTCCTTTATCCCCAAAGCTAATAGCATATTCATATCTGGTAATTCTTTTAAACTATAAAGTTGCAGTAAAATAAAACTCATAGCAATAGTCAAGAGTAATCTTATAGATGTTGGTATAGTCCTTATACTAAAGGGCTGAAAGACTGAAATTATTGCAAATATCCTAAGAAATATAAGTAGAAAACTAGCTGTCTGTAATACAGAAAAATTAATCATGGTAGAATACCACCCATCCTAGTAAAGATTTCCCTACTGAAATCTACTAAGATCTTAAGCATCCATCCCCCTAGTATTATTAGAACAAGAAAGACAACAAGTATCTTGGGAACAAATGCTAATGTTGCTTCGTGTATCTGAGTTAGGGACTGAAAAAGACTAATAAGTATACCAACTAGTAAGCTTACTATTAATGCAGGGCCTCCTACCATAATAATGGTTATCAATGATTGTTTTATAAGGGCAACCGCCTCTCCTAAAGTCATCTAACTCACCTGAAACTTTGAACTAAAGAATTCATAACCAGCGACCATCCATCTACAAGGACAAATAGGAGTAGTTTAAATGGTAGAGAAATCATTACAGGAGGTAACATAAGCATACCCATAGCCATCAATATACTAGCAACAATCATATCAATAACTAAGAATGGGAGGTATAACATAAAGCCCATCTGGAACGCTGTAGAAAGTTCACTAACCATAAATGCTGGAATAAGTACATAGGTAGGGACATCGTCTCTTGTATTGGGTCTTGGTATCTTAGAGAGTTTCACAAATAGCGCCAAGTCATTCTCTCTAGTCTGTCTAAACATAAATTCTCTAAGGGGTTTTACCCCTCTATCTATCGCTTCTTGAAAGGTTATTTCTCCTTTAATATACGGTTGCCAACTCACCTTTTCTATCTGAGAAAAGGTAGGAAACATCGTAAAAAAGGTTAGGAATAAAGCTAGGGCTGTTATAACCTGTCCTGGGGGTATCTGCTGGGTTCCCAGAGAAGACCTCAAAAAACTTAATACTACTACAATTCTGGTAAAAGACGTTACCATGATCGCAATAGAAGGAGCCAATGCCAACACAGTTACTATTCCTAAAAGCTGTAAAGTCCCAGCGACATCCTGAGGTTTATCTGAAGGGGCTAGTTCAAGTCTGAGGGTAGGTAATTCCTGAGCAATAGAATAATTTCTTAAAAAAAGAGAGAAAGATATTACTATCAACAGACTAATTATCCTCTTTAAGTTGGTTTTCATCTTCAAATTCTTTCAAAAGTACTATATTACCTGGACTACATCCAATCAAAAGATATCTACCTTTATATTTCACAACATGCAAAGAGATATTCATTCCCAGGTAAAGTCCTTCTATATGCTTCAATTCTTTAGATAAAGACTTTACCCATGGGATTCTTCTATTTTTCAGAAACCACCAAAATCCTGCTAAACATATAAGTATTAATAAAAAGGTAAGGAAGAATCTTAACATTTATAAATCATCCTAAGACCTTCTTAACTGCTTCTAAAACCCTATCAGGCTGAAATGGTTTAACTACAAAATCCCTTGCCCCAGCCTGAATAGACTCTATTACCATAGCCTGCTGTCCCATAGCGCTGCACATTATAATCTTCGCCTCAGGGTCAATCTTCTTTATCTCTCTTACAGCTGTAATCCCATCCATCTCAGGCATTGTAATATCCATAGTTACTAAGTCAGGCTTAAGCTCCTTATAGAGAGTTACTGCTTCAAGCCCATTTGATGCTTCGCCAGCTACCTCATAACCATTTTGAGTTAGAATATTCTTTAACATCATTCGCATAAAAGCAGCATCATCAACTATTAAGATTTTTTTGCCCATTATTCCTCCTCCAATCTTTTTTCAGGACTTATTATTTCCGTAATGCGAACACCAAAATTTTCATCAATCACAACTACCTCTCCTTTAGCTATAAGTTTTCCATTCACTAATATGTCTACAGGTTCTCCTGCAAGTTTATCCAATTCTATTATAGAACCTGAGGACAAGGCTAACAAATCTTTTATTAAAATCTTGGTTCTACCCAACTCAACAGAGACCTGAATTGGAACATCCTTCAATAAATCTAAGTTACCAATCTTTTCTTCCTTTTCCTTTGGTGGACTTAGAGGCTGAAAGGTTACAGGCTGAACAGTTGTATCTGTATCCTCTACCATTACTGCCTTACTTTCACTAATTTCTTTCTTATTACCTGTATTCTCTGAGGATAGTACAGATTTAAACTTTCCTTCTGATTCCTCTTCCACTATTTGGTATAAGTTGGTTTCAATATTATCAAGGCTTAATCTATATTTAAATCCTATATATTCATCTCTAAATATCATCCCTCTTATATTGTCATCTAACGGAAAGATCTGAGGGGTCTCTATCTGTATCTTTTTCCCAATAATCTCAGATAGAGAAAGAGCCATGGCGCTAATCATCTGGCTGAAAGCTTCAGAGATGGCACTTAAAGAAATCTCATTAAACTCTGTTATCATATCTTCTTCTCCCATCATAAAGGTGGCTATAGCCAGAGCATCCTTATCTTCTATTAAAAAGAATATCTTAGTTACCTCTTTTATCTCACTACTTACAACAACGCAGGATTTCCCTAAGATTTCTATCCCTATCTTTTCTACGCTACGTCTCTCTATGTTTGAGATAGAGATATTTTTCCCTACCAAGGCAGAAAGAGTAGTAACTGAAGCTTTCATAGCGGAAAGCCATATATCCTCTATGCTCTTTAACGTTTTCATCTACTCACCTCTTGATACATTACCTAAGATTTTTACCCCTATATTCTTACCAACTCTCCCAGGTCTACCTAGATACTTAGGTTGATCTCCAACCTTTACTAGTAGAGGGTCCATTACTAAAGTATTTAACTTTATTATATCTCCTACTTTTAGATTAAGAAGTTCCTCAAATGTGATCTCTGCCTCTCCTAGCTCTACAACTATTGGAACCTCTATGTTTTCTAACTTCCTCTTTAGTCTCTGAATTATCTCCTCCTGTCTAGAACCCTTTCTAGAAAACCATTGTCTAGCACTTAACTTTGGCAGTATAGCTTCTAACATCTCGCTAGGTATGCAAAGATTTATGAATCCACTGGCACTATCTCCAATCTGGATGGAAAATGATATAAGAGCCACCACCGAAGATAATGGAACAATCTGTTGAATAAATTGAGGGTTAGTCTCTATACCTGACCTTACCGGTGAGGTATTTATTATAGAGCTCCAAGCTTCTCCTAGTAATTCTAAAATCCTATCTATTATATCTTCAATGACACTCATTTCAATATCTGTCAACTCTCTATTCTTCTTTATTCCTCTGCCTGGACCACCTAATAACCTATCAACCATACTAAATATAATATTATTGCTTATCTCTAATAAAGCTGTTCCATTGAGGGACTCCATAGTATAAACTACTATAAAAGACGGTATGGGAACACTTTGAATATATTCACCATAGGGCAGCTGGTCCGCACCTGCTATACTGCAATGAACTACCGTTCTCAATCTACTTGAGAGATATAGAGATAGAGATCTAGAGAAACCCTCATGGAGCATTTCTAGAGTTCGAAGCTGGTCCTTGGAAAATTTACTAGGCC
>JAOACC010000020.1 GCA_026418035.1 bacterium
ATTACATCCCCTGTACCAGAGATAAGGAGTAAGTTATTCACATCAGCAACTACAAGTAACGCGTCCAACCTTCTTAAAGCTCTATCTAATCTCCATTCCTTGGCTAATTCTACCGCTGCCCTAGCAAGATTCCCTCCATACTCATTTAACTTTCCTTCAAATCTATCTAAAAGAGCTATACCATCTGCAGCAGAACCTGCAAAACCAACTAATACTTTACCCTCCCTTATCTTTCTCACTTTCCTAGCCTTTTTTTTAATGATAGTTTGTCCGGCGGTAACCTGTCCATCTCCACCCATCGCAACGGTATTTCCTTTCTTTATGGCTAATATAGTTGTATGTCTCATAATACTACCACACTCCTTTTACTCTAGAGCCTTTTTCATCCTTCTCAACCTCAATCCTATAGGGAAATCTACTAGCGAGCTCCTTATTATGAGTTATTATTCCAATCATAATACCAGAATTTTCTAACTCTGCTAGAGCTGATACTACATTATCTAAACCCGTATCATCCAAAGCGCCAAAACCCTCATCTATAAAAAGACAATCAACAGATCTCTTACCCCTAATCTCTTCCGCGATAGCTATGGCTAATGATATAGAGGCTAAGAAACTTTCTCCCCCAGAAAGGGAATAGGTCTTACGCCTCTGATCCGGATACCAATTATCGTTTATCACTATATCAGCTGATTCTTCTGAAGCAAGAGAGAACGAATATCTACCTTGTGTAAGAGAGCTCAGCTGAATCGAAGCTCTACCTATAATACTCTCCATAACTTCTCTCATAAGAAACTCTGGGAATTTATTTTCATTTAAGGCATCATCAATTATCTTATAGTAATTTAGACTCTTTTCTAATTTCTTCTTTTTTACAGACAATTCCTCTGCTAGAGAAAGATTCTCTCTGGTAACCTTGATTTGATTCTCTAAAGAGCCAATTTCTTTAGTCACCAAAGCTATTTTCTCCTCCAAATCTTTTAGAGAATTTAGCTTTGAGTTATATAGATCTTTAATTAGGTCCAACTCTTCTAGTTTATCAGGATTCTTTCCCAATTTTATAAGAGACTCACGAAGCTTAGATATCTCATCTTTAAGAAGATTCTGCTTCGTAGAAAACTCGTTAAACTCCTTTCTTATCTTTTCAATATATGACCTATCGACCTTAATCTTAAGAAGCTCATCTAGCGAGAGCCCAATAGATTGGCAACGAGACTCAACTTCTCTTCTTTTAACATCTATCTCTTTCTTTAGAGAGATAAGTTTATTTTCTAATTCCGAAATCTCTGAATCTATCTTTTCTATTCTAGCCTTACCTGCTTCTATCGAGGCTTTGCTTGTCAAAATAATCCCATTAGCGGAATCTAAAAGCTTCTGGTATTTATTCTTTAACTCTTGAGATTCTTTTAAAAAGTTACGACTTAAGAATTCTTCCCACTTTATATTAGTCTTAGAAATATTCTCTAATATTACTCTTTCTTGCTTCTCTAATTCTAAAGTTTCTTCTTCTAATTGAGCCTTAACAGAGTTAATAGTATTAACTTCTTTCTCAAAAAGGGCTTTCTTTTCATTAAGACTTGCAATTTTAATTGCTCTTTCTTTCTCTATATTATATATTAAGCCTTCCAATTCTTTTCTCTCTTTTTCGACTTCAGAACTTACAAATTCACTATCTACAACGTAACCTTTGTTAAAGTATTTTCCTAAGATAGCGTGAATATGCATTTCTATTTTACTTGTTTCTTCCTCTAAATTCTTTATAGAATCCTCTATAAGCTTTGATTCTTCTTCTACCTGCTTTAACCTTGATTTCAGAGCTGAGAACCTTCCAAAAGATTCCTGCCAGTTTCTTTTTGTTTCTTGATATAGAGATAATAACTCATCTACTTCTCTTTTATCCTTAACCCTTTCTGGAAGCTTTCTTATGGTATTACCACATATTGGACAGGTATCACCTATAGAAAGAGAGTTAATTATTCTCTGTAGATGTAATTCTTCCATAATCCCTTCTAATCTATCTAATTCTTCCGTCAGAGTATTAAGAACATTCTCTATAGATTTTAATTCTAGTTCTATACATCCTCTATCCTTTTCTAATTCTATCTTTCTCTTTCTATAGTTATCTAATTCCTCTTTTTTATGTTTTAAGGTCTTTATCTCTTCTACTATGGTATGGAGCTCTTTCCAGACTTCAAGCTTTTTCTCAAAATTAACTTTCAAAGTTTCTATCTTCTCATCGCAAGCTTTAATCTCAGAAAGAATCTCTTTCATCTCTCTATCTACTAAGAGTAAATCTTCTTCTTTAGCTTTTATCTCTTCCAAAGCTTTAGCTATTCTTCTTTTGTTAACCTCTAATGTCCTGATAGATTCAGCTAAAGGCGTAAGCTCTAATAGAGTCTCAGCATATCTAATATATTTTTGATATTCTTCAGCTTTCTTCTTCTCAACTTCTATAGTCTTAACCCATTTCTCTATACTTTTCTCTATCTCTAATCTTTCCTTTCTCAGAGATTCTAATCTGGACTTCTTATCCGAGAAATCCTTAATACTATTTAAAAGTGGAACAGCATCGATCTGAATCTGATAAATAAGCTCTAACCTATCTACCTCTTCTTTCTCTTTTTCTAGCCATTTTAATTTAGAAATAACTACTTGATAATCCTTCTGAGAAGAAATTAGATCAGAAAAGAGGTTCACCGCATCTCTTAAAGACTCCACTTCTTTAGAAAGATTCTGTCTATCCTTATCTAAGCTCCTAAGTAGTCCTTCCTTCTCCTTTAACTCTTTATCTAAAATTCTTATATATTCTCTGTTATAGGATTTCAGCTCCCCTTCTAGTCTACTTGTAATAATCTGAATATCTTTAGATATATCTCTACATCTCTGATTGGCAAGTCTCTTTACCTCTTTATATATATCTAAACCAAGAAGTTTCTGCAAAACTTGTCTTCTTTCAGAAAAAGCTTCACTACTAGGAGGTTTAAGAAATCTATCTATCTGATTCTGAGGAAGAATAACTGTTCTAGTAAATGTCTCATAATCCATACCTAAGAGGTTCTCTATTAAGGCATTTACTTCTCTATTTTTTTTGACACCAAGTGGCACAGTTTCACTATCTTTAATTTCATAGATATTTGCCTGTTGTGATTTTCCTCTAACCAGTTCTCTCTTTACTAGAAAGATTCTATCTCCAATTCTAAACTTAAGAGATAGGGAAAGCTTATTTGAACTATGATTTATAATATCTTCCTCAGTACTTATTCTTCTTCCTGCATACCTCGGAATCTTCCCATAGAGGGCATAAACTATACCATCTAAGATAGAAGACTTTCCAGCTCCATTTGGTCCCGAGATACAGAATACATTAGCCTTAGTAAAGTCTATAGTTTGAGGAGTACTGTATGAGAGGAATCCTGCTAACTCAATACCCAGAATCCTCATTTAAAAGCGCCTCTTTATACAACTCTTCAAAAATCTTAATAACCTCTTCATCTATACTACCCTCTTTAAAAAGTAAATACTGAGAAAATAGTTTTGAGGGGTCTAGAGTAAGGTCAATCTGAGATCTATCTTTCTTAGGATTTTGTTGATATACAGTTTCAACCTCTACACAATTAGGAATAAGTTGCTTTACTTTACTTACGGGATTATTCTCTAATACATCCATATGTATCTTGGCTTTTATATATCCATCAAAATCTTGAACCATAACTGCCTTCGAGTCTAGCTGAGAAAATCTAAATTCTAGCTCCATAAGTTCTTTACAAGGTATCTCTATTCTCTCCACACTAGCAATCCTGTCTGGCTTTGCATCTATAATATTCACACCTTTTTTATCATCAGCCTCACTAAAATCTATCCTTATAATGGAACCACAGTAATAGGTTGGGACAGGACTACCCGAAACATTCTGAGGCTTATGTGCATGCCCTAAAGCTACATAATGAGCTCTGTTAGGAAACCAAGAGGGAGGGATAGCAAAATTAGAAGAGAAAGAAAGTTTCACTGCACTTCCCAATAAAGCACCCTCAACAAATATATGGGCTAATAATACATTGATTGAATTCGGCATGAATCTCCGATTAATCTCTTCTAGATATCTATGAATATATTCCCCCAATTTTTCTTTTCTATTAGAGTCATCACCAATATACAAAAAATCTCTCTCCCAAAAGTATGGGAAAGACCCTATACACAACACTTCTCCTTTTCTCGTTTTAAAAGATTTTGTACCCAAGCCAGTTAAAAAATGAACATTAGAAGATGAAGAAAAGATTCCCAAACTTACCTGTAACTCTTTCCAATCATGGTTTCCTGAGACAATTATAACTTTTCTATCTTTTTCTCCTAGTCTCTGTAGTATCTCTGAGGTCCTATGGAGATCATCACCTCTTGGCATCTTATGTTCAAATAGATCTCCTGCTATAAGAACAACATCTATATCCTCTTTTTCTACAACATCAACTATAAACTCTATAGATTTAAAAACTTCTTCAGTTCTATCTATGCCCCATCTATTTATACCTATGTGCCAATCTCCAGTATGTAATATCCTCATTTTCTTAAAAAGGGTGGCTTTAATAGCCACCCTTAATTAAAACCTTACCTCTTTTCCTGTTCTGGCGGATTCATAGATAGCATCTATTATCTGCATATCTATAACCCCTTCTTCTCCCTTTGGCATAGGTTCTATCCCTTCTTGAATACACCTGACAAAGTGCTTTATCTCTTCTACATACGTATTGACCCTTTCAATCCTAGGGATAATCTCTACATACTTACCAGCCATCTCGGTAAAGATCTTCGGAGGCATCATCTCTGCTCCACCTTTATCACCTAGTAAGGTACAGTAAGAGGTATCCTTCTCTATGTTACTTGCCCAGCTCATCTCTACAAAGATAGTAGCTCCATTTTCAAGTCCTACTATGGCACATCCTAAGTCTTCTACATCAAATTTTCCTCCTGGTTCAGGAATACCCCAACTACCCCTTCTCTTATCAAAAGGACCAAACTTGGCATAAGTGTAACCTTTCACTGAAACAGGCTTAGGATGGTCCATAAACCACATAGCTAGATCTAAGAAGTGTGGAGCAAGGTCAATAAGAGGTCCACCTCCAGATTTTTCCTTATTGGTAAACCAGCTACCCATTCCAGGTATTCCAGATAATCTCAAAATTCCAACCTTGGCATAGTATATATTGCCTAGATAACCTTGTCTTATAAATTCTTTTATAGTCTTTGCTTCGTCAGAAAATCTCCAGCAGAGAGCTACCATAAGAATTTTCTTTGTAGATCTAGCAGTATCAACCATCTTCTGGGCTTCCTGAGCATTTATAGCCATTGGCTTCTCGCATAAGACATTAACACCAGCCTTTAGCGCATCTACAGTCATAGGGGAATGTAGATAGTTAGGTGTACATATACTTACAGCTGTAAGTTCCTCTTTTTCTAACATCTCTTTATAATCAATATAGTATCTAGGAATACCAAACATCTCTGAAGCCTGTTTAGCTCTCTCCTCTACTATATCCGTTACAGCAACTACCTTTACATCTGGAACTGCCTGATAAGCCTGTAAGTGAACTTTACCTATACTTCCTGCCCCTATTACTCCTACTTTTATCTCCTTTTTCATAATCTCCCTCCTATAATTCTGCCCAAGCTTCTATAAGAGTTCTCTTAGCATTAGCTATTACTGCTCTTGGATTCTCTCCTGGTAAGGGTTTTACCTCAAAGCTTACTATTGGTTTATCATTATCCTCGAAGAATCCAACATCGAAGAGAGCTCTTAAGAAATCTCGTACTTCTTTTACACTATTCTCCCCACCTTTTATACCAAATCTAGGATGTTGGTCTCCATATCCTGGAAGAGACTTATCCTTTATAATACAGTTACCAAGGTGGACATGAGTTACATAACCAGCAGTGGTATATACCGCATCCCTTATAGATTCATAATACTGTGGAAAATGACTTAGATCTATTAGAAGTCCAAAATTATCTTTACGTTCTCTCCTTACCATTTGGGCTATTTCTCTAGCAACTACAGAAGGACCTACCAAACTATTCTTCTCTACATCAAAATCAAACACCTCTAATTCTACCCTTAGATTCCCATGCACCTTAGCATAATCACAAAGCTCACATATGGATTTTACTAAAGCCTCTTTAGCCTGATCTCTCTTTTCTGGGCCTGGGTCTTTTCCTGCTAGAAAACCTACTCCAACTGCACCCATATATTCAGCTTCTTCTATTGCTTTCTTTACCTCTTCTACAGCTCTAAGCCTAGTTGCTTCATCCAAACTAGATATATCTAAATTCTGAGTCAGAAGCCTAGGTTGAGCACCATAAGCTATAGTCATTCCACTTGTCTCAAGAAGCTTTTTAGCTTCTTCTCTTATTTTTTCATCTTTAATCCAAGAAATCTCAATTGCTGAGAAGAACTCATCGCTTACTATCTCTTCTAACGTCTCTAGTATTGGACCTTCTCCACGCATAGTCTGTGGAAATGCCATAAAATGTATTAAACCTGGCTTAAAATACTTTTGAAACAGTTCCATTCTAAATCAACACCTCCTAATCTTTATTAATAGTACGATGTCCTTCCCTCAAGAAGATCTATAGCATACTGAGCAGAATTTACTAAATCACTTTTAGGATACTTATCTACCAATTTCTGATACTCTTTTACAGCCTTCTCTTTCTCTCCCATATGTTCGTAACATTGAGCTATATCAAACTGAGCATCGTCTGCCCACTCACTCTTTGGATTTTTCTCTATAAATCTAGTTAACTCTTCTATAGCCTTCTCTAATTCTCCATCTACAAATAGCTGTCTAATCTTTTCATACTCTATCTGTTCTGGAGACTTTTTCTCTTCTTTTTTTGTTCCTTGAGTTTTAGACTCCGCAGTAGAGGTAGCAGTAGGCTGAACAGTTTGGGTTGTTTCTCCCTTCATAGGACCTAAAGATTGCTGAGTGGGAGGATTCTTAATCTGAGTAATCCACAAAACAAAGGCTATTGCTAGTAGAATGACTATAGTAACTATGAATCTAGTAGTTCTTCCTGACATAATAAACACCTCCTATCCCTTAGATACAACGGTAAGTTCTGGTATACAAATATATGGAGAATAGAGGCTTCCTTCTATCCACTCCCTCTCCCTACTTAAACCGGCAATATTGCCTAGAGCATTATATGCGTTACCTGCTAGCATAGAATCTTTAACTCTTCCTACTACCTCCCCTTTTCTATATAGGAACCCTAAATGTATATTTACAGAGAATTCCCCACTAAGGATATTGCCCTGCCCTACTCCCATCATCTGGTCAACCACGAGGATCTCTTCAAATGAAGATAATATATCTTTAAGATCACTGTCTCCAGGATTTATTACAAGATTAGTAAGTCCAGGAGAAGGTTGTCCCAAACCACCTCTAAATCCGTGACCATTTGGTTCCTTACCCAACAATGAGGCGGTATGTAAGTCAAAATAGAACTCTCCAACAACTCCAGAGTCTACTAGAGATAAGACCCTCGTAGGGGTTCCCTCATCATCGAAAGAGGTCATAGATAATCCTTCATGATTACTAGGGTCATCTATAAGTGTGAATTTTTCATCAAAAAACTTCTCCCCTACCTTATCCTGAAGAGGAGAAGCCCCCATAAGCAGTATCTTTCCACTCAACGCAGACATAAGTGGAAGAAGTAAGACATAAACAGCCTTAGGAGTAAATACTACTGGGAGTCGAGATTTGGATGGTTTTACTATATTTTCGCTAGATTCTAGAGAATAGAATATCTTAGAAATTAGTTTATCTATGTCTAAATTTTCAAGCCTCTTTACAACAGTCTCTTCATAGACATCTAGCATATCTGTTCCTTTTATCCTGTTCACATGAATCCCAACTACAAGTGAAACTTTCTTTCTAGTACAGTCAACACCTCTAGTATTTACTATCAATGTTTCTCCTTTATCTTTACCTATCTCCACATTACATATAACATCAGGATATGAACTAAGTATCTTATCTATTATATTTCTTCCTAACTTCGTTAGGCTTTCAATCTGAATATCTTCTAAAGCACTATCATAAACCTCTTCCTTTATAGATATATCTGAAGGTAACTGCATTTTAGTCTCTATATTAGCAGTAGCTTTAGCCTTCTCCAAGAGCCAATCGGGTTCATAAATACCATACTGACTAGCGTAACCTATCTTATTATCTATAAGAATCCTAAGTCCTGTTCCTGAACTTTCACTAGATTCTATCGATTTTAACTTGTTCGCCTCAAAAGTAACTACTACAGAAGTACCTCTTCTAGAGAATATATCCCCTTCTATAGACTCCGTCTTAAGTCTTTTAACTAATTCTTCCATACTTATCTTCCCCCTATAACCACATTTCTTATCCTAATATGAGGACTCCCAGTGGAAACAGGTAAAGGGGATTGACCTCCTTTCCCACATCCACCACCTTGACTGAATCTTAAATCATTGGCGATTCCTTCTATATTTTGCAATGTGACAAACACATTACCAGTCAAAACAACATCTCTTACTAAATCTGCTATCTTCCCATTTTCAATAATGTATCCTTCCTGAGCACTAAATGTAAACATCTCCATAGAGGTCTGCCCACCATAAGCCCCAACAGCATATATGCCATATTTTATATCTGAGATAAGCTCTTCGAAAGAATAATTCCTAGGTTCTATATAGGTATTACTCATCCTTACTATAGGCTGGAATCTGTAATTTATAGCCCTAGCATTACCTGTTATTGACTCTCCCATCTTTTTTGCTGTCTCTCTAGAGTGAAGTCTACCAACTAAGATACCATCCTTTATGAGATATGTCTTTCTAGCTAAGATCCCTTCGTCATCATACTTATAAGAGCCCCTTAGCCCCTGATATGTAGGGTCATCAACAACGTTAAGAAAATCAGGCCCAAATCTTTTACCTATAACCATAAGTTCTCTTAGCTTTTCATTCTCGTATACGTGGTCTGCCTCACTAAGATGACCGAATGCCTCATGAATAAATACACCAGCAAGCCTCGGGTCTAATACTACCGTATACTCTCCACCCTTAATTACAGGGGCTGAAAGTAATTTAACTGCCATCTCTGCGGTATGGAGAGCTTCATTATGAAGCCCTTCTATAACCTGAAATCCATTTATACCGCCTATAGAATAATGGTACTGTTCAACTAAGTCGCCTTCTTTGGCAATTGCAACCAAAACCCCAGCTATATCTCCTCTCTCTTGAACCACATCTACGCCTTCGGTATTAATAAAATATCTCCTAGAAAAACGATCACTATATCTAATCTGAGTACTTTGAATCTTAGGACTAAAGTTAAGCATAATATCATTATATTCACTCAAAAGTCTCTTCTTCTCTTCAAGGGGGATTTCTCTAAAATCCTTTTCCATAGGGATTATAACCCTATCTACAGTTGGGCCTGAATATTCGATATCTAAGTCTTCGCCTAAGATAAGATTACTTGCACTATAGGCTTGCTCAAAATAGTCTCTTATACTCTTATAGTTAATCTCATTAAAAGAAACAAACCCCCATCCATACCTACCAAGAATTCTGATATTTCCACCCCTAGACTTAGATACTGAAAGTTCTTCTAATTCCTTTCCTCTAAAGCTTATACTTGTTATCTCAGACTCTTCTATCCTTAGTTCTCCATATCTGACACCCTTTTCTTTGGATAGCTTAAGAAATAATTCCTTTATCTCTTCCAATTTAGCCCTCCTTTACTAGGCTTATTACACTAATTAGTTTATCACAGCCCTTTTAAATAGGCTACAGTAACCCCCCATCCACCTTCATAGTATTCTCCCAGTCTAAAAGACTCTACCATTGGGTGGTCCTTAAGGAAATTAGCAACCGCCTTTCTTAAGATACCTTCTCCTTTCCCATGTATTATATAGACAGGCGATATTCCAGCTAATACTGCATCATCTATATATCTTTCTAACTTCTCCAAGGCTTCTTCTACTGTAAGCTGTCTTAAGGAAAGTCTATTTGAGATGTTTTGAGCTTTACTCTTCTTTATCCTTACTATATTGTCAGTAGCGAATTCCTTATGGTCAGCTTTTGGAGAATAAATCTCATCTTTAGGGATCTCTATCCTAGCCTTACCTACAAGGACAGTAACCTTATCACCATTAATATCAACTATATCACCATTTTGCCCTAAAGATGAAACAAATACTGTCATTCCCACCTCTGGTTTTTCTATTCTATTTCCCTGTACTTCTAGCTCCTCCCAAGCTGGTTCTAATTCTTTCAGTTCATCTTTTATCAAAAGTATCTCCTTTTTATTAGATGCCGATTTTGCCCTTTCATATAATTCATCAAGGCGAATCTTAGCTCTAACTATTAAATCCCTAGCCTCCTCTTTTGCCTTCCTTATTATAGACTTTTGCTGGAGGGATATTTCTTCTAATAACTTTTCATACTTATCCTTCAACTCTTCATAGCTAGACCTTTCATTTCTGGCCTTCTCTAGTTCTATCCTAAGCTCCTTCTCTAATTTGTCTATCTGACTTAAAAGTTCATTAAGTATCAGTTCATTACCAGAGAGGAAACTTCTAGCTTTCTCTATAATAGACTTATCTAAACCTAACTTTCTTGCTATGATAAATGCATTACTTACTCCAGGTCTACCTATACAGAGCCTATATGTAGGAAGAAATGTATCTGGGTCAAATTCCATAGCCCCATTCATAACCCTTTCAGTATTACTAGCCCAGACCTTCAGTTCATCATAGTGACTAGCAACTACAACCTTTGCACCCTTATTCCTCAAAGCCTCTAAAATACTTATCGCTAGTGCAGAACCTTCTCTTGGGCTAGTACCAGTAACTGGCTCGTCTATAAGGACTATCGTATTTTCATTTGCATACTTTATAAATGGTATTATATGAGTAAGATGAGCAGAGAAACTGCTGAGGTCCTGAATGATATTCTGTTCGTCTCCTATCTCTACAAATACATCCTTAAATATACCCATTTCTGCGAAGTTTACTGGAAGATGCAATCCTGATTGAGCCATCATAATAAATAAACCTATAGTCTTCAAAGTAACTGTTTTTCCACCAGTATTTGGACCACTTATCACCAATACATCAAATTTATCCCCTATCTCTACATCTATAGGGACAGCCCTATTACCTAAAATGGGATGTCTAGCAGACTTAAATCTTACTAATGGCTTGTCTATCCAAACAGGAGATATACAACCCCAACTTAGAGATAATCTAGCTTTGGCGAATACAAAATCTATGTGTGATATGATATCTCTAGCTGTAAGTAACTCATCACTACAAGAAGCAACTTTAGTTGAAAGTTCCCTCAGGATTCTCTGGATTTCATACTCTTCCTCTTTCCTTAATTCTTGAAGATTATTGTTCATATCTATCACATCATAGGGTTCGATAAAAAGTGTATTACCACTCTGTGATACATCGTGAACGATCCCTTTAATTGTCTTCTTATATGAAGACTTTACAGGAATAACATATCTACTATTCCTTATTGTTATGTAGTTCTCCTGAACCATATCTTTCCAATCTTTGGCTATATGATTTTCAAGATACGATCTAATGGATTCTTCTAACCTTGCAATTCCTTTTCTTATAGCTATAAGTTTCGAAGAAGCATTAGACCTTATATTTCCGTCGTCATCTATAACTCTCCTAATATCATCCTCCAGGGAAGATAAATTGGGAAGTTTATCTGACAATCCTTTAAAAAAGGGACTTATCCTGATATATCTCTTTACCGCAGGCAATCTAGAGACAAAATTACATATATGCATTAACTCCAAAGGTTCTAATATGACACCTAACCTTGCCTTAGAAAGAATCGAAGATATATCTATCAATCCTAAGAGACTAGGAGGCGGTTCATATGATATCAGCCTTTTAGCCTCTTCTGTTTCCTTAGAAGCACTAATAACCTCTTCTTTTATAGAAGAAGGCCTTAGATTAAGAGCTAACTCCTTTCCCATAGGGGTCTCTGTTAATTCCCCTAGCTTCTCTAACACAAAATCAAATTCACATAGTTTTAGACTTCTCTCATTCATAATAATTATTGTATCATATTATTAAAGAAACTCAGATCTACAAGGAGAGTAGAACTATGGTAGAGACATTAATTTTAAATCTCAATCCTGCATTAGATAGGACTGCAATAGTAGAAAGATATAACCCTTATGGGATAAATAAAGCGAAAAAGCTAATAGTCTTACCAGGAGGCAAAGGAGCTAATTTGGGAAGAGCACTAAAGAACTTAGAGTATAGGAATTTTGTATGTTCTGGAATTCTAGGGGGGACTATAGGTAAGGTTATGAAGGAACTTTTAGATAGAGAAGGCATAATGAATGACTACTTCTGGATAAAAGATGAGACAAGAATAGCATATGCCACCTACGAAGAATCAAGCGGTATAGGAATGATAACAAATGAACAGGGACCTGAAGTTACAAGAGAAGAGATAGATAAGTTTATAAACTTTATAAAAGGAAAGTACCTAAAAAGTATAAAAAGGATTATACTTTCTGGAGGAGCCCCTCCAAGCATTCCTATAGAAGAGATAAGATATCTACTTAGTGTATTTAAAGAAGGGGGAAAGGAAGTCTTTATAGATACCAGTGGAGAAATACTTAAACAATGCACAAGTATAGGCCCTTTCTGCATAAAGATAAATGAAGAAGAATTAAAGGACGCGTTCAATGTAGATGTAGAAGATATAAAAGTATTAAAAGAGTTTTATTCTTATCTGTCGAAGCTTGGGACTACTTGGTTCTTTGTTACAAGAGGAGAGAAAGGAGCCATGTTAATAACTAAAGACAGATTAATAGTTGGTAAAAGCAAAAGAATATATTCCCACTATGCCATAGGTTCTGGTGATGCCTTTCTAGGAGGAATTATATATGGGAGAATATCAAATTTAGACCTAACAGAGATATTAAAACTAGGTATAGCTTGCGGTACTGCAAATACATTGGAATTTGGAGCCTGTATCTTCAAAAGAGATGACGTAGAAAAAATCAAAGAAGAAATAACAGTAGAAGAATTATTATTTTAATCTGATACTTTCGATATAATAGATGCTAAATCTTGCTTCAATCTGGCTATTTCTTCCTTTAGTATCTTTACTTCCTGTTCTAGTCTCTCAATCATCTCATACTCTATATCAGGGACATCTCCATGGGCTAGCTGTTCTGCAGGTGTAAGTTTATGCCCATTTCTCCTAACTATTTTCCCAGGAACTCCTACCACAGTAGAATTAGGGGGTATAGATTTTAGAACTACAGAACCAGCCCCTATCTTTACATTATCACCTATAGTAATTGGACCCAATACCTTTGCCCCTGCACCAACTACTATGTTATTACCTAAAGTAGGATGTCTTTTACCTTTATGTTTCCCTGTTCCCCCCAAAGTAACACCCTGATAGAGTAGGACATCATCTCCAATCTCTGTCGTTTCTCCTATCACCACTCCCATCCCATGGTCTATAAAGAATCCTTTACCTATCTTAGCAGCAGGATGTATCTCTATACCTGTTAATCTTCTGACTATAAAAGAAATACATATCGCTACGGACTTAAGACCAATCTGCCAAAACCAATGCGCTATTCTATACCCCAAGATAGCGTGAAATCCAGGATAGAAAAGTATAACTTGCAGAGCGTTTCTAGCAGCAGGGTCTTTCTCAAAAACTGCTTTATAATCTGCCTTTAACGTTTCAAACATTGCATCCTCCATTTAAAGATTACTATTATAATAACTATTATATAGTTTAACGCATTCAAAAGTAAATAGAAATATGTACGTATATGGTATAATGGATGTTTAGGAGGTTAAATACTAGAGAATTAACATGAAAACCATTAATACTGAATTAGAAAAGAAAATAAGTATATGTGTAGATCTTGGGTTAAGAAGATATAGAGAAGTTGAAAAACTGCAAGAAGACATAGTAGAAGGGATAATTAAACACATATTACCTGAACATATCATCTTGGTAGAGCACCCTTCAGTAATTACATTAGGTAAAAGCACAAAAGAGGAAGAAGTCTTTATAGAAGATCCTGAAAAGATAAGAAAAAAGGGTATAGAGATATACAAAACTAAAAGAGGAGGAAGTATTACTCTCCATGAGCCAGGACAATTAGTAGTTTATCCTATAATAAGGATAGAAAACAGAGATGTCCATAGGTATGTTAGAAATCTAGAGGAAGTAATAATAGAACTTTTATGTACATACGATATAAGAGCAGTAAGAAGAGAAAAGTACACCGGAGTGTGGATCGATGAAAAGAGGAAGATATGCTCTATAGGTGTTGCGGTCAAAAAATGGATAACCTATCATGGTTTAGCATTAAATGTAAATAACAGACTGGAAGACTTTAAGTTATTCCGACCTTGCGGATTAGATAATGTGGAAATGATTTCTATAGAAAGACTTCTAGGGTCCAAAGTAGATATGAGCGAACTAAAAAGGAGATTTATCCGTATATTTAGTATTACATTTGAGAGGAGTTTAGTTAGTAGAAATGGCGAAACCTGCCTGGCTTAGAAAGAGAATAAGTATAGATAATATCAATGCAATAAAGGTTGAACATATCTTAAAAGATGGACTACTACATACTGTATGTGAATCTGCTCTCTGTCCTAATATATCAGAATGTTTTAATCAAGGAACAGCAACCTTTTTAATACTTGGAGATATATGCACTAGAAATTGCAGATTCTGCGCTATAAAAAAGGGCAAACCGAATCCTGTAGACTCTGAAGAGCCTAAAAAAGTAGCCAAAGCAGTAGAACTCTTAGGCCTAAAATATGTAGTCATTACATCAGTTACTAGGGATGACCTACCGAGAGGAGGTGCAGATGAATTTAAGAATACTATCCTAGAGATAAGAAGAGTAAGTGACTCAATAAAGATTGAAGTCTTAATACCTGATTTTAAGGGGGATAAAGATGCTTTAAAAGAGGTATTGTTAGCTTCTCCAGATGTCCTAAATCATAATGTAGAAACAGTCCCATCTCTTTATTCTACTGTAAGACCTATGGCAGACTTTGAAAGGTCACTAAATATCCTCTATTGGACTAAGGAGTATAATTCTAGTATAATTACCAAATCTGGAATTATGGTAGGATTAGGAGAGACAGAAAAAGAATTGTATAATACTTTTAAAATGTTAATAGATGTTGGTTGTGATATCATTACAATAGGGCAGTATCTACAACCAACTAAGGAGCATCTACCAGTAAAGGAGTACATATCTCCTGAAAGATTTAAGGAGATAGAAGAATTGGCGTATCAGGCCGGATTTAGATATGTAGTATCCGGACCTTTTGTAAGAAGTTCTTATTTCGCTCACAAAGGCTATGAAAAAATATTGGAGGTGAAAAGTAAATGAAGAAAATTTTAGGTTTAATACTTTCAGTGATTATTAGTATTTCTATTCTAGGTATTTCTTATGCTCAAACCTCAAAACCACTAATTAGGGTGAATGTAAAGCTTATAGTCACAGATCCTCTAAAGTATGACCTAGGTAAAACTATCCCAGAGGTAGACGTGGATAAGCTTAACCTCACCCCAGAACAAAAAGACAAGTTAACAAAACTTAGAGAGAAACTACAAGAAAATGAGATAAAGTATCAGAGACAGTTTGCCAATACATGGAATAAGACGTTAAAACCTGCTGTCCAAAAGTCTGATCAAAATACTATAAAAAAAGCCAAAGAAGAGTTATTAAATACGCTTAAAGAACTACAAAAAGCTAGAATCAATTACTACTTCGAAATGCAGAAGATTTTGACTCAGGAACAATTGAAACACTTCCCTATACTCTTCACCAAGGAACAAGTAGACAGGTTTGAACAGATTAGAGAAGACTACGATAGAGAAAGATTAAATCTAGATATAGCCAGGATGATAGAAGCTTACAAGGTGCAAGAGCTTAGGAAAGGTAATGCATCTACAAAAGAGATAAATACAAGAATAGCCCTTATAGTAGCTATAGATAATAAGAAAAAGGATGACTTAATAAACTATAGAGTTGCACTAAGAGAAGTTCTTACAAAAGAACAAAGAGAATTTCTATTTGCAGAGAAGAAGTAACTATGGATAAACTGGACCTTCTACTAAAAGACCTTACAGAAACTCCAGGTATAAGTAGCTTTGAAGATAGGATAAGAGAGAGGTTAAGATATTATCTTTCCCCTCTTGGGGAGATAACTACAGATAGATTGGGTAGTATCCTCTGTGAAAAAAGGGGAGAGAGTAGTTATCCTAGAATTATGATTGCTAGTCATATGGATGAAATAGGATTTATTGTAAAATATATAACTGATGAAGGATTTATTAAATTTGCCCCTATTGGGGGATGGTGGAGTCAAGTTTTACCTTCTCAGAGGGTGATTATATATTCCAAAAAAGGAGAATTTCTAGGAGTAGTTGGTTCAAAACCACCGCATCTACTTCCACCCGAAGAAAGAGAAAAGACAGTAAAACTTGATGAGCTTTTTGTAGATATAGGAGCAAAAAGCAAGGAAGAGGTAGAGAACGAATTTGGAATAAAGCCAGGGTCTCCTATAGTTCCATGGTCCCCGTATCAGGTTATAGGTAAAGATGGTAAATTCTTAATGGGTAAGGCTTGGGACGATAGAGTTGGTTGTGCAGTAATGATAAGAACCTTAGAAAACCTAAGAGGAGAAAAGCATCCAAATACTGTTATAGGGGTAGGAACAGTCCAAGAGGAAGTTGGCCTAAGAGGCGCTGAGACAAGTGTAAAGTTAGCTAAACCTGATGTTGCCTTTGTTCTAGAGTCTGGCATAGCGGGAGATACTCCTAATGTAAAGAAAGAAGAGTCTGATGTTAAGCTTGGTAAGGGTCCAACAATTGGTATTATGGACAGTAGCATGTTGCCAAATAGAAAGTTAGTAGAGTTTGTAGAAGAGATTGCTAAGGAATTAGGTATCCCGTATCAGTATGAATTCATGCTTAGAGGCGGTGAAGACGGAGGAAGGATTCATCTATACAACTCAGGGGTTCCTACTGTAACAATAAATGTCCCTGCTAGATATATCCACAGCCATACAGGAATAATCCATAGAGATGACTTTGAAAACGCAGTAAAACTCTTAACTGCACTAATCAAGAAGTTAGATGCAGAAAGGGTATCGAAGCTAATATGAGAGTACGTGTCAGATTTGCCCCTAGCCCCACCGGATATCTGCACATAGGAACAGCAAGAACTGCGTTATTTAATTGGTTATTTGCTAGAAAAGAGCAAGGAATATTTATACTTAGGATAGAAGACACTGATCTAGAAAGGTCAAAAAGAGAGTTTGAGGCTTCTATTATAGATGATTTAAAGTGGCTTGGCATAGACTGGGATGAGTTCTATAGACAGAGTGATAGACTTAATATTTATAAAGAAATAGCAGAAAGATTACTCTTAGAAGGTAAAGCATACGAATGTTTCTGTACTAAAGAAGAATTAGAAAAGCTAAGAGGTAAAGGATATGATAGGCGATGTCTAAAACTCTCTGAAGCTGAGAAGGAAATCTTAAGAAGGGAAAGAAAACCTGCGATAAGACTATACGTTCCAAAAGAGGGAGAGACAAGGTTTAGTGATTACCTTCATGGAGAATTATGCTTTCAGAATAACGTTATAGAAGACTTTGTCATACTAAAATCTGATGGAACTCCCACTTATAACTTTAGTGTGGTGGTAGATGATATAGATATGAGAATAACTCATATAATAAGAGGCGAAGATCATATCTCTAATACTCCAAAACAGATACATATCTATAAAGCCCTAGGGATTGCCCCCCCTATATTTATACATATACCAATGATCTTAGGGCAGGACAAAGCCAAGCTAAGTAAAAGACATGGTGCTACATCGATAGGAGAATATCGCAGTATGGGTTACCTATCTGAGGCTATGGTAAACTTTTTAGCTCTTATGGGAGCATCCTACAATGATAAACAGATTCTCTCTCTAGAAGAGCTAATAAACCTATTTTCACTAGAAAATTTAAGTAAAAATCCAGCTATATTTGACATAAAAAAGTTAGATTTTCTCTCCCAAGAACATATAAGAAGAAAATCTTTAGAATCGCTTACTCAACTAGCTATACAGTTCTTAAAGGAGAAAAAACTAGAATACTGGACTATAGATACTATCTATCTAACTAGAGTGTTAGGCATTCTTCAAACTCGTATTAAAACATTGAAAGATATCATTCTTATGGGAGACTATTTCTTTACAGAAGATTTCTCAAAAGATATAGAGATACCAATAGAAGAGAAAAAAAGGCTCAGTTCAATTCTACCAGAACTAGTAGATATTCTCAATAAAGTAGAGGATTGGAATTCAACTAATCTCGAAAATAGAATAAGAATCTTTATAACCGAAAGGGCGCTAGATTCTAGATGGTTCCTACAATCACTAAGAATTATAATCTCCGGTAAGAAAGTTACCCCTAGTCTTTTTGAGACTTTAGAAGTCTTAGGTAAAGAAAAAACAGTAAATAGAATTAAGAAGGGGATGAACTAATCCATCCCCTTCTTAACAAGGATTCTATACTTTCCTCCAGGGAGCTCTATTAAATTTCTAAAAGAAACTTCTTTCTCATTTATAAATAAAATAGGACTAAATATATCTAGAGCAGATAAGATTAGTCTAATTTTCATTCCTTTCGGAGAATATAGGTTTATTAACATTGAGTCCCCACCCTTCTCCCACCTTATATTGATATCTCCTCTTAAAGTTGGAACTATTCCTTCAGCCCAATCAAGATTAATTGGATGTGGTTTAATATCTACTTTTCTAAAACCAGGTTCACTAGGTCTAATCCCCAGTATAGAAGCCATAAATTCATATATAGGGACCGCCGACCATCCGTGACATTCACTTCTAGGATTTTCAAAGGTTTCAGGAAAAGTAGTGATATTCATATCTAATAGCTCTTTCCAACGATTTAGTAAAACTGGTCCATATTTATTATAGAGACCAGTCTTATCTAAAGCCCTAAAAAGAAAGTATGAATGTGAAATAGATACTCTACTGATATCCCTATTCTCAATAGCCTTTTCAATAACAGATTTAGCCATATCGCTTTTTACTAATTCATTTAATACTGCCCAGATTTGACAATGTTGACTAAACTGTCTAGTCTTTATCCCATCCTTAAATAGTCCAATCTCTTCATCCCAACAGTACTTTTTTATAGCCTTATCTATCTTCATGCTTCTTATCTTATATTCTCTAAATAGGCTCCTTGAGCCTATAGATAACATAAGATTACTAGCTATCTTAAGGGTATAACTATAAATAAGACTATAGATAGTAGCAATGTCAGAATTAAATGCGGGAGGAATTCCCCAGTTCCAACCATCAACCCAATCAATGTAAGGCCAATACCCTATTCTACCTATAAGGTCTTCTTTGAGCAGATATCTTTCAAACCAACCCAGAATACTATCGATAGTCGGTCTATATCTCCTTATTAATTCTATATCTCCTGAATATAATACATAATCTCTTAACATCAATATCCAGTAGAGAGAAAAAATAGGAATTACTTGAGGAGCTACGGAAGGATATCTGCTCTGTAAAAGCCCTGTGGGTAGTAAAGAACTGTGAAAATCGTAAAGGGCTTTTCTAACGAGTCTATAGTCCTTTGAAATTTGATAAGTGTAGAGGGCTTCTAACATCGAATCCATTATATACTGCATCTGCTCATAGTATGGACAATCTTCATACGTTTCATGAATGCTTCTCTTAAGTGTTCTTACAGAAACGTCTAATACTTTGTTTAGTCTTTCATCAGAGCAACTAAAACTCCCATCTATACTGAGAGGATAGCCAACCTCTCTAAACCAAATCTTATCAATAGAGATAGGAGAGGAAGAAACGTTGACATCTATTTTAATAAACCTGAATGTCCTAAACCAAAATGGCTCATAATAATCATCATTACCAGAGGGATAAAAGGTATCTGTATCCCCTATAATAATGCCACCAGTATCATCTCTAATATCTTTTTTTAATATTCCATTAGAATCACTATATGAGAAGCATTCACCATATGTAAGTTTAATAACACTTCCCTTCCCACCTCTTACCTTAACACAGGGGAATGCAGTAGTAAGTTCGCCAGCATCCAATATAAATGAGTAGGATCTATTTGGCTCTAAGATAATGCTTGAGGAGAAGGACTCTGGTATTACCCTTATAAAATTCTTATCTTCTTGGTACAATATTGGAATATCTCTTTCAACTAAAGACCAGTTAGGCAAAAGTTCATTTAATTTTACCTCTGGATTAAATGCTAGGTCTCTATCTTTTAATATAATTTTGGCATCTTTCCAAGTGGTATCATCAAAATCTATAGAATGCCAATTATATGGAATAAGTTCTCCTTTTACCAATTCCACCTCTCCAACTAGAGGCATATATCTAGATGGTATAAACTCTATCCCTTTATTTCTAAAAACCTTCCAAGATTCATCTGTAATAATCCTATCTATCAGATTATTATTTTCATCTATTAACTCTCCCTCCAAGAGAAAACCTGCAGTAGCAGTCCTAAATACAGAACCAGGTCCTCCCCTATAATAAATCCAAGGTTCTGCAACATAGTAATGGATTACTAAAGCAGAAATAACATTCCATCCTTCTCTTAGAAGGTCGTTATTTACCTTTATTGTATCAAAATAGTATCTCCACCTATCCCCTTTCTCAGGTCCAAAACCTATAGGATATCCATTTATATAAAGCTTATATCTACTATCAGCTGTAACCTTTATATAAAATTCACAGTTAGTCTTTTTTACATAAAATCTCTTCCTAAAATAACACAAAATGTTTCTATTAGAATTATTTTGAGGAATTTCTTCATCCCATATCCACTTTGCCCCAAACATTTCTACCTTCTCCTTCTATATCCTCTTGGAATATATTATCTATTGTATCAGATTTTTAGGTAACTGTTGTGAAGGTGCTTGGCACAGTACTGTTGACAATATAGTATAAGAGGAGATACACTATTAGTAGAGACTTATTTAAATTCCCTTTAAGAAAGGGGAGATACCTATGATAAAAGGAATGATACTGGGAGCTGGAGAGGGAACAAGGCTAAGACCTCTTACATCAAGTCATCCGAAGCCAATGATGCCTGTCTTAAATAGACCTATTATGGAACATATTATAAGACTCCTAAAAAGACACAACATAACAGAACTTTGGTGTAATCTTTATTATCTTCCCGACGAGATACAGAACTATTTTGGAGATGGGTCTAGTCTAGGTGTCCATATTTCCTTTAAGGTAGAAGAGAAGTTACCAGGAACCGCTGGAGGAGTAAAGAATTTAGAAGAGCATTTTGATGATACCTTTATAGTAATAAGTGGAGACGCCATTACAGATATAGACCTTACCTCCGCTATAAATTTCCATAAAGAAAGAGGCGCTATAGCAACAATAATATTAGCTCACGTAGAAAATCCTCTAGAATTTGGTATAGTTATAACTGATGAGGAGGGACGTATATTAAGGTTTTTAGAAAAACCTGGATGGAGCGAAGTCTTCAGTGACACAGTCAATACAGGGATATATATTCTAGAACCTAAAATATTTGACTTTATTCCTAAAGGAAAAGATTTTGATTTTAGTAAAGACCTATTCCCTCTACTGTTAGAAAATAAACAACCTTTATATGGATTTATAGCCGATGGATACTGGTGTGATGTAGGAAATATAGAAAGTTATATTAA
Organism: bacterium; assembly: GCA_026418035.1. Taxonomy (GTDB): domain Bacteria; phylum DUMJ01; class DUMJ01; order DUMJ01; family DUMJ01; genus DUMJ01. The sequence continues at coordinate 21,830 of JAOACC010000020.1, forward strand.
GGTTCATTATGATGCCCTATCTGGAAAGATAAAACTTGAGATTCCTGGACAGGAGATAACACCAGGAGTGTGGGTAGGAAGAGGGGTTAATATATCGCCAAATGCAAGTATAAAAGGTCCAGTATTAATAGGTGATAATGTCCAGATAAAAGATATGGCAAAAATAAGAGAATTTACTGTTATCGGTGACAACACGTTAATAGATACTAATGCCTTACTACTTAGAAGTATAGTATGGTCTAACTCCTATATCGGTGAATCATCTACTGTTACTAATGCAATAATAGGAAAGAAGGTTATCATAAAAAGCAGAGTTAGGATAGGAGAGAATGCAGTAATATCTGATGAATGCTTTGTAGATGAAGGAACTCTTATAAAGCCAGGAATAAAGGTTTGGCCATCAAAAAGTATAGAAAAAGGGACAGTGCTCTCTTCAAGTCTCGTTTGGGGAACTGGATGGAGAAAACTATATTTCTCTAACGGGACTATATTTGGCTTAGCTAATATAGAGATAAATCCTGAATTTGCAGCTAAACTAGGAACTGCTTTTGGAGGTATTTTAGAAAAAGGGTCAGAGGTTGTTGCTAGTAGAGATGCCAATAGATCTTCTAGAATGATAAAGAGAGCTATAGTATCTGGTATTGCAAGCGCAGGTGTTAATGTGGTAGATTTACAGACAACCCCCCCACCTGTAGCTCATTATTTTGCTAGGACAGAAGGGCTTTCTGGAGGAGTTCAAGTCTCTACATCTCCGTTTGACCCTAGAAGTGTAGATATAAAATTCTTTGATAGCTTAGGGATAACCATAAATAGAGATACAGAAAGAAAAATAGAAACACTATTTGTAAGGGAAGACGCAAGAAGAATGTATCTATATGATATTGGAGAAATAAGATATGCACCTAGAGCTATTGAGTCTTATATATCAGGATTCCTGTCAAAGATAAATATAGATGTAATAAGAAATGTAGGGAAGAAGGTAGTAATAGACTATAGCTTTGGAACAACCAGCATGGTACTCCCATCTATACTTGGGAAATTAGGATGTGAAGTTGTATCAATAAATGCATTTATAGATGAAAGAAAGTTGGCAAAAACACGAGAAGAATTTCTATTTAGCATAAATCAATTATCTCAGATAGTTACAACACTAAGAGCAGATCTAGGTATACTTATAGATAGTCAAGGAGAAAAGATATTCATTCTAGATGAAAAAGGTTCTCTAATATCAGACGAGGACCTATCTTATATACTTGCATTTCTAGCAATTAGAACCCAAGCTAGAAAGGATGTTGCATTTCCTATATATATGCCTAGGGTCTTTGAGGATGGATTAAAACATTATGGAGGAAACATCGTATGGACTAAATCTTCTGACAGAGCTATTATGGAGGCTTCAACTAGAAATCACATAGTATTTGCTAGTGACGGAAGAGGAGGAGCTATATTTCCACAATTTCAATTTACCTATGATGGAATGTTTGGATTTGTCAAATTACTAGAGTTTCTTGCCATGGAAAACATACCCCTTTCACAGTTAAGAGATCTAGTTCCCCCATATTCACTTGTAAAATCTAAAGTTAACTGTCCTTGGGAACATAAAGGGAGAGTAATGAGAGAATTGCTAGAGAAAAAATATAGCAATGAGGTAGATTATACTGAAGGAGTAAGAATTTTAACAGAGGATGGATGGTTTTTAGTCCTCTCAGACCCAAATAGACCTGAATTCCACATATATGCAGAAGGGAAAGCTATAAGACAGGCTGAAAGATTAGCGCAGGAAGCAGTAGAGATGGTAAATAACATTATATCCAAGGAATGAACATTAGATAAATCTAACAACCTTTATAGGGGTATATACTGGTCCTATAGAAAATAGCTGACTCTGCATTAAGGTAATAGAATCTACGATAAATGAGTATGGGCCAAATTCTTTATCTTTAGGGATTTTCTTTATATTCTTTTTTATTCTTCCCAAGGTAATATGTGGTGAAAATAACTTATCTGCAGGCTGAAAGCCTTCACGTAAAAGAGAACCTTCTATTGCATAGGCAATATTCTTCAATGTATCGCTCCCCTCTCCTATACCAACCCATAATACATGCGGAAAATTCCCTATACCTTTTATCTCTACCCTAAAAGGGGGGAATTTATCTCTTATATCATCCAAAATCTTTTCTAATTTTAAAATTCCATCCTCTTCTACCTCTCCTATAAACCTAATAGTTATATGAAAATTTTCCTTCTCAACCCATTTCACATCAGAGATACTTTGTTTTAGAAAACTTACAAGCTTATATAACTCCTCTTTTATTTCTTCTGGTAACTCAACTGCTATAAAGACCCTCATATAGACCTCCTTAGCATATCTAAAGCCCATTGAACAGCTAAGAATCTAACTCTAGCCCTGTCTCCTTCAAGCTGAAAATCCCTAGAAATAGTACTATCGTCTCTTACTATACTAATACAAACATAACCAACAGGCTTATTAGTATCTCCAGCTGTAGGGCCTGCATTTCCAGTGATACCTATACCTATATCTGCAGAAAGCCTTTCTCTAGCTATTCTAGCAAGATTTTCAGCCATTTCTAAACTTACATTCCCCATATCAAATATGTATGAAGGAATACCTAACATCTTTTTAGCCCAATAGGAATAAGGAACAAAACCTCCCTTAAAAACCGTAGAGCTTCCAGGAACACTAGTTAACCTTTCTGCTAGTAACCCTCCTGTGCAAGATTCTGCAGTAGCCAATGTAAGGGCCTTTTCTTTTAACTTTTTTATCACAACCTCTACTAAGGTCTCATCATTATAGGTAAAGATATAATCTTCTAATCTTTCTTTTATTTTCTCAAAAAGTTCTTTTGCTCTTTCTCCTTTTATGAAAAGTTTTATCTCTAAGGGTTCTCCTATAAGTATATCAACACTTGATCGATTTTCTTTTATAATATCTAAGATCTTAGACTCAACCATAGACTCACCAAGTCCAAAGACTCTTAACGTAAAGTATGGCACATCCTGTAGGTACAAAGATTCTAGACGTTTTCTAACAGTATCCTCCCAGATAGCCTTAGCCTCTCTAGGAACCCCAGGTAAAACTATTATGTTCTTTCCATTATGTTTAATCCAGAACCCAGAGGCAACACCTACACTATTTTTCAAAACCTCTCCCCCTTTGGGGATAAAAGCCTCCTTAGGCGAACCTGGACCCAATGGTCTATTTCTTATAAAGAAATACTCCTTGACATTCTCAAAAGCTTCATCAGAAAATAATAACGGCAGACCAGTAAAGAGTGATATTGCTTCTCTAGTTAGGTCATCATGTGTAGGCCCTAAGCCTCCAGTAATTATTACAAATTCTGCCTCTTTCGTTGCAAACCTTAGACTGTCTACAATATCCTCTATATTATCTCCTACATTAAGGATACCCTTAACTTTTATACCGAGCCTAATAAGGTCTTGAGCTATAAATACTGCGTTAGTATTTATTGTAGCTCCTCTTAAAAGTTCATTTCCTATCCCTATAATATATGCTTCCATAGCTCTATTCCCTCCAAAATTTTCCCCAAAAATCATACCCATCTAATCTTTCTATAGTAACTTCTACAAACTTACCCAGTATATCTTCTTTACTTTTTATAAAAACTCTAGAATCAATCTCGGGAGCATCCATATATGTCCTTCCTATAAATACTTTACAATCATCTATAGTTCTATCAAGCTTATTCTCAACAAGAACCTTATATCTTTTTCCTATAAGACTTTTATGGAAATCTAATATAATTTTCCTCTGCAAAATTTGAGCTTTTTTCATCCTAAATCTCTTAACTCTATCTGGTATAGGGTCTCCAAGTTCATAGGCAGGTGTATTTTCTTCTTGCGAATAGGTAAAAAATCCTACCCTATGGAGTCTTTCTTGGCTAAGAAATTCCAAAAGGTTTTCAAATGCAGTTTGTGTCTCAGTAGGATATCCTATAATGAAAGAACTCCTTATAATCACATCAGGTATCTCTTTAGCAAATCTTATAGCCCTTTCTGCAACCTTTCTATCTGGTCTACCCATACTTATAAGGACAGTATTATCAATATGTTGTAAAGGTATATCAATGTACTTTACAATCTTATCTAGATTAGCTATAGTGTTTACTAAATTTTCGTCAACCCTACTGGGATATAGATACATTAACCTTATCCAGAATTCTCCAGTTATACTGTTCAGATCTTTTAGTAAATCAGCCAGAGTATAATCCTTATACTTATAACTAGTTAAATCTTGGGCTATTAATATGAGCTCTTTACTTCCTTTATTTAGGGCACTTTCTGCCTCTTCAAGAATTTCCTCAGGCCTTCTCACTTGTAGGCTACCTCTTATTAAAGGTATAGCACAATATCTACATCTATTGTTACATCCATCAGCAATCTTGAGGTAATAAACTAAAGAAGGCTTATCTAATTTAAATTTTAACAGTTCATTTAAATTACCATCTTTTATAAACCTGTCTCCATCTAAAATCCTATTAATAATATCCGGAAATTCCTTTATGTTGCCAAGTCCTACAATCGCGTCTACCTCTGGAAATTCGTCGAAAATTTCTTTTGAATATCTCTGAGCTAAACAGCCAGTAACGATAAGCCGTATTCCTCTTTTTTTCTTTTGCTCTATAAACCTTAGTATGTAATTTATGGCTTCTTCCTTAGCAGGTCGAATAAAACCACAGGTATTTAAAATAATAACATCAGCCTTATCCAAATCTTCCACTACATTAAAACCCGAATTTTTTAGTGTTGTAGTTATACCAAAAGAGTCTACTTCATTTTTAAAACAACCCAGGGTATGTATGTAGACATTCATTACGGTAAGAACTCCTTCTCCAACACCTCACCCTTTTTACCTAAAATGCCTAGATTTCTTCCATTTACTATAATATTAATTCCCCCCGCGTTACCTGTTCTAATAATTATCTTCTCTTTCCCTTTCCAAGAATAAAAGTCCCCAGTTTTTAAGAATCCTTCAAACACCTTACTACCGTCTACTATAACCCTAATCCAAGAATAGTCTAAACCCTTTATCTCTATAGATATCTCTTTTCTCTCTGATGTCACTTGAGAAGAAGGCTTAGTAATAGTAACTCTTTCCTCTTTAGACTTAAATTCCTCTAAAACCGATCTTTCAGGAGGATTAACCTCTTCTTTATTAGATTCCTTTTGCAAAGAGATCTTCATTCCATTAGTTTGTGCTTCTTGTCTTATAATAAATCCTAACAGACCTCGATGAAAGACAAGAACAAAGACAAATATAATGACAGTAACTACTATGCCGGTAAGAACAAATAAAAATCTTACTCCTTTGCTATTTCTTTTTTCATCCTCCTCTAACTTTCCTGCTAACCTAAGTTCCTTATCTAGTATAGGAGATAGTGTATTATAATCAAGACCAAGGACAGAAGCATAGATCTTCAAGAAGCCACGAATATATACAGGTTCTTGTAATTCCTTATAATTACCGTTCTCAAAAGCCAAGATTGTACTCTTCTTCAACTTAGTAAGTTTAGCAGCTTCTTCTATGCTTAGATTAAGACTTTCCCTTCTCTCTCTAAGTATTTCACCTAATCTTCTTTCACTCACTTCTCAAAAGGTATTCCATCGTAAGCTGGAGCCACTGCCCTCCCTACTACTCCTACTAATACACACATGGTAACTATATAAGGTATCATCTGAATAAACTGAGTAGGTATACCAAAACCCTCCAATCTCATTCTTAAAGCTTCAGCTAGGCCAAAAAGAAAACAAGCAGAAAAGGAGCCTAAAGGAGTCCATCTACCAAATATCATTCCAGCTAAAGCTATAAAACCTCTCCCTGTAGTCATTCCCTCAACAAAGACTCTAGCATGCTCTAGGCTTAAAAAAGCTCCACCTAATCCACCAAGAACTCCACTTATAAGGACACCGCTATATCTCATTTTTATAACATTTACACCTAGACTATCAGCAGCATATGGATTTTCTCCACAAGCCCTAAGTCTTAAGCCGTATCTAGTTTTAAAAATAACTATCTGACTTATTATAATGACAGCAAACATTATAACTATAAGAGGTGAAATTTGCCAATTTGTACCAGGGAAACGCCATTGAACCATTCCTTCTATATGTGGAGAGGAACCAGCAGCTTTAAATATTAGTCTAGATAAAAAGGTAGTAAGGCCAGTAGCCATTATATTTAGTGCGGTGCCACTTATTATCTGATTTATTCTGAATGATATCGAAACTACCGCATGTATAAGAGCAATTAAAAAGCCAAAAGACATAGCAGTTAATAGACCAATCCAAGGATTATTGGTAAAATAGGTTCCAACAACTGCCCCAAAAGCACCTACTAACATTATACCCTCTAAAGCTATATTTACTACTCCACCTCGTTCACTAAAGACTCCACCCAAAGAGGCAAAAGTTAGCGGAACTGACATCCTTAAAGCTGAAATTAAAAGCTCCAGTGATAAGATTCCTCCAATCATTCACTTTCCCTCTCTAATCTCTGTAGTAATCTGAATATAAACTCATTTCCAATAGCTACAAAGATAATAATTATTGCCTGAATCACACGAATAAGTTCCCTAGGAGTATTTGTAAAGACATCCATAGCTAGAGCCCCTCTATCTAAGATACCAAAGAGTATGCTAGCAAATACTATCCCTATGGGATTATTCTTTCCAAGAAGAGCTACCGCTATCCCAGTAAAACCAGTTCCTCGAGAAAATCCATCCAAAAATCTATATCTATAACCCATAACATCATTTACACCGGCAAGCCCCCCCAAAGCTCCACTAAGAAACATAACAAGTATCATAATATGGCTAGGATTTATACCACCATATCTACTTGCCTTAGGATTTAATCCTACCGCCTTTATTTCATAGCCCCATTTTGTCCTCTCTAAGAAATACCAAACTATTACACAGAATACAATAGCTATAAAGAATGTATAGTTTAAAGGAACACTTGAAGAAAGACTTACACCAAATTTATTAAACAATGGATATACTCTAGGTATAATAGACCCGCTAAATAACTCTTTTGTCTGAGGTATAGGATTTATCTGCCCTGGTTCCTTAAAAGGGTTATTCACCAGGTAATTAGTAAGAGCCATCGCTATAAAATTCAACATTATGGTAATTATAACTTCATGAGCTCCGAAGCGTGCTTTAAGATAACCAGCAATTACTCCCCATAATCCACCAAAAATCATAGCAAACAGCAATCCAATAGGAATTCCAATTACAGGATGGACATTAAAGGTTATACCAAACCAGGCACAGGCAAAAGCTCCTATATATAACTGTCCCTCAACACCTATATTAAAAAGCCCTCCTTTAAAAGCTAAAGCAACTGCAAGTCCACTAAATATAAGTGGAGTAGCATTAAAAAGCACATAACCCCAGCCATTTATATTAGTCACTGAGTTTATAAGTAATATTTTATATACATAGAAAGGATTCTCTCCAAGGATATACATAACTATAGCGCCTACAGAAAACGCTAACAAAACAGCTAAGAGTGGAGCTAATATACTTATCAATATTCTTCTTATCATATCAGTCTTTCCTTACTCCTGTCATGTATAAACCTAGAGTTGCCTCATCTATTTCTCTAGGAGAAAGTATCCCTACAATCTCACCATTGTATATAACAGCTACTCTATCGCTTAGAGTCATTATTTCATCTAAGTCAGAAGAATACAGAAGTATCGCCATTCCCCTCCTTCTTGCAGACAAAAGTAAATTGTGAATCATCTCTGTAGCACCTATATCCAGCCCTCTAGTAGGCTGTGATGCTATAAGCACCTCTGGCTCAAAGTAAAACTCCCTTCCAAGAATAACCTTCTGCTGATTCCCACCAGAGAGAAATCTAACATGCTTATCTACAGAGGAAGCTCTTATATCATAATCTTTCACTATATCAACCGCAGTCTTTTTTATTGTAGGAAGATTTAATTTCCCTCTTATTGAATATGGCTCTTTATCATGTCTTCCAAGTATGATATTCTCTGCTACTGTAAAATCTAAAATAAGTCCAGTCGTTTGTCTATCCTCTGGAATAAATCCTATTCCTAGTTCTCTCAAACTTTTAGGGTCTAAATGTTGAACTTCTCTATTCTTGTAAAATATTCTGCCTTTTTCAGGTCTTAATAAACCAGTTATTATTTCTAGGAGTTCCTTTTGTCCATTACCCTCTATCCCAGCTAATCCTAATATCTCTCCCTTATAGAGAGATAGATTGATATTCCTTAATTTTGGAGGTAAACTTATACCTTCAAGTCTTAAAACTTCTTCACCACGCTCATAGACTTCAAGTTGAGGTGACTCCAAAGTTTTACCTATCATAAGTCGAGCTAAGGTTTCTTCATTAGCTTCTTCTCTCTCTAATTCACCAACTACTTTACCCCTTCTCATCACAGTTATTCTGTCAGAGATCCTAAGAACTTCTTTAAGCTTGTGAGAGATAAATATAACTGTCTTCCCTTGTTTTTTGAGATTATCTAGAATTTCAAAAAGTTCTTCTATTTCCTGGGGAACAAGAAGCGCTGTGGGTTCGTCTAAAATTAAAAGTTCTGCACCTCGATACAAAAGTTTTATCAACTCTACCTTTTGTCTTATCCCTACAGAAAGATCTTCAACTCTTTCTTCAAGTGGAACAGATAGTCCGTAAGAATCCATTAATCTCTTCAACTCTGAACATACTGAATCCTTATCTAAGACTCCATTCTTTATTACTTCCTTACCTAATATTATGTTTTCCCAAGCAGTAAAAGGGGGAACTAACATAAAATGTTGATGAACCATTCCTATCCCCAATCTAATAGCAATAGAGGGACTAGAAATTTCAACCTTCTTACCTCTATAAAATATCTCGCCCCTGTCGGGGCGGATAAGACCATAAATAATATTCATTAAAGTAGTCTTACCCGCCCCGTTTTCTCCAATAATAGAATGTATCTCTCCTTGTCGAATTTTTATCTCTACGTTGTCATTCGCCAAAACCCCAGGGAAATGCTTAGTTATACCTCTAGTTTCCAATATATATTCTGCCATTTTACTTAGTTGAAGGAACAACTATCTTACCTGCAATGATATCTAATCTCAACTGGGCCACCTTTTTCCTAACAGAATCTGGTATAAGTTTCTCATTATACTTATCATAAGCAACTCCAACACCATCTTCTTTAAGGCCGTAGACTTTTATACCGCCTGTAAATTTACCCTTTACCAGATCTTCTATAGTTTTATAGATGGCCACATCTACCTTCTTCAACATACTAGTCAAAACATAACCTGGAGCTATCCAGTTTTGATTTGAATCTACACCAATAGCAAATTTTTTCATCTCTTTGGCAGCCTCTATAACACCCTCTCCAGAAGCACCTGAAGCATGATATACTATATCAGCTGTCTCTTATACACATCTCCGAGCCCAC
>JAOACC010000052.1 GCA_026418035.1 bacterium
AGATGTGTATAAGAGACAGGTACAGGGGATGTAATAGAACCTGATGATGGTATTATAGCTATAGGTTCAGGAGGTAATTATGCATTGGCTGCAGCGAGAGCATTACTAAAACATACAGATCTATCCTGTGAAGAGATTTTAAGGGAGGCTCTTTCGATAGCTGCTGATATATGTGTCTATACCAATCATGAGTTTGTAATAGAAACCTTACCATAATACTTCGAAGAGGAGGTGAGTTTAGTGGAATACTGCATAGGTATTGATGCTGGGACCACCAATATAAAGGTAATGTTATTTGATTTGGATGGTAATATTGTCTCTTCTGTCTCTACTCCTACCCCTGTATTAATAGAAGGCAAACATCATTATTTTGTCCCAGATAAGATATGGGATATAGTTAAGAGTTCAATAAGAAAAGTCTCGGCAGAAGTGAATGGTGAAGTTGCTAGTATTTCTGCTACTAGTGTAGCAGAATCTATGGTCCCTATAGATGAAAAGGGAGATATTCTTTTTCCAGCTATAGCTTGGTATGACGAAAGAACTGTAGAACAACTGGAATGGCTTTTGGAGAGGATAGACCCTCAGACTATATATAGCGTTACAGGTTTAAGGGTACAGCCTATTTACGGTATAAATAAGATACTCTGGATGAAACAGTATAAGCGAGATATCTATGAAAAAGCTAAAGTATGGCTTCCTGTATCTGATTTTATAACATATATGCTTTCTGGCGAAATGGCTACAGATTATTCTCAGGCTTCTAGAATAATGGCTTTTGATCTGAAGACTTTACAGTGGTCGAAGACCATCCTAGAAAAGGCAGAAATTCCAATGGATATACTCCCTAAACCTGTTCCTAGTGGAACTTTACTAGGCAAAGTAAAAAATCCTGAAGAACTTGGGGTAAGACCGGACACTGTTGTAGTTGTAGGTGGTCATGACCATGTATGTGGGGCTTTTATAAATGGATGTTTTCGTGAGGGTATAGGACTTGATTCAATGGGAACAGCAGAGAGTTTTCAGCTAAGTACGGAATCTCCACCTCTAGAGCTTGAAGTAAAGGAGAGGGCAGATATAACTGTAGGTGCACATGTTGCTAGAGGAAAGTATTATATTCATATAGCAATACCATTTTCTGGAGGACTTATAGAATGGACAGCTAAACTTATGAGCTCGTTAAACGATGTGAATAAGGGGCAGAATCTGTTTGATGCTCTATCTTCTTTAGCCGAGCAATCTACCGTTGGTAGTAATGGACTTTTCTGTGTTCCGCACTTTTTAGGTAGTAGTGTCCCCAAAAGAGACCCTCAGGCAAGAGGAATATTCTTAGGGCTTAAAAGGGAACATGCACCAGCCGATTTTGCTAGGAGTGTCTTAGAAGGTCTTTCTTTTGAAGCTAGATTAGCATTTAATACTCTAGAAGAATTTGGAACTGTAGAAAAGGTCATAGGTATAGGTGGAGGGACTAAGAATTTGACATGGTTAAAGATAAAGGCTACCGTTATAGATAAAGTAATAGAGGTTCCTCAAGTTACGGAAGGAACAGCTATGGGGGCAGCCTTTTTAGGTGCGCTAGGGGCTGGTTTATTTAAGAATGAAGATGAGGTTGTAGATAGGACGTACAAGGTTAAAATGACAATAGAACCTGATAAGTCCTTGACCCCTGTATATAAAGAGCTTTTCGAAAAAATTTACACTAAGATCTTCTATGCAATTAATGATATAGACCATATCATAGATCAAGAGATGAGGAGACTAAGTCCAAGATGAATAAGATTATTATTAAAAATGGAAAAGTTGTCATTCCAGGAGAAAATTTTGTTGGTAAAAGAGACATTCTCATTGAAGGTGGAATTATAGCTCAGATAGGAGATAATATACCTACCGAAGGGGCAGAAATTATAGATGCAAAGGGATATTATGTAATCCCTGGGATAGTAGATATGCATGTCCATCTTAGGGATCCAGATGGAACGGAAGAAGATATATATAGTGGAACTATGGCATGCGCTAAAGGTGGGGTAACTACTGCTTGTTGTATGCCTAATACTAATCCCTGTATTGATAATCCCACTATAGTTAGATACATAATGCTTTCAGCAGAGAGATATGGAAAGGTAAAAGTTTATCCAATTGGGGCTATGACTATAGGAAGAGAAGGAAAGAGGCTTGCTCTTTATGACAGAATGAAATCTGAAGGAATCATAGCAGTTTCTGACGATGGTAATTGGGTAGAAGATCCTCTAGTTATGAAGTCTGTCTTAGAGACTGCTAATATGTATGGATTACTGCCAATATCTCATTGTGAGGATAAGAGAGTCTCACAGGATGGTGTAATAAATGAAGGGATAGCATCTTTAAAGCTTGGTCTTCCTGGTATTCCTCCGTTAGCAGAGGTATTGGCAATTTCTAGAGATATTCTTATTGCTAAAGAGATAGAAGCTAGGATTCATATAGCCCATATTTCTCTTAGAGACTCTTTAGACATAATAAGAAGGGCAAAATCAGCTGGAGTAAAGGTTACCTGTGAAGTTTCTCCGCATCACTTTATACTGACTGATGAATTGCTACTAGAGAGAAGAGTAGGCCTTAAAGTTAATCCCCCACTTAGAAGAGAAGTGGATAGATTTGCATTAATCGAAGGATTAATAGATGAGTCTATAGATGTTATTGCCAGTGATCATGCACCAAGGAAGACTTTAGGTTTAGATCTTCTTAATGACCCATTTGGGATATCTAGTGTAGAGATAATGTTACCACTATGCTATACGTTTTTAGTTAAGGCTGGACATCTTTCTACTCTAGAGATGGTGAAAAAACTCTCTTATAATCCCGCTAATTTACTGGGCTTAGACAGTGGAGATTTGTCTGTTGGGAAGAGTGCGGATATTGTGATATTTGACCCTAATTGTAAAGAGACAGTCAATACAAATAACTTTATATCAAAGGGTAAAAACTCTCCATATGATGGGTATGAATTATATGGTTTTCCTATTTTGACTATGGTAAGTGGAAAAGTTGTCTATGCCAAAGATATATAAGGGTAATATTATAGAAAATAAACCTATTGGTGGATTATTTCTCCTTACCGTATCTATAGAAGAAGAGATATCTGTAAATCCGGGGCAATTCTTTCTTATAAGAATAGACAGAGAAGATATAGTTCTTAGGAGAGCTTTTAGCATATTTGATGTAAATGGAGATAGACTGAGTTTTCTATATAGGGTGGTTGGTAGAGGAACCAAATGGCTTTCAGAGAGAAGGGTTGGATATACTCTAAATATTTTTGGCCCATTAGGAAATGGCTTTTCTCTCTGTCAAGGAAAGTCTCTTCTTGTAGGAGGAGGAAGTGGGATGGCTCCATTATATTATCTAGGTAAAAGACTTAGAGAGGGTATTAAATTTTTACTTGGAGCTCAGACGAAAGATTTCTGGGATGATGACTTATTGTTGAAATATTCTAATGTTGGTGAGATTGAAGTTATTACTGAAGATGGTTCTTTAGGCAAGAAAGGATTAGTGACAGAATATATTGATACTGGTTATGATAGGATATATGCCTGTGGACCAGTAGAGATGTTAAAAAATATAAGAGTGGATATTCCAACTGAAATATCTTTAGAGACTATTATTGCTTGCGGTTTTGGAGCCTGCAGGGGTTGTGTTGTAGAGACCAAGAATGGAGAATATAAAAGGGTATGTAAGGATGGACCAGTATTTGATTTAAAGGAGATTTTTTAATGGGTTGGGACCTTTGTGGTATAGAGCTAAAAACGCCTTTAGTAGCAGCTTCAGGACCGCTTGGATGGGGGGAAGAGTTTTTTGAAATATTTTCTACTAAAGGTTTAGGACTATTTATTCCGAAGACTGTAACCTTTAATCCTAAAATAGGAAATCCTCCTCCTAGAATAGAAGAAACTATTGGTGGACTTATAAATTCTATCGGACTTGAAAATGATGGTATCTACAAGTGGCTAAAGCTAGAACCTCTATATAGGTCTCTAGATATTCCAGTTATGGCTAGTATAGCTGGTAGCACTTTGGATGAGATTTCGAGACTTGGAGAGATTATAAATAACTTAGATTATATTGTAGGGATCGAATTAAATCTCTCTTGTCCTAATGTAAAGGGTGAAAACTGGTCTAATAACCCTAATAGCATCTTTGAAGCTACGGAATCCTTAAGAAAAGTATACAATAAGCTAATTTTTGTTAAACTAGCTCCTAAAGATAATCCTGTACTGTATATCAAACCAGCAATAGATGGAGGAACAGATGGTTTAACTCTCTTTAATACATTTCCTGCCTCACGGACTATTAATGGTGGACTTTCAGGATATGCTATAAGACCTATATATGTAAGGCTTTTAAAAGAAATAAAAGACAAGATTAATATACCTATAATGGCGTCTGGAGGAGTATTTTCTGCTTCTGATGTATTAGAATACTTAAATCTTGGAGCAAGCGCTGTCCAAATCGGAACCGCATTTTTTAAAGACCCAGATATAGCTGAGAAGATATGGAATGAGCTAAATGTTTTTTTAAAAAGCTAGGGGAGAATTCCCCCTAGCAGGTTTTTCTATCTAGCCCAACGCTCTTCTATGGATAGAAATTTTGGAAATTCTTGGTGTGGTTCAGTCTGATACCAGTAGGCTACTGAGGCTATATCATCTGTTAGTGGTTGGAATTTTCCATTAGGCCACCACCCTAAGGCTTGAATAGTAACTTTTAAGTCCTTTTCAAATCTTACTGGATCTAATATGTGCCATCTGTATAACCCGTGTTTGGGAACTGTTCCTGGGTCTTTGCGATATAGAGGATATCCAGAAAAAGGAGCAGAGAAGGTTTCTCCGTAAAAGCCCCAAGCTCCTCCAAAGTAATCTTCTGTTCCAGTTCCACATATTGTTGGATACTCTGTATCACCATCTATAAAAAATTTTATCTCTCCTTCTCCCCACCACCCATCAGATAACTGTGTCCAAGCTAGAAAAGTTCCTACATAGTGCCCCTTACCCTTTACCCCATCTAGTATAGTATGTTCTGGCTTTTCTCTTGTAGTCATTGACCTTCTCCACTGTGCATGGAAGTAAAGAGCATTATCTGGGACTTCGGTAAGAGAATATGTAATTTGATAGTAGAAACCTTTTATATCCTCCCAGAGCTGATTCTCGATAGTTATCTTACAGTGTTTTCTAAATGGCATAGGCCAGTAAGAATTAAAGCCACCTGAGGGATTCACTGCTATAGGGATAGAGTTAACATTATACCTTAGTCCATGTCCATTGGCAAAGAAGTCTCCCAGAGGAACTTCTATAGACGGAGAAGATTCGTTATCCCAGTAAAATCTTAAGACACAATTTCTGTAAGCCTTTTCTGTAACTGTAAGCCATATGTGATTTATGATCGCTGGACCTTCTATATCTGCCAATACTGTGGTAGAACCTGCAGGTAGTGTTATACAAGGCCTAACTTTCCATCCCTTTCCTAAATTTGAAGCTGGATTATTTGGATCTGGAATCTCTTTTGCCCCTCCACCTACTTCTCCAGTTGGATTTTCTGCAGATATAGATCTTGTCTTTGCAGGAGAATATAGATGTATTCCCCATAATGGTAGTAAAAGACTATTAAATCCTTCCATTATCTCACACCTCCTTCGGATTTATTTTTACTCATATTCCAAAGTTTAACTCCTATCCTGTAAGCCTTATCTAGATGGATAGCGCCACTGAGCCTATCTCCAATCTTTAAGGCATTTTCAGCTAAACTCAACTCTTCTTCCAATTCTTCGGTTAGTTCTCTTTCTAACTCTTCTAGAATGCTTCTAACTATAAAGTGTAACTCATCTATAGGTGTATAGTTCATATATTCTAGAGTTTCAAAATAAGCTATTGCTTCTCCAAAGCTAGAAAAAGGCTTCTTTTCTCTAGCTACCTGAACAAGATGTCTCCCATAAACCCTTGCTAACTCTAATGCTCTGCTGTAGTTAAATCTAGTAACAGGTAATGGGTTTATTCCTCTAAAGCTCCAATTAAAGAAGTATTTATATAAAGTCTGTAGTGCTAATATACATCCAGTTCCACTACCTCCAGCAACAGTAATTCCTAAAGCTGGTCTAGCATTAGTTGAAGGACCAATAATCGAACCAGTGCTAAATCTTTGTTTATCTATAAATAAACTGGAAAGGCCGTTTATCTGCCAACAATATACAGGGACACCAAAGACTAAAGCGTCACAAGAATCCACCCTTTGGCTTCTTGATGTAGCATTTTCATCCCAGATACATTTATATGTTCTAAAACATCCTCCACCACATCCTTCACAGTATCTTAGATTCTCATCTATAAGATAAATTAACTCGGTTTCTGCTCCTCCTTCTCTTGCCCCTTCTAATGCCCTTTTTACAAGATTAGCTGTCATCCCATCTTTATGTGGACTTCCTACTATTCCTAAGACTTTCATTCACTTATTACTCCCTTCTTAAGTATTATATTGGCATAGAGGGCTCTTTCTCCTGTAGCTACTATGGCATAAGATTTCCTAGCTCTGTCATAGAAGTCAAACCTTGGTAATGTCCCAATTCTTATGTCTTCTCCAGAAGCTTTTAGAATCTCTTCGTACTTCTCCCATATTGGAGGTTTCCCTTTGTCCGGAGACATAAGAATCACATTTTCTTCTACATAGGTATCTAGAGGAAATAGTTTTAAAATTGCCTCTAAAAGAGATGGAATATCTAGTCCATCTGCCCTTATCACCTTTGGTCCACAAGATTCTGCTGGATAATTTGCATCTGCTAGAAGGATTTCGTCTCCGTGACCCATCTCACATAAGACTTTAAGTAACTCTGGCGATATTAAAGGGGAAATTCCTTTAAGCATAGACACCCTCCTCTATATTTAATATAAGAGATAGCTTTAAAGTTATTATACCACTTTATGCTATATTTGGCGAAACAATTACCTTAGGGGTGACTATCTCGATTTTCGGTATACCCTTGACACATAAAAAATTTTTGCTATATTGTTACTAGTAACGAATAGAATAGAGGGAGGAGAATGCCAACTATATATGATGTAGCTAAAAAGGCTGGAGTTTCAGCAATGACTGTTTCTCGGGTAATAAATGGAAAGAAGGATGTAAAACCCGAGACGAGAGATAAAGTCCTTAAGGCTATAGAAGAACTTGGTTATGTTCCAAATTCTCTGGCTAGAAGTTTTGTACTTCAAAAGACAAAGACGATAGGTCTAGTTATAACAGATATAACAAATCCGTTCTTTACCACATTAGCAAGAGGGGTAGAAGACACGGCAATGAAGAATCAATTCAGTGTAATCTTTTGCAATACAGACGAAGATCCAGAAAAGGAAGTATTGTATCTGGAGTTACTAGCTAGAAAACGAGTAGATGGAGTAATACTTGCCTCAGCAAGTGGTAAGAGAACACCTCTTAAGTCGATTTTGTTAAGAAATATACCAATAGTTCTTATAGATAGGGAAGTGGACGGTTTAGAAGATCTAGATATAGTAAAGGGAGACAGTGTATATGGGGCATATTTACTTACAAAGCATTTAGTAGATTTAGGGCATAGACGAATTGGAATAATAGTGGGGAGCAAGCATATCTCTACAGCCGAAGACAGAGTAGAGGGATATAAGAAGGCATTAATAGAAATAGGAATTGATATAGATGATAAGCTAATAAAATTTGCCAGATATTCAAAAGAGGACGGATATATAGCTACTAAGGATTTATTGAATTTAGAGAATCCTCCAACAGCGATATTTGGAGGGAACAATTTTATAGCAGTAGGAGCTATGATGGCAATAAGAGACTGTGGATTGAGGGTTCCAGAAGATATAGCACTAGTATCATTTGATGATATAGAGAGCTTATCACAGGTCTATCCCTTTTTTACAGTAGTAACGCAACCTGCTTATTCTATGGGAGTAATAGCAGCAGAGTTATTAATAAGAAGGATAGAAGATAAGGATAGGGTGAGGGAGAGAAGGAAAGTTATACTCCAACCTGATTTAATAATAAGAGAATCTGCAGGAGAGAAGTTAGTGAAGGAGGTGGTGAAGTAGAGAAAAGTTAATTGCTAAGAGTTAAAAATCTTTAAGGGGGATGAGTAAAATGAGGTTAACTAGTGTAAGTTATAAGTTTTAGAAAATTTAAGAAGATTTTAAAGAGGAGGTAAGAGAAGGATGTCAAGGAAATTAGTATTAAGTTTAGTAGTTTTAAGTTTACTGTTAAGCTTAGTTTTAGGGAGCGTACCGGTTTCCTTTTCTCAGAAGAAATATAATGAAGCCCCAATGTTGGCAGAATTGGTAAAAGCTGGTAAACTTCCACCGGTAGAACAGAGATTACCTGAAGAACCATTTGTAGTAGGACCAGGGATACTTGTTCATAAAGACGACCTTCCTGATTGGGAAGTAGGAAAGTATGGAGGAGTGCTCCGTTCAGTGTGTCTAAATCCTAATCTTGACTGGAATCTACGTGATGCCTGTATGGAGAATTGGCTTTGTACTCCAGCACATTACACTAAACCTCTTATGGGAAATGTTGCAGCAGAGTTTAGAGTGAGTCCGGATAATAAGATCTGTCTCTTATACACATCT
>JAOACC010000072.1 GCA_026418035.1 bacterium
GGACTAAAGTGGGAACTTACACGTAAGGCAAAGGGAAGTTCTAAATATGTAATATGCAACGGAGATGAGGGTGATCCAGGTGCTTTTATGGATAGAAGCATCTTGGAGGGTGATCCTCACAGTGTTATAGAGGGTATGATGATAGCTGGATACGCAGTTGGAGCCAGTAAAGGTTTCTTCTATGTAAGAGCGGAGTATCCTCTTGCGATAAAGCGTCTTGAAATGGCTCTTGAGCAGGCAAGAAATTATGGCCTTATAGGAGAAAACATTTTAGGTACAGATTTTTCCTTTGATATAGAACTTAGGAGAGGCTCAGGGGCTTTTGTATGTGGAGAAGAGACTGCGCTAATTGCTTCCATTGAGGGTCGAAGAGGAGAACCAAGACCAAGACCTCCATATCCAGCTAACAGAGGCCTTTGGGACAAACCTACCGTTATAAATAATGTAGAGACATTAGCCAATATAGCCCCTATTATATTGAATGGTGCGGAGTGGTTTAGCAGTATAGGAACAGAAAAGAGTAAAGGAACAAAGGTATTTGCCTTAGCTGGTAAGGTGAATAACACAGGTCTTATAGAGGTTCCTTTTGGTACTTCTCTTAGAGAGATCGTTTTTGAAGTTGGTGGAGGTATCCCTGGAGGAAAGAAATTTAAGGCTGCTCAGACTGGTGGTCCTTCTGGTGGATGTATACCTGCGGAATATCTAGACCTTCCATTAGATTATGAATCTCTAAAGCAGATAGGAGCTATTGTTGGTTCTGGTGGACTTATTATTATGGATGAAGATACCTGTATGGTTGATGTTGCCAGATTCTTCCTAGAATTTACACAGAGTGAATCCTGTGGGAAGTGTCCACCCTGTAGGGTAGGGACAAGAAAGATGCTAGATATATTAGAGAGGATTATTAATGGAGAAGGGGAAGAGGGAGATATAGAAAGACTTATAGAGTTAGGTAATGAGATAAAGCAAGATTCTCTATGTGGATTAGGACAAACTGCTCCTAACCCTGTTCTTAGCACTATAAGATTCTTTAAAGATGAATATGAGGCACATATAAATGAAAGAAGATGTCCTGCTAAGTCTTGTAGGGCACTAATAGCTTATCAGGTTATACCTGATAAGTGTAGAGCTTGTGGAATATGCGCTAGAGTTTGTCCTGTTGGAGCTGCTCAGGGTAAGCCTAGAGAGATCCATAGGATAGATAAAGACCTGTGTATAAAATGTGGAGATTGTTTTGTTAAGTGTCCATTTGGAGCTATAGAGAAGGTAGATATATTCTCCAATAAAGAATAAGAGGAGGACCTTAATATATGGATGAAAGGTTTTATGTCTCTGCTCCGCCACATATTAAATCTAGATATGATGCTAGATATATAATGCACCAGGTAATTATAGCTCTTATTCCTCCCACTATAGCTGGTATTGTTATCTTTGGTTTTAGAGCTCTTTTAGTTATACTTATCTCAATATTGAGCTCTATCCTTTGGCAAAGGATGGTTTTATCTGTAAAGGGTGAAAAAAGACCTCTAGATGGTAGTGAAATTGTAACCGGTCTCCTTTTGGCTCTAAATCTTTCTCCTCTTGTACCTTGGTGGATACCTGTTGTAGGAACATTTGTAGCTATAGTTCTTGCAAAAGAATTATTTGGTGGTTTAGGTTTTAATATCTTTAATCCTGCCCTTATAGCAAGAGCTTTTCTCTTGGTCTCTTGGCCTATGGAGATGACTACTTGGATGTTTCCATCTATAGGGGTGAGTCAAGCTACTCCCCTTAATGGTATAACGCAAGCGACCCCTCTTACTCTTTTAAAGTTACAGCATATCTATACTCCTTATATAAATCTCTTCTTGGGAAACAGGGGAGGATGTATAGGAGAGACTTCAGTTTTAGCTCTTCTTATTGGAGCTGGATATCTATTTTTTAGGGGTGTAATAGATTGGAAGATCCCTATACCATATATATTTACAGTTGGTGTTTTGTCTTTGGTCTTTAAGCAAAATCCACTATTTCATATAATGGCAGGCGGATTAATACTTGGAGCCTTCTTTATGGCTACTGACTATACAACTACTCCAATCACTAAACTTGGGAGAATAATCTTTGGAATAAGCTGTGGAGTTATTACAGTACTTATAAGGTTATTTGGTGGTTACCCTGAGGGAGTCTCTTTTAGTATACTTTTTATGAATGCTATGACCCCTCTATTAGATAGGTGGACTATACCAAAGCCATTTGGATATAGACCTTTGGGGAGGAACATATGAGAAAGTTTTTACGTCCTCTTATTAACGGTATTCTTAGGGAAAATCCTATATTAGTTCTTATGATAGGCTTGTGCCCTGCCTTAGCAGTTTCTAGTGCAGCAGTAAATGGTATATATATGGGTTTGGCAGCTACCTTTGTTTTAGTTGGCTCTAATCTTATTATTTCTATCATTAGAAGGATTGTTCCAGACCAAATCCGTATACCCATATTTATTACTGTTATTGCTACCTTTGTTACCATAGTAGATATGGTTATGCATGCCTATGCCCCTGATATGTATAGTATACTTGGTATCTTTATCCCTCTAATTGTAGTTAACTGTATAATCCTAGGTAGGGCAGAGGCTTTTGCCTATCATAACGGTATAATAGACTCTATAGGGGATGGGATTGGAATGGGATTAGGTTTTACTTTTATCTTAGTAGTTTTAGGTGGGATAAGAGAGCTATTAGGCAATGGTACCCTTTTTGGTTTTCAAGTTATGCCAATAAGTTATAAACCTGTATTATTAATGATACTACCTCCAGGGGCTTTCTTGACTATAGGTTTTCTTCAAGCTATACAGAGATACAGAGGAGGTAAAAGCTAATAATGATAGCTCATTTTCTTCTTCTCTTTATAGGTGCGCTATTAGTAAATAACATACTACTTATAAGATTTATTGCCCTTTGTTCATTTTTTGGTGTCTCAAACTCAATGAGTACCTCTATAGGGATGGGAATGGCGGTAACCTTTGTTATGGTCCTAGCTTCTTCTGTAAGTTGGATTTTGTGGCACTTTATTCTTGTTCCTTTACATCTTGAGTTTTTACAGATATCTGCCTTTATCCTCACTATAGCAGCCCTTGTCCAATTTGTTGAATTATTCCTTAAGAAGAATAGCCCTACTCTTTATAGAGCTATGGGTATATATCTTCCGCTTATTACTACAAATTGTGCAATATTAGCGGTGGCTTTCATAAATGTATCAAGCAACTTTAGTTTTATAGAGTCAATTGTATATTCTATAGGTGTTAGTGGTGGTTATACCTTAGCAATAGTGATGTTTGCTGGTATAAGAGAGAGAATGGCTTCCGCACCTATACCTAAGGCTTTCCAAGGTTATCCTATTGCATTTATAACCGCAAGTCTTATGTCCTTAGCCTTTTTAGGTTTTAAAGGACTATTCGGGTTATAGAAAGGAGGGGAGATTAGAGATGGGTGAGAATAACGATTGGAGATTAGCAGATTTCATTGGAGTGAAAGCTCTAGAAGACGGAGTTACTATAATTGGTCTTACTAGAGGAAAAGAGACCAAGATAAGCCATACTGAAAAGTTAGATGCTGGCGAGGTTATGTTTGCTCAGTTTACAGAGAATGTATCTGCTATAAAGATAGAAGGTAAGGCTGAAATATATACCAAGTTTGGGAAGATAACTAGCGGAGATGTGTAAGGAGGAGTTTTAATGTGCGGAATAGTTGGATACTTAGGTAAGAAAAAGGCTGTTCCTATATTGATAGATAACCTAAAGAGACTAGAATACAGAGGATACGATTCTGCTGGGGTAGCTGTAATAAAAGATTCAACTTTGGTTGTAGAGAAGAGTGTTGGGAAGTTATCTAAATTAGAGACGATAGTTATACCAAAAGATTATCCTTCAACTATTGGTATAGGTCATACTAGGTGGGCAACCCATGGAAAGCCTTCAGATATTAATGCCCATCCTCATATGGATTGTAAAGGGGAGATAGCACTTGTCCACAATGGGATTATAGAGAACTATCTTGAACTAAAAGAGGAGCTTATAGGTAGAGGACATAGATTTCTTTCAGAAACTGATACAGAGGTAATTGTTCATCTTGTAGAAGAGTTCTATCAGGGAGATCTGCTAGAAGCGGTAAGGTCTGCGGTAAAGAGATTGGAAGGTTCTTATGCTATAGCGGTCGTTTCTTCCAGAGAACCTGAGAGAATAGTAGTTGCAAGAAAAGATAGTCCATTAATATTAGGAATAGGTGAGGGAGAATACTTTGTTGCCTCAGATATCCCTGCGGTTTTGAACTATACTCGTAATATCTGGATCCTCGAAAATGGTGAGCTGGGTGAGATTTCTCCATCAGGTTGCAAGGTCTACGACCTAGAGGGTAATGAGAAAAAGAAAGAGACTATGGTTGTCTCATGGGACATCTCTATGGCAGAAAAGGGTGGCTATCCGCACTTTATGATAAAAGAGATCCATGAACAACCAAATGCCCTTAGAGAGACCTTTAGGGGTAGAGTAGGTGTTGATGGATTAGTTAGACTAGATTTTAAGAATATTACTGTTGAGGAGTTGAAGAACCTAAAGAAGCTCTATTTTGTAGCCTGTGGGACGGCATATCATGCTGGTCTTGTAGGTAAATATCTCATAGAGAGATTTGTCCGTATACCTGTAGAGGCAGATATAGCGAGTGAATTCAGATATCGAGATCCGATCTTTGAGAAAAACAGCCTAATGATAGTTATAAGCCAGTCTGGAGAGACTGCGGATACATTGGCTGCCTTAAGGATGGCTAAGGAGAATGGAGTTAAGGTAGTAGCCATATGTAATGTTGTTGGAAGTTCTATAGCAAGGGAATCTGATGATGTCCTATATACATATGCCGGTCCAGAGATAGCGGTTGCATCTACAAAGGCTTATACTTCCCAATTAATGGTGATTTATCTTTTGATGTTACTCTTGGCTCAGATAAAAGGGACCCTACCGATAGATAAGATTAAAGAGTTTGTAGAGGACCTTAGAAAGATCCCTGATATTGCAACTAAAGTATTAGAAGATTTAGAGCCTGCTATTATTGATTTTTCCAAGAGATACTATAAAGCTCATGATGTCTTCTTTATAGGTCGTGGCCTAGATTATGCCCTTAGCCTGGAAGGGGCATTAAAACTCAAAGAGATATCATATATCCATGCAGAGGCATATGCAGCAGGAGAGCTTAAACATGGTCCTCTATCTTTATTAGAAGAAGGGGTTCCTGTAATATGCCTAGCCACTCAAGGTTATCTTTTAGATAAGATGATAAGCAATATAAAAGAGGTAAAGGCAAGAGAGGCTATAGCTATAGGTTTTGGTATAGAAGGGACAGAAGACCTCAAGGATGTATGCGATGAGGTATTCTATGTTCCAAAGGTTAATGATATCTATGCCTCTGTTATAACGGTAATTCCTCTCCAACTTATTGCTTACTATATGGCAAAAGAGAGAGGCTGTGATATAGACCAACCTAGAAATCTAGCGAAGTCTGTTACAGTAGAATAGTTTAATTTTAGGGGGGTAGTCTTCTAGAACTTTCTAATACTTCTTAGTTAGAAGGTGATGGGAATGTTTCTTAATGTTCGTGATTTTGGAGCAGTTGGTAATGGTATAGTAAAGGATACAAAGGCTTTTGAAGAGGCTATTAAGAGATGTGAAGAACAAGGTGGGGGAACAATCTATATCCCTCCGGGTATTTATCTTACAGGACCTATCCATTTGAAGAGTAACATAACCCTGTATGTTGACAGTGGAGCTATTCTAAAGTTCTCACAGGATTTAGAGGATTTTTCTCTGGTATATACAAGATGGGAAGGAGAAGAGCAAGAGGTTTATTCTCCACTAATATATGGAGAAAACATAGAAAATGTCTCAATCGTTGGCTTTGGACTAATTGATGGACAAGGGTCTGTCTGGTGGCAACTTCACAGAGAAAAGAGATTAGAACATCCCAGGCCAAGGGGGATATGTTTTTATAAATGCAAGAATATAACAATAGATGGAGTAAGGGTTATAAATTCACCAAGTTGGACAATAAATCCAATTGCCTGCACAAATGTAACTATTCACAATGTAAAGATTCAAAATCCCTACCATTCACCAAATACTGATGGCATTAATCCTGAGTCCTGTAAAGGGGTTATCATATCTGACTGTTATATAGATGTTGGTGATGATTGTATTACTTTAAAGTCTGGAACAGAAGATTGCAAAGAAAAGATACCTTGCGAGAACATAACTATTACAAATTGTATAATGGCTCATGGTCATGGTGGAGTTGTTATTGGTAGTGAAATGAGCGGTGGTGTTAGGAATATTGTAGTATCAAATTGTATATTTGAAGGAACAGACAGAGGAATCAGGATAAAAACTAGGAGAGGCAGAGGTGGAGTAGTTGAGGATGTAAGGGTCTCAAACATTGTTATGAAGGACGTTATGTGTCCCTTTGCCTTTTATATGTATTACCACTGCGGGAAAGGCGGTAATGAAAAGAGAGTATGGGATAAATCTCCATATCCTATAGACGAGTCAACACCTATAGTCAGAAGAATCTATATAAGTGATGTTTTAGTAAGAAAGGCAAGGGCATGTGCTGGATTTTTATATGGCCTTACAGAAATGCCAATTAGAGATATACTATTCTCTAATATAGAGGTAGAGATGGCAGATAACCCTACCCCTGAAATTCCTGCTATGATGAGCTTTATAGAGCCAATGTCAAAGAAAGGTTTTATTATAAATACAGTAAATAGTATTCGTTTTTTAAACGTATCCGTAAATAACCAGGTTGGACCAGCATTTGAACTTAGAAACTGTAAAGATGTAGAAGTTTATAGATGTAGCTCGAATGGAATAAGAGATTACAGAGAGATTCTAAATACAGAGAATGTAGAGAGTGTTATATCTGAGTAGTATAATGTTTTGAGTCTTAGATTTATTTGAGTGTATCCTTATCTAGTTATATGCTATAATGGATACTGTATTAAAGGCAAGGGATAAAAGATGGAAACTATAGAAAGAGAAGAGATATATAGGATAGTTAGGGAGGTATTAAAACAAGAGCTTGAGATATTACTTCCTATAGATAGAGAAGTAAGTGAGCTAAGATTAGCTGTAAGAGAGTTAACTCAGGCACAGGCAAAATCTGAAGAAAGATTAACTGCTTTAGAAAGAGCTCTGCAGGAGCTAGCCCAGGCACAGGCAAGAACGGAGGCAAGACTAGAGGAATTAGCCCAGGCACAGGCAAAGACAGAGGCGAGATTAGAGAGGTTAATAGCTGTAGTTGAAGAGATGCAGAAAGAGATAGTAGACATAAAGAGACAGCTTGGAGGTTTGGCTCATGCTGTCGGTTTTCAGTTAGAAGATAGGGCTTATTCTTCTTTACCTAGGCTTTTGGAAGAGGAATTTGGTATAAAGGTAAAAGAGAGGCTAGTTAGAAAGATAATAAAGACTTATAAAGGTGACTTTATGGAGATAAACATTATAGGAAAGGCAGAAAGAGATGGGAAGGAGATATACATAATAGGGGAGGCTAAGGCTAATCTCTCTATTAGACATATATTAGACTTCATAGATAGGCTTAAGGATATAAGAGAGACTTTAAAAGAAGAAGTCTTTCCTATTCTTGTTACATATATGACTGACTTAGAGACAGAAGAATTTGCTAAGAGTAAAAACATAAGACTTTACTACTCTTATGAATTTCAGCCGATATTCTAGATGATTACATTTATAGGTTTTATTTAAGGAAAGGTTATAATGAATGGATAGTAAATTTTTAGTATCTATAGTTATATTACCCTCTTTAGTTGATAAGGATTATAGGTATATAAAAGATAGACTCATTTATTCTGAGGTAGATTTTGAATTAGAGTTTACAGATGATCCAAGAAAATCTAACGGTGAAATTGTTATATTTCTTTCCTCTGTAGATTTACCTGAAAGAGATTGGCTTATAAATATTGTAAAGCCCTTTTTTGAAAGTGATGTAGGGGTTGTTGGAAGTAAAATAATAGATAAAAACGAGAAAATAATACATGCAGGAATAGTTTTTGATAAAGACTCTAATCCATACTTTATTTATTCTGGGCTAGATAGGAATTTCTATGGAACTAATAAATATAGATATTTTAATTGTCTCTATTATGAGGGGCTTGCTATAAAAAGAAATATTTTACAAGATATTGGAGGATTTAATGTAGAGACTGATCTATCTGCTGAGATTTTGAAATTGTGTTATTTATTGAATCAAAAAGGTATTAGACTTCTTTATAATCCGAAAGCAATTATATATAGAGAAGACAGAGAGATAAAGCTTGAAAAGAATAAGATGTACTATTTTCCACAAGATGATATACTTTTCTATCAACAAGATACTGTTCAAGTTGATAGAAGTTTGATAGTAAGAAGTTATAACATTAACTTACCAATAAAGAAGTGTATATTATGCAATAATGTAAATATTTCTTTTATAGAAAGTATAGGAGAGTACGATATTTATAAATGCTCAAATTGCGGTTTAGAATTTTCGAATCCTATGAAAGCTCCTAATTATAATCTATTATGGGAAATTGCAGAAGATTATAGACATAGAGTAGATAACTGGGATAATCTATACAAGATCCATAAAGATCCTAATTATATAGAGGGTTATTTTTCTATTCCTTTAGAGATTATTAGATTTGTATCAAGAATGAACGAGAATCCGAATCTTTTAGAGATAGGATTTGGGGAAGGTTTATTCCTTTATGATGCATATGATTTAGGCTTTGATGTATATGGGATAGAAGTGTCAAGTATAGCTGTGGAATTGGCAAAGAAACGAATTCTTAGTGGAAAGTTTATATGTTCTAGAAGTTTCGAGATTCCTTTAGATTGGCCTAAGGAATTTGATGTGATAGCTTCTTTTGAGGTCTTAGAACATCTAGAGGATCCTATAGGATTTATTGATTTTATCTACTCTCATTTAAAACCTGGTGGTATATTAATTTTATGTCTTCCTAATAGGAATAGGATTGGTGCAAAACATGGTAATATAGGTATTATGGATAATCCTCCGCATCATTTGACTAGATGGGAGAGAAGGACTTTAGAGTATATACTAGATAAATATCCTTGGCATTTTCGTAGAGTAACTGGAACTAAACCACACTTTAATATTATTTTTTCTTCCGAAGGTTTATCTCTCCCTCCTAACATAATTCTTACAATAGATAATAAAAATATAGAGCTTAAAAGTTTTGATATAATTAAGCTCTGGAGAAACTTTTTTGATAAGTTGTTCTCTTATCTTCCAAGAGACTATGGTAGAATACTTCAAGCCTTTTGTCAGAAAGCAGGTAAAATTAATTTTGATTTAAAAGAATTCCTAGAAAATATTAACTTAGAATAATTGTTGCTCTATGTAATGTTTAATAGACCAAATGTCTAGATCTGAGAGCGGTTCTTCTAATAGAATTATGTCTGGAACTTCTTCTGGAGATACTTTTAGACTTTCTATTATTTCTTGGATCTCTTTAACATTAATATTTGGAGAATTTGCAATTATTAAATTTACTGAGTCTTCTTTTGAGAATAGAGCAATATATTTCTTAATTACATCCCTAAGATTCCCTATTTTTACATCGAGTAATAGATAGTTCCTATCTTTTAGCTCTATCAATCCTTTAAATTCTGGTTCTCTGGAAGTAACTATATTTGTTTCCGTAACTTCATTATAAAGTTCGTCTTCCACTAATTTTATAATTTTATCCCATGAATAATTTCTAGCTGTTTTTAGACCTTCCTCTGCAATTTTATTTCGTAGATTCTTATCTAATAAAAGCTTTTCTATTGCCTCTGCCATCGCTATTGGATCTTTGGGCGGTACTATAATCGAATTTACCCCGTTTACACAATATTCTACTCCTCCATTATCAGTTGTTACAACTGCAGTACCAGAGGCCATAGCTTCTATAGGGGGAAGATGGAATGTTTCAAAGTATGACCCAGTAACGAATATATCACTAATAGCATATAGATGCGCTAACTCTTCTTGAGAAGGTTTTGTTATTACTTCTCTCTCAAAATTGTAGATGACCCTGCCAGATGGAGTTACTTGTATTACTTTAAATCTATGACCCCTATTTTTGAGTATATTAAGGGCTTCAAAGACTTCTTTTAATCCTTTAAAATATATTTCATCTGCCCCTACAAGCATTATTATGGGGATATCATTATTTTTTGATAGGGCTGGTTTAAAAAGACTTATATCTATCCCATTGGGCACATAAA
This sequence comes from bacterium, assembly GCA_026418035.1. GTDB lineage: Bacteria > DUMJ01 > DUMJ01 > DUMJ01 > DUMJ01 > DUMJ01. Next base: position 10,307 of record JAOACC010000072.1, read on the forward strand.
ATGCTTCTCTACCATATCTTCTTTTTAGCAGTTGTTTTAGATTTTTAGATACTACAAAGATTTTTATCGGTGAAAGATAACATTTATCCATGAATTGAATTTGATTTTTGGGGAATTTATCTGGTTCATAAATTGTAGGGTCTCCCTGTTCTAAAAGTATTTTAACGGGTATATTTATAGCTAAGGAAGTTGGAGTTAAAGTCCAAAACATAGAAAAAAGTATATCTGGTAAAGTTACTTTAAATTTAGGGATCTTTTCATTATAAATTATCCAGGGAACATTTATTTTATACCAATTTGGTGGTAAAACTTTTGCAGCAATACATACATTATGGCCTAGAGCAAATAATCTATTTGCGTATTCGAAAAATACTTTTGCTCCACCAGTTAAATTATTATGTAAAGCTAGAAAAAGTATGTTTAATTTAATTTCTTCTTCAGAGAGGAAAGACTTTTTCAAAAATTTCAAAGAAGCTTCTGTTTGAATTCCATTTACTTTCTTGAGATAAGAAAGAACTATAGATAACTTTAAGGATATAGGTAAGTTTGTTGTTTCTTCGATATTTCTTAATATACTAATTCCATCTTCAAAATTTTCGGTAAATAAAAGAGTCTCTCCATAAAGGGCTCTAAAAATAGGTTTGTCTATATGAGGTTTTAATAAGTTAATAGCTTTACTATATTCTCCAATAGCTCTTAGCAATACAGTTCTGTTCCAAATAGAGTCAATTATATTATAATCAAAGTTGGAAATATCTTTTAGTGTACCATCTATAAATCTAAATAGTAATTCATTCTCTTGCATTTTTATATTCACCTTTATTTCTTATTTTATCAGAAAATTGCTACAGATATCTTAGCACCTCCCTAAAGTTTTTTCTAGTAATTCCGATTTTAAATCTTAGAGGAAGGTGATAGGAATGCCTATAAAGGTTGTTAAAAGGGAAGAAAAGAGACAGGAAGAGACTGTTGCACAGATAAATAATCTGGGGATGAGTTATCTTTTAAAGGGAATGCTTAGTGAAGCCGAAGCTGAGTTTAAAAGGGCTATTGAGAAGAAGCCTGAGTATTCTAAGGGGCATAATAATCTTGGGGTAGTTTATCTACAGCAGAATAGGTTGGATGAAGCTATAAAAGAATTTAAGCTAGCAATAAAGTATGACCCTAATAATGCTGAGGCGCATAATAATCTTGGAGTAGCTTACTGTAATAAGCAAAAGTATACTGAAGCCAAAGATTCCTTTAGAAAGGCTCTGGCTATAAATCCAAACTATGAAAAGGCAAAAGAGAATCTAGCCCTTCTAGAGCTAAATCTAAGATCAGTTACAAGTGGAGTAAAAAGTGAGAGTAAAGAAAACATTAAAGACAATAATTCACAAAAGACTCAAAAGCCAAATAAGCTTCCAACTGTAAGCCTCTGTATGATAGTGAAGAATGAAGAAGAGCATCTACCCAAAGCATTGAGTTCTGTAAAGGATGTTGTAGATGAGATTATTATTGTCGATACTGGTTCAACAGATAATACAGTTGAGATAGCCAAGTCTTTTGGGGCAAAGGTTTACTATTACCAGTGGAATGATGACTTTGCCTCGGCAAGAAACGAAGCCCTGAAGCATGCTACCTGTGATTGGATTCTCTCTATGGATGCAGATGATGAGATAAATGCAGAGCAATTTAAGAGATTGAAAGAGATCTTATCTAATTTAGGAGAAGATGTCCTTGGCGTCCAGCTCCCTATATATAGTAAAACCTTTGATGGTAATACTATGATGAACTATCTCATTAGATTATTCAGGAATAAGCACGAGATTAGATTCTCAAGGAAGATTCACGAAGTTGTGGATTTTTCGATAAATAAATTAGGTGGAAGAGTGATAAGAGCTACCGATGTTCCAGTTATTCATAGGGGTTATGAAGAGCCAGATGCGGTGAGACGAAAGATAGAACGTAACTTTAAGCTTATCAAAGAAGAGGTAGAGAGGAATCCGGATGATGCATCTATGTGGATGTATATGGCTAAGAGTTACTGCAGTATGGGGAATCTAGAAGAAGGTATTTCTGCCTATGAGAAGGCTATAGAAGTAGCTGGTTCTAATTCTATATTTAAATTTGCAAAACTTGTATCTCTTATTGATCTAGCAACGCTTTATATGAATAAAGGAGAGCTTGACCTTGCCGAGTTATACGCATTAAAAGCGGTTAATCTTGACCCAAATTTTCCTGATGCCCATTATATAGCAGGTAATGTATACTTCAAAAAGAAACAGTTTGAAGATGCTTATTCTGAGTTTAGAAAAGTTTTAGATGTTGATCCAATGAAGAGTTTTGGCTTAGTTTTTACATCTCAAGTAAGAGGATTACCTCTATATATAATGCTTACCGCCTGTGC
>JAOACC010000079.1 GCA_026418035.1 bacterium
AGAGGAATCTAAATGGTCTTTTCCTATTGTTTCTGTGAGTAGATATAAAGGTGAATTCTTGTCAAATATAGGAGAGTTTAAGGAATTAGGAGATGGAGAATACTTAATTAAAATAGACGCTAATCCTCCAGTTAGGATAAAGATAGATAGAAGATTGAGAGGGAAATTGGAAGAATTGATTAATCTTTTTATAGAGGTTGGGCAAAACCTTGATATAATGGAACCATTTTCTAGGTTAGAAGAGGCTATAAAGGTTATATGGAGAGAACAGAGAAAGTCTTAGAAGAGATCTATAAAGTTCTAGGGATAAACTTTGCTCCTACAGTAGTAAATGTTCCAATACATAGTATAGAGATTAAGTCAATAGATGTAGAATTAATCGCTAAGATCTCTGGACTTGAAATAGAGAGATTTCATAGCAAGTTAGTTGGGGTTTCTATTTTAGATAAAGAGGAAAAACTAAAGGGAAAGATAAATAACATATCTATTTCTTTTCTTACAAATATATCTTCTAATTTAGGTGTGGTAAATAGTGTCTTTATCAAAAGATATCCTAACTCTTGGAAAGATCTACCGGAGGAGATAAGGATAAAGCTAATAGCAGAAATTAGAGATAGATGGCCCCAATATATAGATGGAATAAAGATAATAGGAGTTTATAAAGATATTCCTTTGGGAAGAATCAAAAACCTGCTTGTAGATGAAAAGACAGGAATATTATCTTTTAACCTGAGAGAAGAGTATACAGAGGAAAAGAAAGCTAATTTAATAGTATTCAAATTTTTGAAGGATGAAACGTTAAGATCGATAGCCTTCTAGGTTTCATAGGGGAGGGGTATATTCTAGGTCTTCCCACTTTCCACATCTTCCGCCAAGTCTGGCTACTAATTTGCCTTCAATAAAGATATTTGTAATCTCACAGAGGTTAGAGCAACCTCTACATTCAAATCCTTTAGTATTTATGTCTTGCTCAATAATATCAAAACCTTTAAAATTACTCTTTCTTATATTAGCTTCTTGAGCTAATAGACCTGCCCCTATAGCTCCCATAAGTGAGAAATAAGGCGGAACTATAATCTCAGTTCCTAAAGCCCTTTCGAATGCTACCTTTATACCCTTATTAGCAGCAACTCCTCCCTGAAAGAGTATGGGTGGTAATATTTCTTTTCCCCTTCCAACATTATTTAGATAATTCCTTACTAATGCCTCACATAAGCCAAATAATATATCTTCCCTTTTATGCCCCAATTGCTGTTTATGAATCATGTCTGACTCTGCAAAAACAGTGCATCTCCCAGCAATTCTTACTGGTTTCTGAGCTTTCAAGGCAACATCACCAAAGTTTTCTATAGGTATACCGAGCCTCTGTGCTTGATGGTCAAGAAAAGAACCAGTCCCTGCAGCACACACAGAGTTCATAGCAAAGTCGACCACTATACCATCCCTTATGATAATAATCTTAGAATCCTGTCCTCCTATTTCTATTATTGTTTGGACTTTTGGATTATAGCGTAAGCCTGCAACGGCATGAGCAGTGATTTCATTTTTTATAACATCGGCTCCTACCACAGCTCCTATTAAAAATCTAGCACTGCCTGTAACGCCAACTCCATCTATCTTTAAATCGCTTCCGAATTGGGATTTTATCTTAAAAAATCCGTCTTTAACAGCTCTTATTGGGTCTCCAGCAGTTCTAAGGTAGAGTCCTACTATAATATTCCCATCTTCATCTATAACTGCTATGTCTGTGCTTACAGAACCAACATCTATTCCCAGAAACCTTTTCATCCTGCCATCCTCCGTTTCTTTTTAGTTTTTAACATATCAATAAATGCTTCGATCCTAGTCGTTACACCAGCTAATCCTGTTTGTTCATCTATGGATAAAGTTAATACAGGTATATCATAATCCTTACTTACTCTTTCTAAAACTCCATCTGCTACTATTTCAGGCATACAGGTGAAAGGTGAAAGATGAATTACACCATCAAATCCTTTTTCAGCAAATTCTATTGTGTGTGCTATCGTTCTTTGCCCCTCTCCTCCCACGGAGCGTTTTATATATGGAAGAGCTACTTTCGTCCTTTCATCGATGTCTTTACTTCTGAAAATTGGTATATATATCCTAACAATATCTTCTATGTAAAATGCGTTTTCAGCTAAAACTCCAAGTTCTCCCAATCTTCGAGCTATCTCAAAGTTAGTAAAATGGTCTAGCACAACATAAAATTCTCCTACTATACCTATCTTTACTAAATCTTCTAGGCGATTCTTATCGATAATATTATCCATAGTTTCCCTATAATCTAACAGTATTTCTTTTACGTGCGAAATACTATCTGCCTGGTCTAGTTTCTTGTATGTTTCTCTTATTATGTTATCCACCTCTCCTTTATATCTCTCAAAGGGCCTTGCTCTTCTAGCTATTTTTTCTATCTCATCAATGGCTAGGACCTTTTCCCATGCAAGACGAAGAACTTTTATTACTTTAATAATATTATTCCCATTTACTACTTTCTTTATATTCTTAAAAAGATTCATCCAACCGTTAGAGAGGTCTAGAATAATCCATTCTACATCGTATCCTAAATCTTTAAGAATGCGTTTTTGGACTTCTGCATAATATCCAAAACGGCAAGGACCTATTCCTCCTAACATAAGAATTGTATCAGCTCCTTTTTCTATCGCCTCTATATAGTTACCTAGAGTAATCTTGAGAGGAAGACATGCAAATTCAGGTGCATATTTTACTCCTATAGATAAAGTCCTATTTGTCGAAGGAGGAGGAGGAATTACCTCATGCCCAAAATCTCTAAGAAAAGATTCAATTGCTATTCTGGCATCACCAAACGGAGGATAGGTTATCTTCATAATGTTTTCTCCTAATTAACATATCTACAAAAGCCTCAATTCTAGTGATAAGCCCCAGTTCACTTGAATGTTCGTCAACGGTGATAGTAATCTCAGGAAAATCAATAGGTCTAGTTAGATCCCTTTCTATCAATTCTCTTACAAGAGAGTCTGGACCACATCCAAAAGCTACAACCATAATAATACCGTCTATAAGTTTTTTTCTTATGAAATATCTAGCAGTACCATAAAGTTCTCGTCCAAACGTCCAAAAGAGCTTCTTTGGAAGGACATCAGCTTCCCTTAATATGGTCCTCCAATCGACCATTTCCATAGACAAGACCTTTACTCCTAGACTATTTAATATCTTTATCATACCACCACTTACAAATTCATCATAAATCTCATAACAATGCCCAACAATTCCTATCTTTACTTTAAAGTTGTCTCTTTTATAATTCCTTCCGTCAAGTATTTCTAGTGGCGTAATCCCTTTTTTTAATTCTTCATTGTAGACTTTGAGTGCTCTTAACCCTTCTCTATATGCATATATTATCTTTAGAGTATTTTTAGTAAATAACTTACCAACTTCTAAGAAACTTTTAAAAAAACCTATTAAGGAATTTCTCTTATCTATGGTTGG
>JAOACC010000120.1 GCA_026418035.1 bacterium
CCCACTAACTTAGCCACTAAACCTCCACCAAAACCAGATGGCCATCTATCTTCATCATATAACCATGCATTCATACCTATTTCTTTTGCTGTTTGGACAGACCTTTTTATACAATTCATCCACTCATCGCTTAAATATGGGGTTTCTAACCCTTCTCTTGCATGCATAAAAAATCCACCCATTCCAGATAATTCCATATCTCTTATTTGTCTATCTAATTCTTCCGGGTCTAGTTTATCATTCCAAGACCAAAAAGGAATAGAGCGATAATTCTTTTTTGGATTTTTAAATAGCAATTTTATTTTATCCATTAAGTCCCTCCAGATAGAAAATTTTGAATATATTCTATCACATAAAGAAATAGAGGATCTATTTGGTTTCATAACTGTCATAACTTAGGTCGATAACCCAGTCAAACTTAAAACAATGAGACTTAAGAAATTTACACCTATTCTATCCAAGATAATAGATACCATGGTAAAATTAATAAAAATTAGTAATAACAAGGAGGAAAAGCGTATATGTCAAATACTGTTGAGAAGTGGGGAATATTCGAGTTAACCTTGAGTGGTCCATCTGAGGGGAATCCTTTCTTAGATATAAATCTCAATGCAAGATTTAGATATAAGAATAAAGAGGTGTTTGTAGAAGGATTCTACGATGGAAATGGAACTTATAAGGTAAGATTTATGCCTGATTCTGAAGGGGAATGGAGTTTTGTAACTTCAAGCAATTGTAGCAGATTAAATGGGATAGAGGGTAAGTTTATATGCATCCCTCCTTCTAAAAATAATCATGGACCAGTAAGAGTGGTAAATACTTATCATTTTGCATATGAAGATGGGACTCCATACTATCCTATAGGCACAACCTGTTATGCGTGGATACATCAAGGGGAAGATTTAGAAAGACAAACACTAGAGACATTAAAAAAATCTCCATTTAATAAGCTTAGAATGTGTATATTTCCAAAACATTATGAATTCAATAAGAATGAACCAGTGTATTATCCATTTGAAGGTTCCATAGAGAAAGGTTGGGACTTTACAAGATTTAATATTGCGTTCTTTAAACACTTAGAACAGAGGATAAAAGACCTACAAGAACTTAACATAGAGGCAGACCTTATTCTCTTTCATCCATATGATAGATGGGGATTCTCAAATATGGGACAAGAAGCAGATGATAGATATCTTAGATACATTATAGCTCGTTTATCTGCCTTTAGAAACGTTTGGTGGTCTTTAGCAAATGAATACGACATTATGAAGAGTAAAACTCTCCTAGATTGGGAGAGATTTGCCCAAATTATTGTGGAAAATGACCCTTATCAACATCTAAGGTCAATTCATAACTGCCGAAATATATATGATTTTACAAAACCATGGGTAACACACTGCAGTATTCAAAGGGTAGACTGGTATAAAACTGCAGAAAATACAGACCTATGGCGAGAAATGTATAAGAAACCTGTAGTTATAGATGAATGTGCTTATGAAGGTAATATACATCGTGGATGGGGAAGTATAACTGCTGAGGAAATGGTTCGTAGGTTTTGGGAAGGATATGTTCGTGGCGGATATGTTGGTCATGGAGAAACTTACATTCATCCAGAAGATATACTCTGGTGGTCAAAGGGTGGAAAGCTTTATGGTAAAAGCCCTGAAAGAATCGCGTTCTTAAGGAAGATAATAGAGGAGGGACCTCCTTATGGAATTAATCCTATAAAAATGGATACAGACATTCCTTGTGGAGGCATAGAGAATAAGTATTATATCTTTTATCTAGGCTTTAATCAGCCGGTCTATAGAATCTTTAGAATGCCTTCTGGAATAAAATTCAAGGTCGATATTATAGATACATGGAATATGACAACAGAGGAAGTTCCAGGAATATTTGAAGGCACATTTAGAATAGATCTACCAGGAAGACCCTACATAGCTATAAGAATGAAGGCAATAGAGGGATAGTTTTATGAGTAACAAGTACATTTTAACAATAGATCAGAGTACTTCAGCTACAAAAGCTATAATATTTAATAATAAAGGTAGATTAATATATAGGTATAATATTTCACATAAGCAATATTATCCAAAGCCTGGATGGGTTGAGCATAATCCAAAAGAGATATTTAATAACACTATAAAGGCTATAAAAGAAGCAATTAGAGAAAGTGGAGTAGGCTTAGATGACATCATTGCTATCTCTATAACAAACCAGAGAGAGACTGCTCTAGTATGGAATAGAAAAACAGGAGAGCCAATATACAATGCTATCGTGTGGCAATGTAAAAGAAGTGCAGATATTTGTGAAATGTTAGAAAAAGAAGGGTTAGGTAGAGAAATAAAAGAAAAGAGTGGACTTAACCTTTCTCCTTATTTTTCTGCATCAAAGGTTAGATGGATTTTAGAAAATGTAGAATCTGCCAGAGAAAAGGCTAAAAAGGGAGAACTTTTCTGTGGGACAATAGATTCTTGGCTTGTCTGGAAACTTACAGAAGGTAAGAGTCACTTTACAGATTATACTAATGCTAGTAGAACACAACTATTAAATCTTAAAGAACTAAAGTGGGACCAAAAACTTTTAGAGATATTTGAAGTCCCAGAATCTATGCTCCCAGAATTGAAGGCCTCTGATGAAGTATTTGGATACTTTAAGATAGAAGGATTACATAGCAAACTTCCTCTGACTGGAGTTATAGGGGATTCGCATGCAGCATTATTTGGACAAACTTGCTTTGAAAGAGGAACAGCAAAGGCAACTTATGGGACGGGTTCATCGGTTATGATGAATGTTGGGAAAGAAGCTCTTATTCCTTCAAGTGGAATAGTCGGTTCTTTGGGATGGGTTCTCAAAAGAGACGTTAGTTACGTCTTAGAAGGGAATATAAATTACACGGGAGCTATAATAAAATGGCTAGTAGAAAATCTGGAACTGATTTCCAACCCTAAAGAATCAGGTGTTATAGCTAGCTCTGTTATGGATAATGGAGGAGTTTATTTTGTTCCTGCCTTTGTTGGACTTGGTGCTCCATATTGGGATAGTGAAGCTAGAGCTATAATAACTGGCATGACATCAGGTACAAAGAAAGCGCATATAGTAAGGGCAGCGGAAGAATCTATAGCTTATCAGATAAAAGACATTATAGAATTGATGATAGAAGAATCTAAGATACCACTAAAAGAACTTCGTGTTGATGGAGGGCCAACTAGAGATGATTTCTTAATGCAATTTCAGGCAGATATCTTAAATGTTCCGGTAGTAAGAGTAAAGATAGAAGAGTTATCTGCTTTAGGTTCTGCATTTATAGCAGGTATTACTCTAGACTTATGGGATAACTTTACAGAGTTAATAGCACTTAGAGATATAGATACAGTATTTACTCCTCAGATGCCAAAAGAAGAAGTAGATAGACTATATAAAGGATGGAAACAAGCAGTAAGACTTAGTTTAAGTAGGCTTACTTGATTGTCTTAGAATAAAGTTATAAAATATTAGATATCTAAATAAAAATTACCGCAAAAGGTGGTTTAGTATGAAATATTTAATTAGACTAATAAAGATTGCTAGACCCTATTGGGGGTATTTAATAGTCTCAGGTGTTAGTACTATAGCAATAACTGGGATAAATCTATTGGGACCATGGCTAGCTAGACAGCTTATTAACATCATTACGAATCTAGATAAGTATCCGGATCCAAAAGGATATATAATAAAGCTTTCCATTATCTTAGTAGCTTCTTACATAGCAAGAATAATATTTCAATTTCTAGCTAGTTATCTATCACACTACGCCGCATGGCACCTAGTAGCTCATATGAGAGGAATGGTCTATGACAAATTACAACAATTATCCTTTAGATTTTTCCAAGATAAACAGACTGGGCAACTTATGTCAAGAGTAGTGAATGATACTGCCAATTTTGAAGCTCTAATTGCCCATGCAGTTCCTGATCTATTCACAAATGCTCTTATAATCTTAGGAGTTGTAATCATACTGTTCATAGTAAATCCAACGTTAGCACTCTTATCTTTGTTTCCCATCCCATTTTTGATATATACAGGAGCAAGATTTGCCAAGCGTGTTCTCCCAAATTTTAGAGAAGCACAGAGAGCTCTTGCAGACCTAAATGCAGACTTACAGGACAATATATCTGGAATAAGGGAAATACAGTTATTTAATCAGCAGAAAAAGGAGTTATCTAAGATTCAAAATAAGGCATATAGACATATAAAGGCACTTCTAAATGCGTTAAAACTAAGTGCTGTATTTCACCCAACAGTAACTTTTCTAAGTTCTATTGGTACAGTAGTAGTCTCTTCTATTGGTGGAATAATGGCTCTGAATGGGAAGGTCTCTGCAGGAGACATTGTAGGTTTCATGCTCTATTTAAATATGTTCTATCAGCCTATAACAGCCCTAAGTCATGTGATAGAGAATATACAGCAGGCATTAGCAGGGGCAGAGAGAGTCTTTGAGATATTAGAAACCGAATCAGAGATAAAGGAAAAGCCAGATGCCATTGAACTTAAAGATGTGAAGGGCAAGGTTACTTTTGAGAATGTATATTTTTCCTATGACAAAAAAGTTCCTGTCTTGAGGAATATATCATTTAATATAGACCCAGGACAAATGGTTGCCTTTGTAGGACCAACTGGTGTAGGAAAGACAACTATAATGTATCTTCTAGTCAGATTCTTCGATCCAGATTCTGGAAGTATAAAGATAGATGATATAGATATTAGAGATGTTAGTCTAAAATCCCTACACGATAATATAAGCATGGTAATGCAAGATGTTTTTCTTTTCAATGGAACAATAGCAGAAAACATTGCATATGGAAAAGAAGATGCTACTATGGAAGAGATAATAAATGCTGCAAAGGTCGCTTGCGCTCACGATTTTATTATGGAACTTCCTGATGGATATAATACATATATAGGTGAAAGAGGAGTAAAGCTCTCAGGTGGACAAAAACAAAGATTAGCCATTGCCAGAGCTGTTTTAAAGAACGCTCCAATATTAATACTTGATGAAGCGACCTCCTCAGTAGATACAGAAACCGAGAACAAGATTCAAGAGGCAATAAACAATCTTGCAGGGACAAGAACTATTCTTATAATAGCACATAGACTATCAACAGTTAAAAAGGCAGACAAAATAATTGTCCTAAAAGAAGGAGAAATAGTAGAAGAGGGAACACACGAAGAGCTTTTAGCCTTAAGAGGATTATACTATCATCTAAGCTCTGTTCAATTTGTAGAACAGGAAGCTTAAATTCTTAAAGAGATTATAAACTTAGAAAAATAAAGCTATAACCCCTCTATTTTAAGCCTCTTAATTTGAGGTCTGCTAGGACAGCTTCTTTTTCTAATCTTACATGCTCTCTACAGTAGAATTCTACATTCTGTACGTTTCGCTTTTCTAAGTTCTGAAGTATCTTTTTATGTTCCTGTAGAGAGCTTTCAAGCCTTCCAGGCAAAGTATTTACCACAGGTAAGACTAATCTAAGTTGTCCTTCTAATATGGAAAGAAAATATATAAGCCTCTTATCTCCTGTTAACTCTCTCATCATTTTATGAAAGTTTTTATCTGCTTCTTCATATTTTAAAAAATCGTTGGCTTTAGCATACCTTTCAGAATCACTTATAATATTGCTTAATTCTACAATACTTGTATCATCTATCTTTTCAGTCAGCCTCCTAGCACATAATCCCTCTAGACTCTCTCTAATCGAATAAAGTTCTTCTACATCTTTCAATGTTAATACAGAAACAAAAGCTCCTCTTCTAGGTATATTCTCTACTAAGCCTTCTTTCTCAAGAGCTATTAGAGCTTCCTTGACAGGAGTTGGACTTACACCAAACATTTTTGTCAAATCTTCCACAGTAAGTTTCATACCACTCTGTAAATCTCTGTTAAGAATAGCTTGCTTTATCTTATCGTAGACAATTAACCTAAGGTCTGTTAACTCTGCTACCATTTTTACCCTACCTCCTTATAGTATTACATTTTTATTTTATCATATTAAAAATATTATCATAAAATTTATATAAAGTAAAGAATTTTACTTGATAAATTATTCAATTTAAAGTCAAATTTCAAATATCACATACAATATAGAGTACTAAACCTTAACATTTACCCGAATAGACGCCTTATCTATCCAACTTACATAACTGCTTCTGCTACCTTATTAACTATAATCGGGTTAAAAGGACTAGGAACTATAATACCTCTATTTAATTCTTCTTCTGTAACTACTTCTGCGATAGCTTTAGCAGTTCTTATTTTTATCTCACTATTTAACTTCTTTTTAGACCTGAGCAAACCTTTTATCAAACCTGGAAAAACTAAAAGATTGTTTATCTGATTAGGATAATCAGACCTACCAGTAGCAACAACCTCTGCTCCTGCAGATAATGCTTCTTCATAACTTATCTCAGGTATAGGATTAGCCATAGCAAAGACAACTGGATTGGAAGCCATATTTTTTATCATTTCCTTAGAGACAATATTAGGAGCAGATAAACCTATAAATATATTTGCTCCTTTTATTGCATCTTCTAATTTTCCAGATAGTTTTTCTGGATTAGTTTTTTGGGCTAACTTAAACTTATCTTCATTAAGATCGCTTCTATCAACGCTTATAATTCCTTTACTATCACAAACTACTATGTTTCGAAATCCATAGTCTAACAATAGATAAGTTACTGCTGTCCCAGCAGCTCCTGCCCCAGATACAACTACTTTCATCCTCTCTTTATCTTTTCCTACTATCTTTAATGCATTTATCAATCCTGCAAGAACAGCTATTGCAGTCCCATGCTGGTCATCATGAAAAAATGGTATGTCTAGCTCTTTTTCTAAAGTTTCTTCTACCCTAAAACATTCAGGCGCTTTTATATCTTCAAGAAGAATAAGACCAAACGTTGGAGCTATAGAATATACTATTCTCACTACTTCTTCCCATGATTTAGTTCTTATACAAATAGGAATCGCATTTATTCCAGCAAATCTTTTTATAAGAAGAGCCTTCCCCTCCATAACAGGAAGAGCAGATTCTGGTCCTACATCTCCCAATCCCAGAACCGCACTTCCATCACTTACTACCGCAACTGTATTACCCTTCCAAGTATAATCATAGACACTATCCTTGTCTTTAGCTATTTCTTGAGAAACAAACCCTACCCCTGGCGTATATACTAAACTCAAATCCTTCTTATCTAAAACGTCTACTTTGGACTCAACAGATAGCTTTCCTTTCAAATATTTATGAAGTTCTATGGCTAATTCTCTACTCAATCCTACCCTCCAATGTTAAGGAGAAGTCTAAAGCCTTTGCAGAATGCGTAATGGCACCAACTGATATAAAGTCAATGGGTAATCCAACAAACTGTTCTATATTATTGCTATTTATACCACCTGAAACTTCGACTTGAGCTCTACCATTTATGATCTTAATAGCCTCCTTTATCTCATCGACACTCATGTTATCAAGTAGTATTATATCTGCACCACCTTCTACCGCTTCCCTCACATCATCTAGCGTAGCTGCTTCTATCTCTATCTTCATGTAATGGGGAACGTTCCTTTTGGCTATTTCTAAGGCTTTTCTTACCCCTCCTACAGCTATTATATGATTATCCTTAATCAATATCCCATCATAGAGACCAAATCTGTGATTCTTCCCTCCACCTACCCTTACTGCGTATTTCTCTAGAATCCTTAAACCTGGTAGAGTTTTTCTCGTATCAAGAATCTTTACCGATGGTGAAAGTAACTTAACTAACTTATTAGTAGCAGTAGCTATTCCAGAAAGGTGAGAGAGAAAATTGAGAGCAACTCTTTCCCCTTTCAAGATACTTTTTACTTTTCCCTCTATAAATATAACCTTCTCTCCAAGAAATATCTCTTCACCGTCAGATTTTGAAAAGTTCAAAACAAGAGTTTCATCAATATTTCTAAAAACCTCTTTCACTACTTCACAGCCACAGAGTATACCACTCTCTTTTGCCTTTATATAAGCCTTACCCTTAAGCTCCTCATCTATAGTAATATCTGTAGTTATATCTCCAATCCCTATATCTTCTTCTAGGGCAAGCAATACTATCTTAGATATACTATTCATACTCGTCCTTTCTTCTTTATAATATGTTTCTGCCAGTATATATCATCTCGATAAGGATAGTCCTCCCTAAAGTGTGCACCCCTGCTCTCTCTTCTCTCCAGCGCACTTTCAGCGATTAACTTCGATAAAACAAGCATATTTTTAGTCTCAACATCTTTGAAATTATTAACTGGCATATCCTTTACTTCTTGCTGCATCTTCTCTAGTCTTTCCAATAAGGTCCTTAAACCCTCCTCTTTTCTTCTAATTCCACAATACTTCCACATAAGATTTTGCATTTCAACTCTGAATTCTCTTAAAATTTCTTCTTTACATACCTCTTTCTTCGTAACTTCCATATCCAGAGTACTGATATTTCCATTGTTTAGAACATATTCAGATACTTCTTGAGCTATAATTTTACCAAAAACTAGACCCTCTAGCAAAGAGTTACTTGCCATCCTATTAGCACCATGTATACCGGTTCCGGCACATTCTCCACAGGCATAAAGTCCTTTTATGCAAGTCTCACCTTTGAGGTTAGTCCTTATACCTCCCATCATATAATGAGCACCAGGAGCCACAGGAATATAATCTCTAGTTATGTCTATTCCGTACTTAAGACATTCGCTATATATCATAGGAAAATGAGATAGGATAAATTCTTTTGAAAGATGGGTTATATCTAAATATACATAATCAGAATTAGTTCTTTCCATTTCTTCAGTAATTATCCTCGATACAACATCTCTAGGGGCAAGTTCTCCCATTTCATGATATTTAGGAACAAACCTTTCACCATAGATATTTCTTAAGATTCCCCCTTCTCCTCTAATCGACTCTGTAATTAGAAGAGGAGGAGCAGATGGATGCTTTAAGACAGTCGGGTGAAATTGAACAAATTCCATATCACACAATTCTACTCCAGCATCATATGCGATAGCTAATCCATCGCCCTGTCTCTTATACACATCT
>JAOACC010000131.1 GCA_026418035.1 bacterium
ATCTTGATCTTACTTAGTGGTAAACGTTTCAAAGCTCTTGTTGGACAGACATCAATACATTTAAAACATAGATGTCCATACACGATTCTTCTCTTAAACTCAATATTCGTTAATCTACTTGGTTGAATGAGTTCGAGATAAATTGCGCAAAAACCTTCAAGTACAGGTGTAGCTAAACCTTCTATAGTAAGATAATTAATTTTTAAACCTTTAGTCGGGCATACATCTATACATTTCCCACATCTTATACATAAAGATAAAAATTCTTCTTCATCTAGCACTCCAGGAGGTCTAATAGCTTTACTTCTTCTAATACCTAAGATTGTAAGAAGGCTTGATGAGATGAGTAAACTGAAGTTAATTGCTATAAATTCTCTTCTTTTCAACATCTTTTCTCTCCTAGACTTACAATTTAGCTTTTTGTATGAAGTCTATAGGTGCAGTTAACCTTAGCAAACCATTATATCAAAGTTACAAAAATATTATTCACTTAGGAAATCATTTGCAAAAATAGATTATTAAAGAAATTAAAATACAGAAAATTGGAAAATATTAAGTTATGTTATAGTTTTTGAGGACAATTATATTAAGAAGTTGATATAATTTTTAGACATGTCTATGAGCGGTATGGAGAAGGGTGTTGCTAGAGGTAAGCTCATTCTCAAGTGTCCTGGTAGGGCGCCACTTTCAGAGATCTTCAAGATACATGTAGATATAGAGTCTCTCCTAGCTGAGATCGAGTCTAAGGGTTGGAGGCACTTCTACGTTGATCATGAAGCAAGCTTGATCGGAGAGATTAATTTTGAAGGTGAAGAATATCAGATAGTTCCATGGAGTATTCTTAAAGGACCTTACGGGATGGTTATAGATATTAAATGGAATTTTCCTCAGATCACTGGTATAGAGCTTGAGAAGCTAATCTACAACATCTTCAGTAAGAATACTTTCCCCAGAGCTATTACAGTAGATCTTCAGAAGAAAATAATCACTTATATTAATGATGTTTTCTGGAATTGGGAAGAAGAATGGGTAAAAGATGAATCTAAAAAGAATAAAGCATTAGAAGTATACGAATTTGTAAGATGGTTCATCGGTGAGAAAGGCTTCCAGCTTGGACCTAATTATAGCCATGAGAGATATGCTAAGCTCTCAGAGATATTTGAAGGGTTAAAATCTGGAGAGACGTCTAGTAAAGATTCCTAAACCATTACATCATCAGAGATAATAGATCTATTATCTGGAATATCTTTTACAACCACTCAATCTTACCATATCTTATCTTTACAAAACATTACGTTGTTTTAAATTGGTCCAATCCTAATTAAATATATTTAAGAGAAATTAAGATTTTAAAGCTAAGAAAGTCATGGAGCTTTAATGATTTTCATCTATATCTCCAGCTAAAGATTTCGAGAGGATTTAGAAGTGTTACCTTTACTATTTCTCCTTCTGATAACTTTGTACTTGGAGGTATTAGTATGAATCCTCCTGCTCTTGAGAGTACTGTTAGTAGTGTTGACCCTCCCAGCCTCTTTACATGGGGTGTCGCTGTAAGTGTATCGTTACACCATTCTAAGCTTACAGTTCTAAATGTGTATAGTCCAGGTCTCGCTTCAACTGATGTTGATAGTTTAGCTGAAACTTTTGGAAGCAGATCAACATTATCGTAATGGATCTTCGAGATTATCGGTAGCATTATGTTACATATGCAGCATGTTGCTGAGCCTATATGTCCTGGAACTAGGAATACTGGTTTCCCATCAACTTTACATACTCCTGAAACTTTTCCAGGGCTTAGTGTTGTTCCATGGAAGATTACTTCTCCAATATCTTCTATAGCTTTACCACAGTAGTCTTTTACACCTCTTGAAGCTCCTCCTATCAATGCTATAGAATCATAGTGT
>JAOACC010000149.1 GCA_026418035.1 bacterium
AATCTGGGACTGAATAGACACGTCCAATGCAGAAACCGGCTCATCGCAGACCACAAACTTAGGATTAACAGCTAAAGCTCTCGCTATACCTATACGCTGTCTCTGTCCACCACTAAACTCATGTGGATATCTCCTTATATAAGCGGGAGGTAACCCTACCACTTCTAATAACTCCATTATTCTTCTCTCTTTCTCTTTACCTCTAGCTATCTTATGAATCTCTAGACCCTCTCCTATTATATCCCCTATAGTCATTCTTGGGTTAAGAGATCCGTACGGGTCTTGGAATATAATCTGCATCTCTCTTCTTAATGGGGCAAGCTCTTTCCTACGAAGAGCAGTTATTTCTATCCCATCGAAATAAACCTTTCCTGAGGTAGGTTCTATTAATCTTAAGATGCTTCTACCCGTGGTAGTTTTGCCACAACCGCTCTCTCCAACTAAACCTAACGTCTCTCCTCTATATATAGTAAAGGAGACATTCTCTACTGCCCTTACATAACCTATAGGCCTCTGAAAGATTCCGCCCCTTATGGGAAAAAGCTTTGTCAACTTTTCTACTCTCAAAAGGATATTATCTTCCATACTAAACAACCCCGATCTTAGAAAAATCTATCTCTTTCGATCTCCAACATCTAGAAAAATGTCCAGAGGATATCTCCTCTAAAGAAGGCTCTGATTCCTCACACCTTGGTTTAACAAACATACAACGAGGAGCAAATTTACATCCAGAAG
Source organism: bacterium (assembly GCA_026418035.1). GTDB lineage: Bacteria > DUMJ01 > DUMJ01 > DUMJ01 > DUMJ01 > DUMJ01. Next base: position 736 of record JAOACC010000149.1, read on the forward strand.
GCAGTGATAACATATCTGGGACTGTCCCTTCTATAGTCAGAAGTCTCTCCCTAGTAGTATCAAGCCTTGGGATTGCCTGTAAAAGCCCCCAAGTATATGGATGTAAAGGATTCTTAAATATATCTCTTACAGTCCCATATTCTACGATTCTACCTGCATACATGACTGCTACATTATCTGCGGTCTCCGCAACTACACCAAGATTATGAGTAATAAGGAGAACAGACATACCTAGTTTTTCCCTAAGTTCCCTTATCAACTCTAATATCTGAGCTTGGATAGTAACATCTAAAGCAGTAGTTGGTTCATCCGCTATTAGAAGCTTTGGATTACAGGCAAGAGCCATTGCTATCATAACACGTTGCCTCATACCTCCTGAGAGCTGATGAGGGTAATCCTTAACTCTAAGTTCCGGAGATGGTATACCTACAAGCCTCATCAGATCTATAGCTCTTTCCATAGCACTATTCTTATCTAAACCTTGATGTAATTGTATAGCCTCAGCTATCTGGCTTCCTACAGTAAACACCGGATTTAAAGAAGTCATAGGTTCCTGAAATATCATAGAAATCTTATTCCCTCTAATCCTTCTCATCTCACTTTCAGGAAGGTCTAAAAGGTTTGTTCCATCAAATAAAATCTTACCTCCAACTATCTTTCCAGGAGGTGGAATAAGTCTCATTATAGAAAGAGAAGTAACGCTTTTACCGCAACCACTCTCTCCAACCAATCCTAAAGTCTTACCAGCTTCTATAGAGAAGGAAACTCCATCTACAGCTGGAACAACCCCATCCTCTGTATAAAAATATGTCTTTAAATCTTCTACTTTTATCAAAATATTATTGTTCATATCTTTAACCTCGGATCTAAAGCATCCCTCAATCCGTCACCTAAGAGATTAAAACCAAAAACTGTAATCATAATAGCCAATCCAGGGAAGAACGAATACCACAAATTGGTCCTCAGAAAATCCTTAGCATAATCAATCATAGAACCCCAACTAGGCGTAGGTGGTTGTGCCCCTAAACCCAAGAAGCTCAAACTAGATTCTATCATAATAGCTCCCCCCATACCTAAAGTAGCAGATACAATAATTGGTGCTATACAATTTGGAAGTATATGCTTAAATATAATCCTAGCACTACTTGCACCTAAAGCCCTAGCAGCTTCTACGTACTCTGATTCCTTAAGACTAAGAACCTGTCCTCTTATAAGTCTAGCGGTTCCAGCCCAATTAAGAGCCCCTACTGCAAGAAATACATTAGAAAGACTAGGACCTAGACTTACCACTATAGCAATAACAAATAGAAGGAATGGAAAAGCAAAGACAATATTGGTCAATTCCACTATAAGGTGGTCAACCCAACCCCCAAAGTAACCAGAAATACTACCTAATAAAACTCCTACCACAGTTGCTATTCCTTCTGCTATGATTCCTACTTCAAGGGAAATCCTAGAACCAAATATAATTCTAGAGAGTATATCTCTACCAAATTCGTCTGTTCCTAAAGGATGTTTAAGTGATGGAGGCTGAAGATACTCTTCATAATTGACCTCATATGGATCATATGGTGCAAGCCATGGGGCAAAAATCGCAGTCAATATTAAAGCAATAATTATATATAGACCTACCATTGCCAACTTATTCTTCCTCAATCTTTTAAATGCATCTCTCCAATATGAAGTTGTTCTAACGGTTTCCGACTCTCTATTCATACCTTATCCTCGGGTCAAGAAATGCGTAAGATATATCCACTATAAGGTTAGCAAATATAAATATAATAGCTGTAAAAAGAACAGTACCCTGGACCATTGGATGATCTCTTTTTATTATAGCATCTACAGATAATCTTCCAATACCTGGCCAGGCAAATATTGTCTCAGTAAGAACTGCTCCACTCAAAAGGCTAGCTAACTCCATTCCCAAGATAGTAACTACAGTAATTAGAGTATTTCTCATTGCATGGATATATATAACCCTTCTCTCTGGAAGGCCCTTTGCCCTGGCTGTTCTTATATAATCTTGCCTTAAAACTTCTAAAAAGCTAGAACGAGTCATACGAGCTATATAGGCAGCTGGTCTTATACCTAAGGTAATTGCAGGAAGTATAAGATAAGAGATATCTCCATACCCAGATATAGGTAACCAACCTAGCGTGTAACCAAATATCCACATAAGTAGTAAACCTACCCAGAAAACTGGTGCTGAAACGCCCATAAGAGCAACTACCATACTAGAATAATCAAAAAACGAATACTGTCTTGTAGCTGATATAATACCAGCCGATAAACCTATAACTGAAGCTACTAACATAGAAGCCAGTGCTAATTTTAGTGTAGCTGGAAATCTTGTCAAAATTTCTGATAAAACTGGCCTATTCGTAGCATAAGAACGACCAAAATCTCCCCTTAATACATTAGTTAAAAACCTAAAATACTGAATAGGAAGTGGATCATCCAACCCCATCTGCTTTCTTATCATAGCAATAGTTTCTGGGTCACCTCTTTGGCCCATTAGAATCCTTATAGGATCCCCAGGAACTACATACATAAGCAAAAAAGTTATTGTAATTATACCTATAAGTGTTGGTATAGTTAAAAGTAATCTTCTTATTATATAGTTTGTCATCTCTCCTTCGATCTCCATAAAATAACCTGGAGGTAAAACCTCCAGGCTACCAAAATTTGTTTCTTAAATATCTTTTTTACTTATCCAACCAGACCTTTTCTAATTTAGCGGTAAATGGTCCCATACCAGAGAAGTCAAAATCCATAACATATGGCTGTTTAATAGCTCTACTTACATAGAAGTATATGGGAGCCCAAGGAGCATCTTCTAATATTATTGTTTCTGCTCTCTTATAAAGAGAATTTCTTGCTGCTCCAGGCACCATAGTTTTGGCTTTATCAGTAAGCTCATCTACAGTTGGATTCTTGTAATGTGCACCATTTCCACCAGGACCCCAGTTTTTAGAGTTAAATAAGACCCAGAGAAAGTTATCTGCATCTGGATAGTCTGCTATCCAACCTAATCTAAATAACTGAGTTTCTCCTCTATCTACCTTTTCTAGATATTGAGCCCAATCCATTTGGATTAATTCTACATTTATACCCACTTTCTTTAGATCAGACTGAATAGCTTCGCATATTCTCTGGTGGGTAGCACTCTTATTGAATGCCAACTCCAAAGTAGGTAATCCCTTTCCATCAGGATAACCTGCCTGTTTAAGCAATCTCTTAGCCTTTTCAGGGTCATATGGAATGGGTGGACGCTTACTATAACCAGGTATACCAGGAGGCAATATACCAGTAGCAATCATTACTGAGTCTCTCATAATAACCTTAACAATCTGTTCTCTATTTATAGCATAACTTATAGCCTGACGAACAAGTTTATTGTTTAGAGGTGGTTTCTGACAGTTCATACCAATATAGTATGTTCCTAACATTGGCTTCATAATAATATTATCTTTCCATTTAGGATCATTCTTTAATCTATCTAATTCACTAGGAGGAACATTCTCATACCAATCTAAGTTACCCTTTTCAAACTCCATTATAGCGACTGTCTCATCTGGGATGATTCTTATCTCTACTCTATCTACATATGGTCTACCTGCAAAATAATCTTTGTTGGCTTCAAGAATAACCTTATCATCATGAGTCCAGCTTACAAACTTAAATGGACCAGAACCAACTGGCTTACTACCAAAATCTGGCCCTAATCTTTCAACCTCTTCCTTTGGAATTACCCAGAAACAAGAGTATGGTAACATCTGTAAGAAGTAACCTCTTGGTTCCTTAAGGGTTACTCTAAAGACATACTTACTTGGAGCTTCTACTTTAGCTATATCTTCCATAAAATTAGCCCTTTTACTCTTGGTGGCTGGGTCCATAACCCTTTTCCAAGAGTAGACAAAATCCTCAGCGGTAACTTCACGGCCATTGTGGAACTTTACTCCTTGACGGAGATTAAATGTATAAACCTTTCCATCCTTAGAGATAGTCCAATTCTTAGCTATAACCGGAACGATCTTTAAGTTTTCATCATAGTCTACAAGACCATCAAAGATCTGTCTAGCTACCATATCAGAGGTCGTATCTGTTATTTGTGCTGGGTCTAAGGTTGGTGGATCTGATGTTACTGCAGTCCTCAGTACGCCACCATACTTTTTAGTAGCACCCATACCAGCTACTTGGAAAAGCATCAATAACATGGACATAACCAAAATAACAACTAAAAACCGCTTCATCTTGCAATACCTCCTTACCTTAATAAATTTTTATATTGATTATAACATATTGTAAACATTATCACAATCACAAAAATTTAGGAAAATACTAGTTTCTATAAGATCTTACTCTTTATTATAAGATATGAGCTCAAAGAAACTTTCCAACTCTCCATCCTTAAAATTCTTAGCTCTTAAGGGCAAGGCTAAAGTAGGATCTATAGTCCATTCAATAAGTAACTCCTCCTTATTACCTTCTACCTGGAAAAGTTGACAGACAAAACCTTCTCGTCCTCCAACTGTTTCCTTTTTTACTACCTTTATAGTTCCAAGTCCTAGAATTTTTATCTTTTCTCCGACATCAAACTCTACCTGCTCAAAGATATAACTATACATAGGATTTACTATAAGGAAAGCTAATGGAACTCCAATAATCTCTCCTAAATTAAACACCTTTTCGTAGGTTAATTCTTCTTCACCTATCAATGACTTAGTAGTAAAATTTAGCTCAACAAATCCTTCTTTCTCTGGAACACTCTTAATCTCTAGAACATAAATGACTTCCTTTCCTGGAGCCTCTTCTGATTCTGTCATATCTAATACTATTTTGAACTCATATCTCTCATCCTTCTGAAACTGGTAAGGCTTCCATTGAGTCCCAGCATAAGAAGATGTAGTAATCAAAAGACAAAAAATAAAAAGAACAGTAAATATAAGCTTTTTACTAAACATCTCTTACCTCCCTGTTATATATTTAGCTAATAAAATAAGGGACAATTTTACTAGCTTTACTTTAATATTATCACATTTACCATCTATTGTATACTACAAAAATAAACATTCGAAAATGCCTTTATTATAAAAATAAAGAAGGTTATAATACGCATAAATATTTTAAAGAGGGGTGATGTTAAAACTAATTGAAAAATACTTGTACGATAATAGGAATTCAAGTCTAGATAAACCTCTATTGATAATCGATTAGGGGTTATTAGATCTCCAATAAAAAATAAAGAAAAAGAGGAGGAGTATTAAAAATGCATAATAGGCAAATAGTAAGATGGTTTTTAATTTTCGTAGTGATTTGTTTCTTTTTAACTTCATTTGAAATCTCTTATTCCCAAATAAAGATGCCGTCTCCAGCTTCTTACAACTCTCCGGCAGAGTATGCTAAGGCAACTGGCAAAAAGATTACTAAGTATAAGGAAGCACCAATGCTTGCAGAACTTGTAAAGCAAGGGAAACTACCGCCTGTAGAAAGGAGACTTCCAGACGAACCCCTAGTAGTAGTTCCAGTGGAGGAGGTAGGGCAGTATGGAGGAACTTGGCATAGGGCATGGCTAGGTAGGGCAGATAGCCCAGGACCTGATAGACTAATTAGAGAAAGACTCATATATTTTACACCAGATGGAAAAGATTTGATACCTAACGTTGCCAAAAGTTGGAAGATAAGTGCGGATAGAAAAGAGTTTACCTTTTATCTAAGAAGGGGGATGAAGTGGTCCGATGGGCAACCATTTACTGCGGATGACATATTATTTTGGTATGAAGACATAATTCTAAATGACGAGCTAACTCCAACCAAGCCTGCATGGCTTACTATTGGAGGGAAATTAGGAAAAGTCCAAAAGATCAGTACATATGTAGTTAAATTTGTCTTTGATCAGCCTTATGGGCTATTTCTTAGATATCTTGCTGGTCCTCCTGGACACTACGTATGTTCCTATCCCAAGCATTATCTAAAGCAATTCCATCCTAAATATACACCTAAAGATAAGTTAGACGCGTTAGTGAAAGAAGCCGGAGTACAATACTGGTATCAGCTATTTTCTAATAAGACAGACTTATTTCTAAATACTGATATTCCTGTAATATTTGCTTGGAAATGCGTAGTACCATCTACTAGACCTATTATGGTCCTTGAAAGAAATCCGTATTACTGGAAAGTAGATATAGAAGGGAATCAGCTTCCATATATTGATAGGGTCGAACATGAATTTGTGGAAAATATAGAAATACTTAATATGAGAGCGGTAGCAGGAAGAATAGATATGCAAGTACGTCATATCCTCTGGCAAAATTATACCCTCTTTATGGAGAATAAAGACAAGGGAGACTATAGAGTAGTTAAGTATAAGAATGACTTTGAAACTAATATGGTTGTAGCATTAAACCTTAACCATAAAGACCCTGTTCTTAGACAGATATTTAACGATGATAGGTTCCGTAAAGCCCTTTCTCTAGCTATAAATAGAAATGAGATAAACCAGCTCTGCTATTTAGGGATGTGTGAAGAACCTAGACAGGTAGTTCCACATCCAGAATCAGGATACTTTTCTAAAGAACTCGCCTATGCATATATAGAATACAATCCAAAAGAGGCAAATAGGATGCTTGATGAGATGGGGCTTAAGAGGGGTCCAGATGGAATTAGACTTAGACCAGATGGAAAGCCTTTGATGATAACTATAGAGCTTACGCCTGCATTTGGACCTTGGGTAGATGCCTGTGAACTTATCGCTAAATATTGGACAGAAGTTGGCGTTAAAACTGCAGTAAAGAGTATGGAAAGGTCACTCTTCTATACACGTAAGGCAGCATTAGAACATGATGTTGCTATATGGACAGGGTCTGTTGGGATGCAGCCACTTATTGACCCTAGATGGTATATGCCTTGGAGCACAGAATCTAACCATGTTATAGCTTATGCACAGTGGTACCAATCTGGTGGCAAGATTGGAGAAAAACCTACAGGAGATTTACTAAAAACCATAGAAATTTACGAAGAAATCAAGAAGACCTCTAGCGATAGGAAGCAAAAAGAACTTTTCCAACAGATACTAAAGCTAAATGCTAAAAATCTCTGGGTTATAGGAACACTTAGCTCACCTCCAGATATTGGCATAATAAAGAATAATATGAGAAATGTTCCTGAGACAGGTATCTATAGTTGGGTCTTAAATTCACCAAAGAACTTTGGTCCCGAGCAATTCTTCTTCAAAAAATAGAGTAACGTAAATAGCATTTTAAAGGGGGACTGTAAGTCCCCCTATTTTTATAAGGAGACGTCTATGATTGCTGATAGAATAAAATATCTAAAAGAAGTAACAGAGGAGTTAAGAAAGGAATCGCCCCAAAATAAGATGATTTACTTAGGAGGTTGATATCTAATGAACTCTAGGGAAAGAGTATTATCCGTGTTAGAACATAAGATTCCCGATAGGGTCCCTTGGGGAGAATATGCAATAGATTATGATACGGTAGAAAAGATTCTAGGTCATGAAACTTATTTAAGAGCTAAGGCAAAGACACAGATAGCACTGTGGGAGGGAAGAAGAGATGAGGTAGCTCAAAGTTGGAAAGAAGACCTTATTGAGCTTTATAAGAAACTAGATTTTATGGATATAATAAATCTAGGTGCTATGTGCACAGCGATTCTTCCCCCAAAAGACTATGAACCTGAAAAGCCAAAAAGGATAGATGAAAATACTTGGGAGTTTAAGGATGGTAGTATATATAAATACTCCCCCATAACAGGAGACATTACGTTGGTATATGACCCTCAAAAATGGACAAGAGAGTTTAGGCTTGAAGACTTTAGATATGAAAACCTATCTCCTCCTGATAAATCTCAGTTTGAAGTTGTAGATGCAGTGATAAAAGAATTTAAAGGAGAAAAATTTATAACTGGTCCTGATGGCGGAGAGGTCGGGTTTATACTATTGGGTGGAATGGAGCGAGGACTTATAGAATATGTAGCTAATCCTGAGGTGGTAAAAAAGGCAATAGATGTAGCTGTGTATAGAGCTAATCAATTGGATAGATACTACATTAGAGAAGGACAGGATGGGGTATTATGGGGAACCGACTTCGCTTCTAATAAAGGACCATTTATCTCTCCTAAGATGTTTAGAGAGTTTTGCCTGCCAGCAATAAAAGAGAGAGTTAAGAATGTTAAAGGTTTTGGAATGAAGGTACTAAAGCATGCCTGTGGTAATAATACACAACTAATGGATATGTTTATAGAAGCTGGATATGATGCCTATCAGTCGATTCAAGAAACTGGAGGAATGGATTTAAAATGGCTAAAAGAAAATTATGGGGATAAGATTACCCTTTGGGGAGGAGTAAATGTAGAAAACTTAGTGAGTGGTACACCTGATGACGTAAGAAAAGATGTGAGAAAGGCGATGGAGATATTAAAGCCAAATGGAGGATATATATTTGGCACATCCCATACAATAGCGGTAGGGACAAAATATGACAACTTTATGGCAATGGTAGATGAGTATTTAAGGTTATGTGAATACTAA
>JAOACC010000001.1 GCA_026418035.1 bacterium
ACAACAGGAGGCAAAAGTAGTATTACCAAATGGGATGATCCCCTGAGACTTAATCTTATCTAAAATCCCTATAAACTTATTCCACGTAGTAGGTATACTAACCCCTACTTTCTTAAAGATATCTTTATTATAAACTATAGTAGTTCCTACTGCATCAGCAGCTATATCATAAATTTTCCCATCAGGAGCTCTAACTTCCTTAAACATATAGGGATAAAAGATGTCTGACCAGCGTTTATTACCAGGGACATAGAGATTTGGCTTTCCCAAATAAGGAGCCCAATCGGTAAACCAGCCTCTATTGTAAAGCTCCCACCCTTGGTCAAAATTTAGCCAGAAAACCTCAGGAGCATCTTTAGTCAGAAGCCTTGTCTGAATCCAAGTATAGTAATTCTGTCCTCCATAAGCTCCAGTACCTACTAATTCGATCTTAACATCAGGTTTGAGTTTTTCATATTCGTCAACTATAACACTCATCATCTTCAGATTCTCAGGTGGCACATTAGGTCTATATGCCCATGGATCAAAGCGAATAGTTATTTTGGCAGCATTTGCTATAGACATCGAAAATATTAAATATACAATAAGTAAACCTACAAACAAACTCTTCCTCAACATCATTCTTTACCTCCTTCTTCAAAAATTTCCCAAGTTTCTAAAACTCATAATTACATTTTTAATCAACCTCACCTTAGTTACTCCCCTAAAAGATTCAGTTTCCATTGATAACTAACTATTCCTCTATATCATTACCTCCTTTCTCAGCTCAGTATTCTCTCAGAAGCTCTAAAGTCTCTTGTAATCTCTATTCTAAAGTATGGTCTACCTTTACACTTTATTCTAGCTCAGGCTGATAGACATAATAGTATTAGTACTGTTGATTATAAATTAGAGAGATCTAGAGTATATAGTAAGAAGTAATAGATATGGCTATTAGCTTTTGGGTGTACCAACATTCATTAAATGCCTGTATAGATTTTAATAAGCACATAAGAAAATTACTAGTTAGACTGAAGAGAAAACTTAACGATATCTAAGGTTTAAAATTGAAGCACAAGTAGACTAAAAGAAGTCTCCTAAAGATGTCTTGATCTTTTTTAAGTTAATCATATATATTTTAAATATTTAATTGTCAAAGTGCGTTCCCCTTTATATGGGCTTTACAGCCCTGGGAATGGAACCCTTAATTTGAAAGTTTAAATCTAATATTTTATCCTCACTCTCCATTTATTAAAAGTTTCCGAAAGGCTACAACCACTCACCCTTTTACCTCGCAGACAATAATTTCGTAAAGTTCAAGCTTAGGAATCTTAAACACTATTCCATCTTCCTTTACTATATGTGGTAGTTCTTGATTATCCGAAGCTCTGAAGATTCTTTTGATATCACTTCTAAAGAGTTCTACTTCTATCTCATAAAGAGGAATAACTTCATATATATCTGAATTACATTCTATATCCTCAACTATTTGGTTTGTTGTTAGATTTATAAGATGAATAAGAATTCTTCCGTTTTGCTTTCTTAATACCACGTCTAAGGTAGAAGGAGCTTTTACTCTAATAGGGATCCTATTACCAGCTAGTAGATTCACAATATTATCTATTAGATATTTATGGTCTATATAACTTGCCTTCATAAAGCTATATCCAATATCTGCAGAACAATATATTACCCGTCCTTTTTTTGTTACGCTGGGGATCTCAGTGATTCTTGAAGGAGCAGACACATAGGTAAATGGGAAAAGATCAGTAGGAGAAGGCAAGATAATTCTTCCTAAGATCTCAGTGTTATCTATAGCTTCTACTTCTAGAAGCTTATGAGCTATTATTGGTGAAGATGTAAGTTTATTGTTTAAAGGATAATTGACACTAAAATAAGACGATTCTAGTTCCCGTCTATAGGTTACCCCAAGGACTCTTCTAAGACCAAAATCCTCTCTTCTCTGTCTTTGTGTATCATACAAAGATGTATTATAAGTAGCAAAAACACTTCCACCATTATCTATATATCTAATTACTCCTTCGTTTACCTTTTCAGATGTAGAGGCAGAATTAGAAAGAATAAGAAGAGTATAACTATTAATCTTGCCTTCTTTTATATCTTCATCAGTAACTATATCAAAT
>JAOACC010000019.1 GCA_026418035.1 bacterium
CTCTTCTATAAGGTCTCTCCGTAGTCATGGCATCAAAGGCATCTGCTATTCCTAATATCCTAGAACCTAATGGAATATTCTCTCCAATCAATCCATCTGGATAGCCTTTACCATCCCACCTTTCATGATGATGCCTAATAATCTTTGCTACATCCTCTAAACCCTCCATCTGAAGAACAAGTTCTTCGCTTTTAACTGGATGTATCTTAACGAGCTCATACTCTTCTTCATTTAAGAATCCATTCTTATTTAATACTGCTTGTGGAACGAATATCTTGCCTATATCATGAAGATAGCCTGCCCAGTATATCCTTCTAGAGATTTCTACGTCAAGTTCTAATCTTGTAGCTATCTTTAAAGAGTATCTTGCAACACGTTCAGAATGCCCTCTAGTATAAATATCATAGTATTCTAAAGCCCTAGTAAGGGTTATAACTAGGGTATTAAGGAATGTTCTTTCTCTTCTAGCATAATTCCTGATAGCATAAAAAGAAGCAATAACATCAGACAACCACTTAATTATATTTACATCTGTTTCTGTAAAGTGCGTATCGTTCTCTTCTAAGATATCTAACGAGATATAACCAAACTTTTTATTTTCCCATTTTAAAGGAGATACAATAGTTTCTCTTATAGGTTTAGTAAATTTCTCCATAATTCTATATTTCTCCTCTTGCATAATTTCTCTATCTACATTTATAATATCCTTTACAACTTTAATCTCGTTTATATCGAGTAATTCTTCTCTTTTAAATACGAGTCCTTCTAAATCTCTTGAATGGCCCATAGTCTTTATTAGTGAAATGTTCTCATCCTCTCCTATCCAAAATATACTTCCAGCCTTAGCCTTAGGAATTATCTCTAGAGCTAATTTTAGAACATCTTCTAAGAAGTCTTCTTCATCTACATTAAGGGTCGCTAGTTTTGATACTGTCTCAAATGTCTTTATCCTTACATTTGTAGCTTCTTCTAACTCTTTATAGAGCTCCTCAAGTTCTTCAGTAGAAGCCTTGAGTTCTTCATAAGTAGCTTCGAGTTCTTCATTTGAGGCTTTTAACTCTTCATATAATGCAGTTAACTCTTCGTTTTTATCCCTCAGCTCCTTTGTAGCCTGAGCTATTTTTTGGGCAAGAAATCTATTAATCCCCACAAGGATTATTATTAAAAGGAGCGTACTTAACAGTACGTAAAATAAAAATCTTATCCAACGGGGTTGTCTCTCTACCTCTACCGTATACTTTTTTAGTAATCCTAGTAATTCTTCCTGAGATATTTTAGATAGACCATCATTTAATATGTTGAGGACTTTGGTATTTCCCTTTTGGGTAGCTACATATAGATAATTAAATGCAAAGGGTTCTGTCTTTAAGAACTCATATAGAAGGTCATATTTGACAAGGTAATAATTGGCAGGTAGATCATCCATTAAAAATATCTGTATCTCTCCTTTCTTAGCTGCTTGAACAATATCGGAGTAATTCTTATAGAATTTAAACTGAATAGAAGGATTTTTAGCCTTTGCTATATCTATCAGAGCATCCATCTCTTTTACACCCACTACATAAGGGGTTAAGTCTTTTAAAGAAGTTATATTACCAAGCTGAGGATTATAATAGATACTAGAGGTCATCTGAAATATTGGATTAGTAAAATCTAAGAATTCCTCCCTTGCTGGAGTTTTAAAGATTGTATCTATTGCATCTGCAGATTGCTCTTTAATTACTCTAAAAGCCTCTGCCCATTCAACTGGCATTAGCTGGATATCTATTCCAGTTTTTTCTTTGAAGAGCTTCCAAAAATCTACGGATATACCAACAAGATCTCCATCTTTATCTATATATGTAAAAGGAGGATAATCTCTGTCTAAGACTACCTTTAGAGTTTCTGCCAAAGAAGAAGATGAAAGAAGAATCATAAAAATCACTGCTAATATCAATACTTTCTCTCTTAACCTACTAATCGAATAGTTCCTCTTACTACTTACTCTTAGCATGTTTATAATTATACCAATAAATATAAAAAGTCAATGGATCGTATCTGGATAATTATTAAATTATAAAATGATAGTTTTCCCAATGTTTATTAAAGGAGTCAATCTTTAATGCTAAGATAATTTTTTTATTTGACATCTTGATATTTTTATGTAAACTCTCTATAAGGGTTAAAAAATCGGAGGGATTTTATGGAAGATAGGGTTCTCTTAGTTACTGGATCTTCTAGAGGTATCGGAGCTTATCTATGTAAAAGTTTTGCCCAAAAAGGATTTAGAGTAGTTATTAACTATTCTAAGTTAGAGGAGAAAGCAGAAGAAGTTTTCAAAGAGATAGTCTCAAATGTAGGAATAGATAAGGCGCTAAGGGTTAAATTGGATGTCTCAGACAGGAAATCTGTAAAGGATATGTTTAACATGATATTTGATAAATTTGGAAGGATAGACATACTGATAAATAATGCCGGTATAAATATAGATAAACCCTTTTTAGAAATAACAGATGAAGACTGGAAAAGGGTGCTAGATATAAATCTAACAGGAACATTTATTTGCTCCCAAGAATTTGCTCTTCGTTATTCGGAAAGCGACGGTCATATAATAAACATAGGAGCTTCGACCGCACTAAGAGGTAGGAAGAATGGAGCTAATTACTGCTCTGCCAAAGCAGGAGTTATAGCATTAACTAAATGCATGGCTTTAGAGCTAGCCCCAAGAATTAAAGTTAACTGCATCATACCTGGATTTATAGAAACAGAAAAGGTAATTAATAGGTATAGACTAGACCAGAAAGAGAATTACGAAAATATAGTGAATACCATTCCATTAAAGAGATTGGGAAATCCAGAAGATGTGTTTAAAATGGCTTACTTTTTAGTAACATCCGCTTCTTACATAACAGGACAGAACTTCTTTGTAAATGGGGGAAACTATATGGGATAATTACTAGGTAACTAGATGATATAATTGATTTGTATATACTTTAATACCTTAAAGTGGAGGAGACTTATGTTCAAGGAGATTAGAAAAAGAGATGGAAGAATAGTCAAGTTTGATGCTAGCAAGATAACAAATGCTATTGCTAAAGCAGGTATGGCAACCGGAGAGTTTGGAAGAGATATAGCAGAAAGATTAACATTAAAGGTTTTAAGCCTAGCAGAAGAGATAATAAAGAGTGAGATTCCCTCAGTAGAAGAGATACAAGATGTTGTAGAAGAGGTCCTCATAGATTCGCCCTATAGAAAGACTGCTAAGGCATATATACTTTATAGGGACCAGCACGCAAAGATTAGAGAGATATCTGCTAAAGCTAGTGTGGACCTTGTTGATCAATATCTAGAAAAGATAGATTGGCAAGTCCAAGAGAATAGTAATATGACATTTTCTCTTCAGGGGCTAAATAACTATATATCTTCAGAGATAAGCAAGGTATACTGGCTGAATAAGATATATCCCCCAGAGATTAGAAATGCCCATATTAATGGAGATTTCCATATTCATGACCTTAATAGTCTTTCTGTCTACTGTGTAGGTTGGGATTTACAAGATTTACTGCTAGAGGGTTTTAGAGGGGTTCCGGGAAAAGCTGAGAGTAAACCTGCTAAACACTTTAGAAGCGCATTAGGTCAGATAGTTAATTTCTTCTACACGCTTCAGGGAGAAGCTGCTGGAGCTCAAGCATTCTCTAACTTTGATACGCTTTTAGCACCATTTATAAGATTTGATAACCTCAGTTATAGAGAAGTAAAACAGGC
>JAOACC010000082.1 GCA_026418035.1 bacterium
GCATAGCAGACCTCTCTACACAATACCTCACAGGCAATAATAGCGATCTTCTTTGTTCTTTCCTCTATAAGCCTAGTTAATTCAGATAAACTTTCCTGCTGTATCATCTTAACTCTTCTAAGGTTTCCTTTATAACTAAAAGGTTCTCTTTAGGCGTCTCTGTTGGAACAGCGCAACCTGGGGCTATTATAAGCTTCCTAGCTCCAGCCTCAACTATACTTTTAAGGACCTCCCTTCTAACATCACTAGGTGTATAATTTACTATAGCCTCTTCATTTAACCCGGTAGCTATACAACCATTATATAGATTTCTAGCAGACTCCAGTGATGGAGGGGTTAGTCTATTACTCCAAGTAAGGACATCAGGATTAAATACCTTAACAACATCAAACATCAATTCATAACCATGGAGATGTAGGATATTAAAATCAAAGCTTCTAGCGGATTCCCATATAATTATATCGTAGGGCATAAAATGCTCCCTATATGTAGAAGGATCCATTATATCTTTATTTGCACCCTGAAGAGCCATATATATGCCTGAAAGGCCTATATATTTACAGGAATATATGAAATTGGCTAGAGACCTAGCTATGATCTCCAAACCATAGTGCAATGCCTTGGGATTACCCTTTAGATGCTCCAAGGTCTTTTTACCGGTCAATTTCTCTGCATAGGCAAAAGTACTAAATATGGTATCTATAACAAATCCATCATCTGGTAGGTTCTTGATTATCATATCTAATGCACTACGCTGAGCATTAAAATTCTTAGTATCTGAGCTGAGAATATCTAACTTATACCAATCCTCAGGATTATCTATAATAGAAATCCCTTCTGGTAGTTCATATGGTATATCATGCATAACCTTTAAAAAATCTGGATCATACACCTTATAAAAATTAAGCTCCTCTTTAGCCAAAGGTTCCCCTGAAGGAAAATCTAGCCATCTAAAATGATACCAAAAACTAAAAGGTATCCTATCAACGGGTTCACCTTTTACTGCAGATAAAACCCTTTCTCTCTTAGTCAAAGCTACTCGCCTCCTATTTTATTATCTATAAAAAACAAGCCATAAGCCTTAGCCATAATATTACCATTCTCATCTGTAACTTCAGAATGAACTCTGGCTAATCTGCCTCTAATCCTATCTACATAACCCTTTATCTTATAATTATCTTTGGGTTTTAAAATCCTCAAAAATCTTATATAGAGTTTAACAGTAAGTCCTCTATAGCCATTAAATTCTAACGCGTAAGCCATAGCTTCATCTAACAATGTAGTTACTATTCCTCCATGGACTATGTTAGGATATCCTTGATGAAACTCGCTAGGAGAAAATACCGCCTCTACATAGGGACCATTTTTACTGAAACTCAGACGTAGACCTATCGGATTTGAAGTGCCACAGGCAAAACAGTATGGAAAGTTACTTCTTTGTACTCTTTCTTCCTCTCTTCTTTGTCTCAGGGAGGACCTCCATATATCCCAAATGCTTAACTACTATATAGCTTTCTCCAGTCTCTATAGTTAAAGATTTAGCCTTTTGTCTAGCCTGAGCTGGACTATCAAATACATATGGATGATTATTAGGTATTACTGAGTATAATTCTGGCAGGTCTTTAGCACCTCTACTGACATAACGGACCTTAACAGCCATAAAAAAATCCCTCCTTAATAAATAATAATAAGATAGTTAATATTTTATCATACTTTTCTTACTACCTCGTAAAGTATAATCCCACAAGCCACTGCTACATTGAGAGATTCAGCCTTTCCAAATATCGGAATTCTTACTATAGTGTCACAAAACCTTTCTACCTCTTTTGATAACCCTCTAGCCTCACTTCCAAATATTAAAGCTAGTGGAAATCTCCAAGAAACATCATAATAGAGTTTTTCTCCATAAGAACTCGTCCCGATAATAAGATACTTATCTTTTATACTGTTAAAGAAACTTTCTACCTCTTCTACCTTTACAACAGGTATGTGAAAGATGGAACCCATACTACCACGGACTACCTTATGGTTATAAGGGTCAATACTCCCCTTTAACACAACTACACCATTAGCTCCAACAGCATCCGCTGTCCTTATGATGGTACCCAGATTACCTGGGTCTTGAAGCCCGTCTACAATCACAAAGATATTCCCATCAGACAAAGAGATCTCTCTTTTAGGAAATATCCCAATTATACCAGGAGGAGTCTCTAATGTAGAGATTTCCTTCATCTCTTTTTTATCTACTACATATATCTCTACCTTGCTACTAAGTTGAGCTATGACTGATGAGTATCTTTCTACATTCTCCTCACTTACTATAAGCCATCTCGGAAACCAACCCGAATTTATCCCTTCTCTAATTACAGTTAATCCTTCCCCTAGAAAAAATCTTTCCCGGGTATCCCCTATACCAAGTTTCAATGCATTTATTCTAGACTTAAGAGCCTTTGGTATTGCCATTAATGACCTTTTAGTGTAAATCTATTCTCTTTTCCCTCTAAAAGTCTCTTTATATTATCCTTGTGACGAACAATAATTAGCATAGCGGTAAGAGCCATTATAAGTATAGATAAAAGGTTATGTCCTCTTACTATAAGAAACAGAACCATACAGATAACGCTAGCTATAGAACCTAAAGACACATAACCCCAGATAGCTATAAAGCCTCCCTCAACTAAAAGAGAGAGGATTGCTACAACAGGGTCAAAGGCTATCATCATACCATAGGTAGAGCTTACACCCTTTCCACCTTTAAAGTTCAAGAAAGGAGAAAAACAGTGACCCAATACGGATAACGCTCCAGCAAGCAGAAAGAGTTCTTTCGGTAGTCCCATAGCCCTACCTATAAGGACAGGAATTGCTCCTTTTAGGAGGTCAGTTGCAAAGACAATAAGGCCTGGGATGACTCCTAGAGTTCTAAAGACATTAGTAGCTCCTATATTACCACTACCCTTACTCCTTATATCTACATTATAGATATATCTTCCTATGAGATACCCAAACGGTACACCACCAAGTATAAAGCTAAAGATATAAAGAAGTATTATCCTCAACTCTCCCTCCACTCTATCTTTATAGGATTTCCCAGAAAGGGATAGACACTCCTAATCCTTTTTACCACCTCTTGATATGTCCTCTCATTCACACCTTTAACATTATTAACAAAGATTAAAAATTTAGGAGGTAAGAATCCAACCTGCCTTCCATAGTAGACCTTTATCATCTTACCTTCTTCCCCAGGGAAAGATAAACCAGAAATAGCGTTGTCCAACTCACGTTTCTTTAACTCTCTTCTACCCGATTCTATAACTGAAAGTATTACACCTTTTAACTTTTTTATTCCCTTTCCAGTAAGACAAGAGGTATAACACACAGGAGCGTAAGAGACCAGAGGAAAACTAGAAGGAAGATTTATACTCTTTTCTAGAAGGTCTACCTTATTCCAAACAACAACTATCGGTTTTTCCATCTCAACTATACTCTGTGCAATTCTCTTATCAAAGTTGGTGAGGCCCTCCCCTATATCCAAGACTAATATAGCTACATCTGCCTTATTTACAGCTCTTAGCGTATTTGACACCGCAACCTTTTCTACTATAGAGCCTTCTTTCCATCTTCTCCTTATACCAGCTGAATCAATAAGTAAGACCCTTTCACCATTTAATCTTAATTCCTCTTCTATTGTATCTCTAGTCGTTCCTGCTATCTCTTTTACTATGGACCTTTCTTTGCCTATAAGTCTATTAAATAGAGAGGATTTTCCCACATTAACATTACCAACCAAGATTACCTTCAAATAACTAGTTTCCTCTTTCAGTTCTTCAGATGGTGCAAATGACTCTACCGTCTTATCCAAAAGTTCATCTATATTTATTCCATGATAGGCAGAGATAGGCACAATATCAGAAAAACCCAAGGAGAAAAATTCAGATAAGATCAGATCTTTCTGAGAAAAATTATCTACCTTATTTACTACAAGTATCACCTTTTTACCATAATTCCTTATCAGCTGGGCAAGTTCTAGATCATCACTAGTTACCGATGCCTTAGCATCCACAACAAAAAGTATCTTATCAGCCTCTTCTAATGTCTTTTTAAGTTCAAGGTTTATATCCTCTTGAAAAGGGTCTTCATCCTTTGTTGTGAACCCTCCCGTATCAACAAGGACAAAAGGGATTCCATTCCAATCTCCTACCTCATACAGTCTATCTCTAGTAGTATGAGGTATAGGACTTGTTACAGCTCTCCTCTCTCCAAGTATCCTATTAAAGAGTGTTGATTTTCCTACATTAGGTTTACCCACAATAGCTACTACTGGTAACATAGTTCTCTAATCTTCTCTAAGACTTTATCTATAACCCAATCAGGTGTAGAGGCACCTGCAGTAATTCCTATCTTATCTTTACCTATAAACCACTCTGGCAAAACCTCATCCCAAGACTCTATGTGATATACAGTTGCTCCCTTAGATAAAGCAATATCTACTAGTCTCCTAGTATTAGCACTATTTCTTCCACCAATAACTATTATAGCATCTGTTTTATCTACAAGCTCCTCAACCGCTAGTTGTCTCTTTCTAGATGCATCACAGAGTGTATTAAATATCCTTACCTCCCAAGACTTACTAACTACTTCTCCTACGATCTCCCTGAATCTCTCTAAGGAAAATGTAGTCTGTCCTACAATTCCTATCTTTTCCCTAGAGAGTTCTGGAATTTCTTCTAAGGTAGAGACAACAGAAGCATTATTCTTGCCATAACTAACTAATCCCTTTACCTCAGGATGTCCCTGTTCTCCTGCTATTATTACTCTATAACCCTCTGAGGTTAGAAAATCTACCATCCGCTGAGCTCTTGCTACCAAAGGACAGGTAGCATCAATGATATCGATACCTCTATCTTTCAATTCCTGAATAATTTCCAAAGGAACACCGTGAGACCTTATAAGTATCGACTCACCTTCTCTCAGCTCACTAATATCCTCTATTACCCTAAGTCCTATACTCTCCAGCCTAGAAACCTCTAAAGGGTTATGTATTATTGGACCTAGTGATGCTACATGTTTTCCAGATTTCAAAGCCTCTTCTGCTAAACTTATAGCCCTTCTTACACCAAAACAAAATCCATATTCCCTAGCTAGAATAATTTCCATTATCTCTTCTCCAACATCCAAATCGTATATGGACTATTCTCTTTAAACGATGAAAAGTCATAGTCTCCATAGAGGGCAGAAACTTTAAATCCATTAGAAATAAAAAGCCGTTCCATCTCATACCTATGAAAATATCTAAGTAACATCTCCCTAACATATCTAGTAACGATGCCTTTCTTATCCACTATGTCATAGAATACGTTAAGTTTTATAAGCTGATGAACTGTGTCAAAGAGTCTTGTTTCATATTTCTGTAGGTATCCACCAATCTCTTCTATGGAGAACAAAGAATTATGACAGTAGAAATCTCTAGAGGATATAAGTTCTGGTGTTATATTGGTAATACTAATTATAAGTTTACCTCCAGGCTCTAGATGTCTATAGATACAGGAAAGACAACTATCCTGCTCTTCTATAGAGATAAGATGCATAAATGTGTTAAAGGCTATTAATACTCCTCCAAAGATTATCTTAAGAGAAAAATCTCTCATATCCCCTTTGATCAGCTTGACTAAACCCTTCAAATCTGGGTAATCTTTTCTAAGCTTTCTTCTAGCTATCTTAAGCATTTCACTAGATATGTCTAAGCCTACAACCCTATGGTAATTAGAAGCTAGAGGAAACAATATCCTCCCTGTGCCACAACCAAGCTCAAGTAGAGGAGAATCAACGCCTTTAAAAGATTCTATATAGAAAGGTATATCATCTACGATATTTCTGTATTCTATATCGTAGAGCCAGGCGAATCTATCGTATTCTGCCATTAATCTACTATCTCGACGCCTAATGTATTCTCTAGTTCGTTTAGAGCAAACTTGTGAATTTCTTCAGAAAATGATGCCACACAATTTTTAGGGATAACTACCTTATATCCTAGCATTCTAGCATCATAAGAGGTGTATAAGACACAGATATTAGTTACAACACCAGTTATGATAAGCTCATTGACACCAAGTTCCTTTAGAGATATATCCAAATCTGTTCCTAAAAATCCACTGTATCTTCTCTTTTCTATTATTCTTTCTCCCTCTCTAGGAGCTAATTCATCTATAACCTGTGCTCCCCAAGTCCCCTTTACACAGTGAGGCGGGAATCTATCAAATTCTCTATCGCTCTTTAGATGAGAGTCACATATAAAAAAGATATATAGCCCATCTTTTCTCGCAGACTCTAGTCTTTCCTTTATATAAGGAATCGTCCTAGCAGAAAGAGGTGAATATAAGGCACCATTGGGATGGACAAAGTCATTTAACATATCTATAATAAGGAGTGCAGAAGCCATATTATTGGACCAAACCTCCTCTTAGATCTTCAAACCTCATAATCTCCTTATTAAATCCGAGTTTTATCGTTCCTGTAGGACCGTTCCTATGCTTAGCAACTATAACCTCACAGGTTCCTTTCTGAGGCGTCTCTTTATTATAATATTCCTCTCTATAGAGGAATAAAACCAAATCTGCCTCCTGCTCTATGGCACCGCTCTCACGGAGGTCAGAAAGTTGGGGTCTTTTATCCTGTCTCTGTTCTACCGCCCTAGAAAGCTGGGAAAGAGTAACTACCGGAACATTTAATTCTCTAGCCATAGCCTTTAGATCCCTTGATATCTTAGAGATCTCCTGGACCCTATTTTCCATCCTTGCCCCAGAACTCATAAGCTGTAGATAGTCTATAATGATCAGAGACAATCCTACTTCGGATTTGAGTCTTCTTGCCTTAGCCCTCATCTCTAATACACTAATATTAGGAGAGTCATCTATATATATTGGAGCTTCTGCAAGGGCATTTATACCCGTAGTTATTCTTCTCCACTCTGTCTCTGAAAGGTCTCCAACCCTGAGCTTATAGTATGGGATACCTGCCTCTGAAGAAAGCATCCTCATAGCAACCTGTTCTGAAGACATCTCTAAGCTGAAAACGGCAACAGGAAGCTTGAGGTTGACTCCTACATGGTGGGCTATATTTAAGCAGAAGGCTGTCTTTCCCATCGATGGACGTCCAGCTATCACTATAAAGTCAGAATACTGAAGCCCTCCTGTAAGCTTGTCAAACTCCTCAAAACCTGTAGGAATACCACTTAAATAGCTATGCTTTCTCGATCTAACCTCTATTAACTCAAATACATTAAATAACTCTTCCTTTAGTGGAATAAAGTATTGAAAGACCTTCCGCTGAGTTACCGCAAAGATGAGCTGTTCTGCCTTATCCATAATAACAGGGACTTCATCGCTCTCTTCTTCTGCAAGTTCCTTTATCTTTATACCAGCCTCTATAAGTTCTCTCAGTATAGCCTTTTCCTGAACTATCTTGGCATGGTAAGCAGCATTAGAAGGTGTAGGGATCTTATTTAAAAGGCTAGAAAGGTATGTATATCCACCAACAGATTCTAATAGCCCTTTTTTAGAAAGATGGTCAGAGACACTTATAATATCAACTGGCTCTCCACTTTCAAAAAGTTCTATAATAGCCTCATATATATCTCTGTGAGCCCTTCTATAGAAACTTCTTGAGTCTAATATCTCTATTACTTGGGCAATAGCATCCCTAGATAGGAGCATTGCTCCTAATACAGATTCCTCAGCCTCTAAATTATGAGGAGGAACATTTGCCTTTACAACCTCTTCAATACCCATAGTCTATCATTCTTTTTCCACTAAAATATTTATGGGTGCACTTATACCAAACCCAAGCTTTACTGTAACCTCATAGGTCCCTAGATATTTTATTGGTTCCTTTAGAACTATCTGATGCTTATCTATATTAAAACCCTTTTTCTTTAATCCCTCAGCTATATCGATAGATGTGATAGAGCCAAAGAGCTTATTCTCTTCACCAACCTTTACCTTAAATGTTAGAGAGGTTCCCTTTAACCTCTCCGCCAGTCTCATAGCGGATTCCTTTTCTCTTGCCTCTTTTGTCTCTATAGCGGTCCTACGGAGCTCTATATCCTTTACTCTTCCCTTGGTAGATTTAACAGCAAGACCTTTAGGTATTAAGTAATTCCTAGCGTAACCCTCTGGGACCTCTTTTATATCTCCAGACCTACCCAATCCTGGAACATCCTTAAGAAGGATTACTTCCATAGTTAGTCACTTGTAAATGGCAAAAGTGCCATTACTCTAGCCATCTTAATAGCCTTTGCTAACTTTCTCTGATGCCTAGCACAAGTACCAGTGGTCCTTCTAGGAAGAATCTTTCCCCTATCTGATATGAAATGTCTCAATCTGTCTACATCTTTATAGTCTATAGCAATCTTTTCAGTACAAAATGCGCAGACTTTCTTTCTCTGAGTCCTAAAACGTCTTACTCCATCTCTCCTTTTATCCTGAGCCATATCTCTCCTTGGAACCCTTCTAAAGGGTGGGTGAACACTTAGTATTCGCCTTCACCCTAGGCGATAGTTAAATATCTCCTCCTAAATCTATATCGATCTTCTGCGAGATATCATCAATAAAGGCATCCTCATCAAAAGTAGGAATCTCCTCTGGGATCTCTTCGCCTTCTCTAGGTTTACTATCTAAAAATTCAACCCGATAAGCTATTACTCTTGGCTTTCTATGGATTTGTCCATCTGAGCCTTGGAACTTACTTATCTCTAACCTGCCTTCTACACCTACTAGTCTACCCTTTCTAAGATAGTTGGCACAAATTTCCGCCTGCTTTCTCCAAACTACTATATCTATAAAATCAGCTTCCTTCTCTCCTTCTGAGGTTCTAGACCTTCTATCTACAGCTAAAGTAAAACCTAGCACAGGAACCCCAGTAGGGGTGTACCTTAGTATGGGGTCTGCGGTCAACCTACCCGTTAATATTATGTAATTCATAATTAATCTCTCCTAACTATCATATGCCTAAGATTTTCTTCAATAATCTTCGCTACCCTATCCAACTCCTTAAGAAGCTCATTATTACCTTTAAAGTTCATAACCACATAGTATCCATCACGAAACTTCTTTATAGGATATGCCAATCTCCTCTTACCCCACTTATCTACCCCCTGCACCTCTCCTCCATTATTCTTAACAATATCCTGGAGCCTATTAAGAATCTCCTCTATCCTAGATTCCTCTAGGTCAGGGTTTAAAATACACATCAACTCGTAATCTCTCAACTTCGGTTGCTCCTCCTATAATATTAGGGATAAAGTAGGGTTTCCCCTACTTTATCTCAACGATAGCCCCAGCCTCTTCAAGCTTAGCTTTAATCTGCTCAGCCTCTTCTTTAGAGATTTTCTCCTTAATAGGCTTCGGGGCAGCATCTACTAGATCTTTAGCTTCTTTAAGTCCTAATCCTGTAAGTTCTCTTACAACCTTTATAACCTGTATCTTCTTGTCTCCAGCAGAAGTAAGTATTACATCAAATTCTGTCTGCTCCTTTGGCTTCTCCTCTGCTACTGGAGCAGCAGCTACCGGTGCCATTGCCATAGCGGGAGCAGCCTGAACCCCAAACTTCTCCTCTAGAGCCTTAACAAGCTCTGACAGCTCTAATACACTCATCTGAGAGATGGCTTCGATAATTTCTTCCTTTGTCACTTTACTTTACCTCCTTCTTAAGATTTCTTCTCTTTTATATTGTTTAGTACATATAAAAGGTCTCTTATCGGTGCTTGTAAGACATTAACTAGGCTTACAAGTGGACCAGCTATTCCACCTACAACTCTTGCTATAAGGACTTCTTTAGGTGGAAGTTTACTCAACGCCTCAAGTTGAGGACCTTCGTATACACGACCGTCTAAAAAGATCCCCTTTGGAACAAATTTATCATTTCCTTTAGAAAAACTTATTACTTCTTTTAGAAGCTCAATCTCATCCCCGTAGGAAAAGATAAATATATTAGGTCCCTCGAGGAGAGACTTACTTCCATCAAACTTGATACCTTTCTGTCTGAGAGCTATGTTAAAAAGGGTATTCTTTATGACCTTAGCTTCCCCACCTTTCTGCTTTACACTCTTCCTCAAAGTTTCAAAATCCTTTATAACAAGCCCTCTATTTTCAGCTATTATAAAACCCTTAGCCTTATTAAGCCTCTCTAAAGTACTTTCTACTACCGCTACCTTTTCCTGCCTTAGTGCCATAAATTCCTCCTCCTATAAAATAACCCTTCCTAATCCTTCGGAAGGGTTACCCTTCCTCAGTAGGATATTAAGCCTTTCGGCACCTACTTTCTTAGGAAGCTCTATTTTAAAATTCTATATTCAACTATTATAAAACTATAGTGCGCTTACCCTTGTTGCCTTAAGTGGATCAACCTTTATACCAGGACTCATAGAGGTAGCAAATGCTACACTCCTAACGTACTGTCCCTTAACTCCTGAGGGTTTTGCCCTAAGGACAGCATTCATCAAGGCATTAAAATTCTCTTTTAATCTAGTTTCATCAAAGGACCTTTTACCTATGACAGTATGAATTATACCAAACCTGTCAACTCTAAACTCTACCCTACCCTGCTTCAATTCCTTTACTGTATTTGCTATATCATTAGTAACTGTTCCAACCTTAGGGTTTGGCATAAGTCCTCTAGGTCCTAGGATCTTCCCAAGACGTCCAACTAAACCCATCATATCTGGCGTAGCTATTGCCACATCAAAATCCGTCCATCCCTCGCTAATCTTTGCCACTAGATCTTCTGCTCCTACATAATCTGCTCCAGCATCTATTGCTTCCTGTGCCTTGTCCCCTCTAGCAAAGACCAATACCCTTCTCTCTTTACCAATCCCATGAGGAAGAACAACGGTTCCTCTTACATTTTGTTCAGCATGTCTTGGGTCTACCCCCAACCTTATAGAAACCTCAACTGACTCATCAAAGTTAGCATAACTTATCTTCTTTAAAAGAGCTAGAGCCTCATCCACATCATATCTCTTACGTCTATCTATAAGTTTAAGTGCTTCTAAATATTTTTTACCATGCTTTGGCATCTTTTATCTCCCCTTTAATCCTCTATAGTTACTCCCATACTTCTAGCTGTGCCAGCTATGATTCTCATAGCTGCTTCTAGACTATCCGTATTAAGGTCTGGTAACTTCTTCTGTGCAATCTCTCTAAGTTGAGCTGTTGTAAGTTTACCTACCTTATTCTTATTTGGCTCTCCAGAACCCTTTTCTAATCCAAGAGCTTTCTTTATAAGCTCAGATGCTGGAGGAGTTTTAAGTACAAAGGTAAAACTTCTATCCTCGTATATAGTTATTTCAACCGGTATTACCTCTCCAACCTGTCCAGACGTCTGAGCATTATAAGACTTACAAAACTCCATTATATTAACCCCATACTGCCCTAATGCAGGACCTACTGGGGGAGCTGGGGTTGCTTTACCTGCTGGAAGCTGAAGTTTTACTATACCTACTACCTTCTTAGGCATCTAAATACTACCTCCTTATACCTTCTCTACTTGATCCATTCTTAATTCTAAAGGTGTCTCTCTACCAAAGATAGAGACCGTCACCTTTACCTTCTTTCTCTCAGGAATTATCTCCTCAACGGTTCCTGCAAAATCCTCAAAGGGTCCATACTTTATCCTGACCACATCTCCAACCTGAAGAGAAGTTCTATATTGCGTATCTTCCCATTTGATCCTCTTTAATATGGTCTCTAATTCATCCTCTGGTATAGGGGTGGGTTTCCCTCCTATACCAACAAAACCAGTAACACCTGGAGTACTCCTTACTATCATCCAAGTGTCATCATTCATTTCCATATTAATAAGAAGATATCCAGGGAAGATCTTTCTCTTTACAACTTTCTTCTGAAACTCATCAAGTTTTATTTCGTTTTCTATAGGGACAAGTATTTGGAAAATCTTATCCTCTGCCCCTAGAGAACGAATCTTCCTCTCTAAGTTAGCCTTTACTTTTTCCTCATATCCAGTAAAGGTATGTATCACATACCATTTACCCTTCTTCGTATCTATCTTATTTTCAGACATAATTCACCTATTTAGCTATAAAAGCAAATACCCTAGCTAGTATAAGGTCTACTATCCCTATAAAAGCGGTAAATATAAATACAAATAACACTACAACCAAGGTCAAAACCTTGACCTCTTCCTTGGTAGGCCAAGTGACCTTCCTCATCTCTGCCCTAATCTCTCTAAAAAACTGCCTTATTCTCTGCCATATCCTATTCAATAAAGCTAACTGCATCATTCCTCCTCAGTTATTTAAGAATAGTAGATTCCTATCGAACAATAATATAATATCAAAAACCAATATCATTTGTAAAGGACTCACTGCTTTATGATACCAGGGGGATAATACTTACTCATCACATCATCTATATATCTTAAAGCCTTAACGGGCTCTAGTCCCCAGTTAGTAGGACAGGCTGAAAGAAACTCTACTATAGAATATCCCTTATTTTCCAGCTGATACTGGAATGCCTGCCTTAAATACTCTTTAGCCTTTAAGACATTCTTGGGAGATGTAAGAGAAGCCCTAGCGGCAAATACACAACCTTCTAAAACAGCCATCATATCTAAGAGCTTGAGGGGATAACCGGCAGACTCAGGGTCCCTACCCTTGGGGGTTGTTGAAGTCTTCTGGGAGATTAACGTTGTAGGAGCCATCTGCCCTCCAGTCATACCATATACAGCATTATTTATAAATATTACTGTTATTCGTTCCCCTCTTCCAGCGGTATGAATAGCTTCCCCTAACCCTAAACCAGCCATATCCCCATCTCCCTGATAGGCAAAGACTATCCTATCGGGATAAACCCTCTTTATACCTGTAGCAACAGAAGAGGCCCTTCCGTGTGCCGCTTGAATGAAATCAAAGTTATAGTGTTCATATATATAGGCAGAGCACCCCACAGATCCAACCCCTATTGCTTTATCTAATAGATCCATCTCTTCTAGAACCTCTGCCAAAATCCTATGTGCTATTCCATGTGTACATCCTGGACAGTAGTGAAACTTCAGTTCGTTTAATGCCCTAGGATAACTAAAGACCTTCATACTTTCACCTCTTGAAGAACCAGGTCTATCTGGTCCAATATCTCTTCAGCTGTAGGGATAATGCCAACTCTACCATAGAAGTACACAGGATACTTACCATTAACGGTCAATCTAACATCCTCTAACATCCTGTCTCTTATACACATCT
>JAOACC010000087.1 GCA_026418035.1 bacterium
TTAGTAGAGGAATAAACATTTGAATCATTATAAGTACCCATAGGATGTTAAATATTAGTGCCATATAAATTCACCCCCTATAGAGTTCTTATTCTTAATGATTAAAATTATATAGATAA
The DNA here is from genome assembly GCA_026418035.1 of bacterium. Taxonomy (GTDB): domain Bacteria; phylum DUMJ01; class DUMJ01; order DUMJ01; family DUMJ01; genus DUMJ01. The sequence goes on from JAOACC010000087.1 coordinate 120, forward strand.
GACACTATTTAAGTCAAACTCAAATAAATATGATATAATTTTTATGCTATTTTAAAGTGTATTGGGGGCACTGGATTGTATGCAATATCGTAAACTTGGATGGACAGATCTAAAGCTTTCTGTTATTGGTTTTGGAACTTGGGCTTTAGGGGGTAGTGGATGGAGGTATAGTTGGGGACCTCAAGATGATGAGGATTCTATAAGAGCTATATGGAAAGCGATAGACTTAGGAATAAATTGGATAGATACAGCAGCCATCTATGGCTTAGGACACTCTGAAGAGGTGGTAGGTAAGGCGATAAAAGGTCTATCAGAGAAGCCTATTATTGCTACTAAGTGTGGTAGGGTTACCGATGAGAATGGAAATATTATTGGTAATCTCCATAGAGAGAGTATAAAGAGAGAGGTTGAAAATAGTTTGAGACGACTACAGGTTGATGTTATTGACTTATATCAGATACACTGGCCTGACCCTGACGAGCATATTGAAGAAGCTTGGGCTACAATGGCGGAACTTGTAAAAGAAGGTAAGGTAAGATATATCGGCGTATCTAATTTTAGTGTTGAACAGATGAGACGTATATCAAAGATATATCCAATAGCATCCCTTCAACCTCCCTATAGTATGTTTAGAAGAGGAATAGAAGAAGAGATTCTCCCATACTGTAAAGAGAATAATATTGGGGTTGTTGTTTATAGCCCTATGCAGAAAGGATTATTAACAGGTAAATATAACGCTGAAACAGTAGCTAAGTTACCTCCAGATGACCATAGGCGTAATGACCCTATGTTTAAAGAGCCCCAGTTAAGTATAAATGTTGAGTTTGTTGAAAAGCTGAAGAAGTTGGCAGAGAAATACAGAAAGACACCTGGACAACTTGCTATAGCTTGGGTATTAAGGAGACCAGAAGTTACTAGTGCTATTGTTGGGATTAGAAATCCATCTCAGATAGAAGATATTGCCCCTGCCGGCGACTGGAATCTATCAGAAGAGGATGTAAAAGTTATTGATGAATGGCTTAAAGAAAGAGATGAAAAGTTAAAAAGTCTAGAAGTGAGGTAAGGTTATGAGTAATGAGATTGGTGAATATATATGGCTCATACCCGATGCATATCTTCCTCCTTATGGAGACCCTGAACTACCAAGTCATGAATCTACATGTATTTTGAATGTAAATAAGAAAAGTGCAAGGGTTAAGTTTACTTTTTACTTTGAAGACCAAGACCCAATAGAGTCGAATGAGTTAGAAATCCCCCCAGAGAGAACTTTACATGTAAGATTAGATAAGGCTAAGGAGCTTTTAGGGGTGGAACTAAGAACTAATGTCCCATTTGCTATCAAAGTAGAAAGCGATACACGAATAGTTGTTCAACATTCGAGGATGGATACGAGACAGTCCAATTTAGCCTATATGACTAGTATGGGTTATCCCGTAAAGATTTAATTGTTGTAATTATAACAGTTTAATAATTGGTCAAATGGAGAGAGTGAGACCACTTATTCTCCATTTTGATGATGTATACCTTTATCAGAGGAGATTAAGGTCTATCGGAGAGGAATTAGACCTTAGAGAAGTAGAAGGGATAAGGTATCTTTGCCCTTTAGAGAAGCTAGAGGAATTAGATAGAAGGATACCAAGATATAGAAGTTCTATAGCCTTTATAGGAAGCGGAGATTTTCACTATATAACATATCTGTTCCTTAGAAGAATAAGAGAGCCCTTTAATCTTCTTCTTATAGACAATCATCTGGATATAAATGGAACGTTTGATGGATTTATAAGTTGTGGATCTTGGTTGAAAGATGCACTTAATAATAGGCACCTAAGATATGTCTTTTACATAGGTCCATATGTTAATAATTCTAAAAGGATTATTAGAGTAGGCAAGGATTTAGAGGAATTATCATTATCTGTTAGAATGGGTATACCCTTTTATATAAGTATAGATAAGGATATTTTAGATAGTTCTATAATAGAGACCAACTGGGAACAAGGACACCTTACTCTAGAAGAACTATTTAGAATTTTATCCTACATTCCTATCGATAGGATTATTGGTATAGATATCTGTGGTGAACCAAGACCTGATCCATTTAGTCCATATCTAAAAAAGAGCGAAGAGATAAATCTTAAGATTGTAGATATATTCTTTAGGAGAAAGGATAGAAGAATTCTTGCCTAATCTTCTATTATCCCACCACCTACAACTATATCCCCATCATAGAATACAGAAGCTTGTCCAGGTGTTATCGCCCTCTGTGGCTCTTTAAATCTGACTAAAACTCTTTCTTCTGATACAGGGATAACTGTGCAATCTGTCTCATTACTTTTATATCTTATCTTTACTTTTACTTCTATAGGTTCTTTAAGTTTCTCTATAGATATCCAATTTAACTCTGTAGCGAAAAATTCTTCTCTATAAAGCTCCTTTTCTTCTCCTACTATAACTGCATTTCTGTCAGGATCTATGTCTATTACATATAGAGGTTTTTCACTCTGTATACCTAATCCCTTTCTCTGCCCTATAGTATAGTTCCATATACCTTTGTGTCTACCTAATATTCTCCCATATCTATCGATTATAGGACCAGGTGAAGATTTAACATTTAATAATTCCCTGTAATCTCCTCCGTAAAAGTCTTGACTTTCTTCTTTTTCAGAAACAGTTAACCCAGCCTCTCTAGCTATCCTTCTTACCTCTTCTTTTTTATAATTTCCCAATGGTAGTAATATCTTACCCAACTGTTTTTGTGTAAGCCCAAAAAGAAAATAAGATTGGTCCTTTCTCTCATCTATTCCTTTCTTTAAGACAAATCTATTCCTCTTGGAATCAAACTCTACTCTAGCATAATGTCCTGTAGCAAAATAATCGAACTCTATACCTATGGATTCTACCTTCTCTATAAGAGCCTTAAACTTTATCATCTGGTTACATCTAATACAAGGGTTAGGTGTTCTTCCTTTAAGATATTCGTTTCTAAAGTATTCCAATACTACTCTCTTATACTCATTTACTAGGTCTATTTCATAGAAGGGTATATTAAGAATTTCACATACTCTTTTAGCATCCTCTATATCTTCCAATTCTTCAGGTCCATAACAACCATGTCTTCTTTTTGAATCAGAATAAGAACCTTCCCAAATCTTCATACTTACGCCAATGACTTCATAATCTGCCTTCTTTAATAGAAGGGCGGAGACAGAAGAGTCAACCCCTCCACTTAATCCTACTATAACCTTTAATTTAGATATAGCTACTCACCCTTTCTTATCTCTAGAGACTTTTTATGAGCGGAAAATGCCTCTCTTTCCGCTATTATCTCTGCTAGCTCAAAATCCTTTGTAATCTCAATATACTGTGTTATATTTATTACCTTAAGAAAGTCTAAGATACTCAATCCTGAACTAAATCTTGCCGAACCTCCTGTTGGTAATACATGACTTGACCCTGATATATAATCTCCTATAGCCTCTGGTGTTTTATTTCCCAAAAATACCGTTCCTGCGTTTTTTATTTTTTCTAGGTAAATCCATGAATTCTCTATCTGCAACTCTAAATGTTCTGGTGCTATAAGATTTACTAAATCAATACCTTCTTCTACCGTATCTACTATTACTACCGCACCCCAAGATTCCCAAGATTCCTTTGCTGTCTCATAAGTGGATATTTCCTTTATTATCTTCTCTAGACACTCTATTGTTCTATTAGCCAATTCTTGAGAATTGGTTATAAGTATGGACATAGCTAGAGGGTCATGTTCTGCCTGTGATAGAAGATCAATAGCTACAAGTTCTGGCTTGGCGTTACTATCTGCTAATACCACTATCTCACTTGGACCAGGAATCATCTCTATCCCAACATCTCCAAATACTAGCTTTTTTGCAGAGACCACATATCTATTCCCAGGTCCAACAATCTTATCTACTTTAGGTATCGTTTCTGTTCCATACGCTAAACCAGCTATTGCATGTGCTCCACCAAGTTTGTATACCTCATATATGTCTAATAAATTACATACTGCTAAAACCTCTGGGACAGGTTTAGGTGTAGTTACAACTATTCTTTTTACTCCGGCTATCTGTGCTGGTATACTAGTCATCAATACTGTAGATGGATATGGTGCCTTACCTCCAGGGACATATATTCCTACACTTTCTATAGGGACAATCATCTGTCCCGATAACTTTCCTTCCTTTACATAGAACCAATTTTGAGGTTTGGGCATCCTTGTGTAAAACTCTCTAATATTTTCTATCGCCTTGTTTATGGCTGATATAAAATCTTCTCCCACTATATCTAACGAATCTTCTATCTCTTTTCTCTTAACTTTAAAATCTTCTGGACTGGAAAAGTTAGTATTATCGAATCTATTAGAGTATTCTATCAATGCCTTATCCCCATATTTCTTTACATCTCTTATTATCCCCTCTACGATAACGTTTACCTCTGTAGCCTCTTTTCTTGTTTTAAGTAGCTCTTCTATCTCTTTTTTATCCTTTATAATTCTATGTTTCAAGGTTATCTCTCCTTACTCTAGAATTCCCTTTGTTATTTTTATCGCCTTTGGAATTTCAATACAGTATTTCCCAGTAAAACATGCGGTGCAGAAACCTTCTGATCCACCCTTACAAGCCCTTAAAAGTCCATCTACACTAAGATATTTCAGGGTATCACTTCCTATATATTCTTTTACCTCTTCTATACTCTTATAGGCAGCTATCAGCTGTTTTCTTTCTGCTGTATCTATTCCATAAAAGCATGGATAGGTAATTGGTGGGGAGCTTACTCTCATATGGACCTCTTTTGCGCCAGATTCTCTAAGTAGATTAACTATCTGACTAGAAGTGGTTCCCCTTACTATGGAATCATCTACTAAAACTATCCTTTTCCCCTCTATGACCTCTTTTAATGGATTAAGTTTTAACTTTACTCCTAATTCTCTCAGTCTCTGATCGGGCTGAATAAATGTTCTTCCTACATATCTATTTTTTATTAAACCCTCGCTAAAAGGTATACCTGACTGCTGGGAATAACCAATAGCAGCTGGAACACCAGAATCAGGGACAGGTATAACTAGGTCTGCATCTGCCGGTGCCTCTTTAGCTAATATTCTACCCATTTCTTGTCTTATTTCGTGTACAAGCCTAGTTCCAAATTTACTATCAGGACGAGCAAAGTATACAAGCTCAAATATACATAGGTGTGGATTGGCTTCTGTAAATCGGATACTTTCTATTCCACTTTCATCTATTATTACCATCTCACCTGGTAATATTTCCCTAATAAATCTTGCCCCTATTATATCTAATCCACAAGACTCTGAGGATAATACATAACTTCCATTGAATCTACCGAGGACAAGAGGTCTTATCCCATAAGGATCTCTTACTCCTATAAGTTTATCCTTAGTAAGGATTACCAAGGTATATGCTCCTTGAAAGGATGGAAGGACTTTGAGTAATGCTGACACTATGTCCCCGTTATAATAGAGAGAAAGTTTTTTGGCCATCAACTCTGAATCCGACGTTCCATAGACTTTTATTCCTTCATTGTCTAACTCTCTTTTTAGCTCTAAAGTATTGACCAGATTTCCATTATGGGCTATCGCTAGAGGATATTCTCCTGACACTAGTATCGGTTGAGCATTTACCTCTATACTTGACCCTGTAGTGGAGTATCTAACGTGCCCTATAGCTATATCACCTTTCAAAATGTTTAGTATTTTCTCGTTAAATACTTGGCTTACCAATCCCATCTCTTTATAGCATACAATGTCTCTTCTGTCAGATACCGCTATCCCTGCACTCTCTTGTCCTCTATGCTGAAGGGCAAAGAGTCCAAAGTATGTTAGTCTAGCAACATCTGTATTGGGACTGTATATACCAAAAACACCGCAGTACTCTTTTACTTCATCCATTTCTCTATACCACTTCTCCATTCTTTCTTAAGAGTTTCAACATCTAGATCAATTACCTTGTTATTGTTTATCCTTACGGTAAAACTATTCTTGACTACTTTACCTATCTTTTTTATAGGTATATCTTTAAAGAACTGTTCTATCTCTTTCTCTTTACTTGGATTAATGGTTATTATAACAACAGGTTGTGCCTCTCCAAATAGAATCTCTTCTATAGATTTTTCTGCATCTATATTGATATCTATTCCAAGGTTACCCCATATACTACACTCTGCCAATGCTACCGCTAATCCTCCTCTAGATACATCTTGGGCACTCTTTATCAATTTACCTTTTATTGCTTTAAGTAGTAGAGCTTCTAATTTAACTTCCAATTCCAAATCAAATGAAGGTTTCCCTTTTACCTCTCCTAATAACTCCTCTATAAAGAGAGAACCACCAAGATTACCTGGCTCTCCTAGAATATATATAATGTCTCCTTCCTCTTTAAACTCAGGGGTACATATTATATCTATACTTTCTATCTTACCTACCATACCAACTATAGGTGTAGGATATACCGTATATTTTTCTGACTCATTGTAAAAGCTTACATTTCCACTTATAACTGGAATATTTAGTCTTTTAGCGCATTCACTCATACCTTTTACAGTTTCTACGAAATACCATGCAATCTCTGGGTCTTCTGGATTTCCAAAATTTAAACAGTCGGTTATCGCTAATGGTTCTGCACCAATACATACTAGGTTTCTAGCAGATTCTGCCACTGCCATCATACCACCCAGATATGGGTCTAAGTAGCAGTATCTTCCTTCCCCATCTGTAGTTATACCTAATAGATAGGACTTCCCCTTTACCCTCAGGATAGAAGCTCCAGAACCAATACTTACAGTATTTGTTTCTACCATATGATCATACTGTTCATAAACCCAGCTACTTGAACTACAGTTGGGTGAGCCTAATAATCTCAAGAATATCTCTTCATACTTTTCTATCTTAGGTATATCTCTGATTACTTGTAGTTCCTTGAGTTTTTCTGGTTCTCTTGTTATTAAATCATAGGCAGGAACTTTCTCTGTGAGTAGGTCTATAGGTAACTCTCCCACTATTTTATCCTTCTCTTTTACCCTTACAATCTTTTCCTCTATAACATGACCTATTATGGCAAAATTAAGTCCCCACTTTTCAAAGATAGGTCTTATCTCCTCTTCTCTTCCTCTCTTTACACAGAGGAGCATTCTCTCCTGAGATTCTGAGAGCATAATTTCCTCAGGAGTCATTCCCCTTTCTCTCTGTGGAACCTTTGTTACCTCTATCTCTACTCCTACCCCACCCCTATTTGCCATTTCTACAGAAGAGCTAGTTATACCTGCTGCACCCATATCTTGGATACCTATAATGGCATCGCTCTTTTCCAATGCTTCTAATACCGCCTCTATTAAGAGTTTTTCCATAAATGGATCTCCTGCTTGAACAGCAGGCCTTCTCTCTATAGATTCGCTAGTCAACTCTAAGGAAGCAAAGGTAGCACCGTGAATTCCATCTCTTCCTGTTGAGGCTCCTACTAATACGAGGCTATTTCCTACTCCGATAGCCTTACCACTCTTAGGTTTCCCTTTTAATAATCCTATACACATAACATTTACCAGTGGATTTTCTGTATATGGCTTTTCAAATGCCAATTCTCCCCCAACTGTTGGAACTCCTATACAGTTTCCGTATCCAGCAATACCACTTACTACACCAGAGAATAGATATCTAGTTCTAGAATTGTCCAACAATCCAAATCTTAAAGAATCCAATAAGGCTATCGGTCTAGCTCCCATAGCCAAGATATCTCTTACTATTCCACCAACTCCTGTAGCTGCACCTTGATAAGGTTCTATTGCTGAAGGGTGGTTATGACTTTCCATTTTCATAGCTAAAGCTAGTTCTTCATCTAACTTTATAACCCCTGCATTTTCCCCTGGACCTTGTAAGACATAGGGCCCAGTAGTAGGGAATAATTTTAATGTCTTCTTTGAATGTTTATATCCGCAGTGCTCAGACCACATAACAGCTATCATACCAAGTTCTAAATCGTTAGGTTCTCTTCCTAGCATAGACTTTGCTAGTTCATATTCTTCTAGACTCATTGATATCCTTTGTAATTCTTCTCTTGTCCTCATAGCGACCTCACTATAGATTTGAATATTCTTAATCCATCCTCTGAACCCAGGACTTTTTCACTACATCTTTCAGGATGAGGCATAAGCCCAAAGACGTTTCCTCTTTCATTTATTATACCAGCTATATTATCTAAAGCCCCATTAGGGTTTTCTCCATAGTATCTTAGGACTACTAGATTTTTTACCTTAGAAAGCTCGTCTATATAGTAATTTCCTTCATTATGAGCTATAGGCATTCTAACAATCTCTCCATTTTTAAACTCAGAGGTGAATGGAGTATCATTACGTTCTATAATGAGATTTACATATCTACATATGAATCTTAAGGTTTTATTTCTGCCCAATGCCCCCGGGAGTAATCCTGCCTCAGTAAGTATCTGAAAGCCGTTGCAGATACCAATTACTAAGCCTCCTTTTTCTGCAAACTCTCTTACATTAGACATAATGGGAGAAAATCTTGCTATAGCACCTGCTCTTAAGTAATCTCCATAGGAGAATCCACCCGGAAGTACTATACAATCTATTCCCTTTAGGTCATTGTCTTTATGCCAGATAAATCTCACTGGTTGGTTTAATATATCCCTTATTACATAATAGCAGTCTCTATCACAATTAGTGCCTGGAAAGACGACTATACCAAAGCTTACTCTACCCACTCCCATTCATAATCCTCCATAACTGGGTTTGCTAATAGTTCTTTACACATCTTCTCTATCCTTTCTGGTTCGTCTATTTTTCTATCTACCTTTAATTCTAGAAGTTTACCAGCCCTGACCTCTATTACCTCGCTAAATCCTAAGGACTTTAATGCGTTTAGTATAACAGAACCTTGAGCATCTAAAATACTTGGTTTTAATCTTATTAATATCCTAGCCTTTGACTCTATTGGGATATTTATAACTCTCTCTTTCACTTCTTTATAGGCTTCTTCTACTCCTCCTAGGTCCTTCCTAAATCTATCTTTATCCCAAGATGTAGTAGTTCCTAGCTCCCACAGTCTACAGGTATCGGGAGATATCTCATCTGCTAGGTATATATCGCCTTGAGAATCTTTACCAAATTCGAACTTCATATCTACTAAGTCTAAGTGACACCTTTTGAAGAACTCTATAAGTATTCTATTCGTTTCTAGTGACATCTCTTTTATAGTATTAAGCTCATTTTCTGTTGCAAGTCCTAATGCCAATATATGGTCTTCATTTATCATTGGATCGTGAAGTTCATCGCTCTTATAGCAAAATTCTAATACAGGTCTCTCAAGCTCTTTTCCGACATCTAAACCGAGTCTTTTTGCCATACTGCCAGCTACTTTGTTTCTTATAATGACTTCTATAGGAAAGATTTTTACACTTCTTACAAGCATATCCCTTTCACTGAGTCTTTTGATGTAGTGATTTTTTATCCCCTTTATAGTAAGTAACTCGAATATCTTGCTAGATATAATACAGTTAGCTTCTCCTTTCCCAGATATCTCTGCCTTTTTTAATCCATCAAAGGCAGTGGCTGTATCCTTAAACTCTATGATGAATTTGTCCTCTTCAATAGTGCTATATACTCTCTTAGCCTTTCCTTCATAGAGAAGTTTTACTTTCTCCATTATATGATTCCCTCCTTGTATTTTATTTTGCCAAAGAAAGGATATCCCACTAGAGCCTAGTTATCAATTTAACCATGAATGTTGCATTAGATATATAAGACAATCATACGAAAAGAAAAAAGCCCACAGGAGATCCCTGTGGGCTAGAAATGGAAGGAGAGTTACTTTACTTCAAAAGTCCCCTTAAGTCTTATATCTTCAGAGGAGCTTCCAATTAAAACCTCAAAGACCCCTGGTTCTACTACTAGTTTCATATCTGCATTAAGAAATTCTAAATCCTTCTTATCCAAGGTAAACGAGATTGATTTCTTTTCTCCTACATCAAGAGTTATTCGTTTGAATCTCTTGAGTTCTTTTATTGGTCTAGCAATACTAGCAAATTCGTCATGTAGATATAACTGAACTACCTCATCACCCTTATATTTTCCAATGTTCTCTACCTCTAGAGAAATATTAACTTCTCCCTCTGGGGATATAACTTCAGGTGTAATTTTGAGATTGCTGTATCTAAATTGAGTATAACTTAGTCCATATCCAAATGGAAATAGTGCTTGAGGTCCTCTGAGGTCTACGTAGTCATCAACCCTTCCTGATGGTTTATAGTTATAGTATAAAGGTAACTGACCTGTAAACTTGGGGAATGTTATAGGTAGTTTACCTCCAGGATTATAATCACCAAATAGGATATCCGCTATAGCATTTCCTCCTTCCTCACCAGGATACCAAGCTTCTAATATTGCCTTTACCCCACTAATCCAATTCATCATAGTTATTGCGCTACCATTTATAAGAACAACTATTACCGGGGTGCCAGTATTGCATATCTCTTTTATAAGGTCTTCTTGAACTCCAGGTAGATCAAGATTACATCTATCCCTCTGCTCCCCCTCTGTCTCAGGTACAGAGTTTCCCATAAACAATATTGCTACATCGCTCTTCTTAGCTATCTCTATAGCTTCATCAAACCCTTTCTTAGAAGTATCAATTAAATCGCAACCTTCGGCAAAGTATACATTAACATCTTTTCCAACTTTATTCTGGATTCCCTCTAGTGGGGTTACTATCTTTATGCCAAACCCACTATAGCCTCCTAATCTAGGAACATTAGCGTTTGGTCCAATTACCGCTATAGATTTTATATCTTTACTTAATGGAAGAATGCCTTCATTCTTAAGTAGGACCATAGATTCTCTGGCAGCCTTTAACGCTAATTCTCTGTGTTCTCTGCAATCACATATCTTTTGGGCATATTCAGGGTCAACAAATGGATTATCAAATAGTCCAAGCCAGAATTTCACCCTTAAGACTCTTCTAACTGCCTCATTTACAACATCCTCTGATAATTTTCCCTCCTTAACAAGTCCAACTATCTCTTCAAAGCATTCGCTCTCTGGCAATTCCATATCTAATCCTGCTTCTAAAGCTAGCTTTGCTGCCTCTGCCTTGGACTTTGCAACTTTGTGTTTTGTCATTAGGTGTATTACTGACCCATAGTCTGATACAACATAGCCCTTGAATCCCCATTCTTTTCTCAATAGATCTGTCAGAAGCCACTTGTTGGAAGAGCATGGAATACCATCAAGAGAGTTATAAGCAGCCATAATAGAAAGTGCATTTGCCTTTTCTATACTTGCCTTAAATGCAGGAAGATATATCTCTCTTAGTAACCTTTCAGAGAAATGAACCGCGTTACTATCCCTTCCTCCATCTCCAACAAAGTTTACCGCGTAATGCTTAGGAGTGGTTACGACCTTTTGCTCTTGGAGTCCTCTTATAAAGGATACTGCCATAAGTGAAGTCAAGTAAGGGTCTTCACCATAAGTCTCTTCTGTTCTCCCACACCTTGGGTCTCTAGCTATATTTATTGTAGGAGAAAGTGCCTGATGAATACCCCTTGCCCTAGTTTCTTTTCCTATTGCTGTAGCTACTTCATACATAAGCTCAGGGTTCCATGTACTTGCCATAGCAATAGACTGTGGGAAACTTGTAGACCCTTTAGCTACACATCCATGTAGGCATTCATCATGGATAAGTATAGGTATCTTTAACTTACTGTTCTCGAGTATATATCTCTGCATCTCATTTGCTAGTTCTGCTCCCTCTTTAGGAGAGAAAGACCTTAAGGCACAGCTAAGTTCTCCTATGGGATATTTTTCAGTACTTCCTTCTAATATTATCTCTCTCCACTTTTTCTGCCATAGATTTCTAGATATGGCCTCTATAAGGTCACGATCTCTGAATAATTCACGAAATACAACATCAAACTTTCTAGCCTGTTCTGGTTCTAATCCTTCAAAGATATCAGCTAGAGATTTCCAGATATGTAAAATCCTAGCTTTAAGCTGACCCACCTTTTCCTCTAGTGTCATCCTAGAGAGTAGGTCTTCAACCCTCTCTTCAATCGAAAGTTCTGGATTTAGATAACCTACTTTTTCTTCCATATCTCAAACCTCCTAAAATATATTATCTTTTTATTGCCTCTTCTAATACTTCTATTAGATATGTTCTTTTTACACAGTTAGAGAATTCAAACGCCAGATGGTGCATCTTTTCTATTTCTTCAGCGGTCATATCTGCAAACTGGAGTGCATATAGCGGAGTAAGAAAATTGCTTATAGCACCACATATAGTTCGATCACCTAATGTCCTAGTAAGAGAGGCATAATCTAAGCTATAGTCATTTAGTTCTTCAGATACAGTCTGAGCTATGACCTCAATCATCCTAGCTGTTTCTATAGCAAGTAAACCATGTCCCCTCGAAGTCCAAGAGTCAAGGCCTAATTTCCCTTTTAGTCTAAGAATAGGCTTGATTCTCTTCATATACTCACAATCCTCTTTAGGTACTACAAGTCCTTGAACCCCTACATCTTTATAGGTCCATATAGTCCAATGTTGCTCGTATTTATTAAATACTTCTAACTGGTCTTTTAATGCCATAAGTCTAGCTATATCCGCATTTGTTGGTTCATCGATAGGTCCATCAAATAGTGCCCCAAACTCTCCAACCCAAGAAGGCCTTTTATGTTCTAAGATCCAATTATTCCTTTCTAGGAATATTTTTTCCATCCAATTCTTGTCAGCATATACATTACCTACATATCCAGGATACTTTCTAGCTCTATGTGTTGCTATTGTATAGTTGTGAGAACTGTAGACTAGGTTATCATCAAAAGGTTCATCTAAGCCTTCAAAGACCTGAGAATATCTATTTCCCTCAATAAAGATTATATGTTTTTTATCTACTTCTCTTATCGCATATGTCCACTCTTTGTAGAGTTTATTTAGTATCTCCATATTTGGAGCATCTGGTTCGTTGAGTAGATTATAACCAGCGACATATGATTCATCTTTATATCGCTCAGCTATATAAACCCACAAATTCTTAACCCTTTCTTGGTAGTCTCTATTTCCCCATAGAAGTGTTATCCCATAAGGGTTATCTGAATGCCAGCCACGATTTTGCCATCCTGGTGCTGCGTGAAGGTCTAAAATTATATAGATATTGTGCTTCTTTCCCCATTCTATAGCTCTATCTAAATAATAAAAACCTTTAGGGTCAAACTTACCTGGATTCATATCATCTTCAAAGTGTCTATAGTTAAATGGTATCCTGACGACAGTTGCTCCTATTTCTGAGAGAAACTTAAAGTCATCCTCTGTTATAAATGAATCTAAAAGGCTTTTAAAGAATATCTCATATCGTTCCTCTCCTAGTTCTTCTTTTACAGCCTGTCTAATATTACTCTCTGCTCCTGGATAGCCTGTAATAAAATTCTCCATATTTAGCCATCCACCAAAACATACCCCACGTAAGAATACCTTTTTACCTAATTCATCTACAATGTATGGTCCTTCAACTTTTAAGAAACTCATTAAGAAACTTCGCCTCCTTCTTTCAAACAATAGCTTTATTTACCTTTGATGCATATAAATAACATTTAACTATTCTACCATCTATGGAGACATCTTCTGGCATCCTATTTCTACATATATCCATTACATAGGGACATCTTCCCGCAAACTTACAACCTTTTGACTGATACTCTTTTTCCTCAAAACTAGAGAGTTCTATCCTTCCTTGCCACTTCCTTTCTGGATCTGGTTCTGGGACAGAATCTCTAAGGATCTTGGTGTAGGGATGTTTAGGGTCGGTGAGAATCTTTTCTACTGAACCTAATTCTACTATGTTTCCTCTAAACATAATGGCTATTCTATCGCTCACATAGTATGCGGTAGCTAGATCATGCGTAATATATATTATACTTACACCTTGTTTTTCTTTAAGTTCTTTAAAGAGATTACATATAGACATCTTGAGGGATGCATCTACCATAGAAACTGGCTCATCTGCTATTAGGAGTGCAGGTTTTGTAATAAGGGCTCTAGCTATTGATATTCTCTGTAATTGTCCACCTGAAAACTCATGAGGATATCTTCCTGAGACTTCTTGAAGAGATAATCCTACGAGATTTAAAGCCTCTTCTATAGGCTTAGATGCATTCTTCTTGTCGGCTATACTATAGTTTATTACAGTCTCATACAGATAGGAATCTACCTTCTTTAAAGGATTAAATGTCTCGAATGGATTTTGGAAGACAGGTTGAACATCTTTCATAAACCATAATTCTATCTCTCTACCTTTTAACTGGCTTATATCTTTTCCTTTATATAATATATTGCCAGAACTTGGAGGTATAAAGCCTAATATCATTCTAGCTAGAGTAGTTTTTCCACTTCCACTCTCTCCTGCAAGTGTAAATATCTCTGGTTTATTGATTTCTAACTCGAAAGAGACATTTTCTACCGCAGTAATTCTACTTCTAACAAATCCGCTACCTATAACGAATATCTTTATAAGATTTTTTACCTCAAGGAGTTTATTGTTCTGTTCCATTATTAGACCTCCTTAGAAACTAGAAAACATGCTACTTTATGACTATCGGCAACTTCTACTAACTTAGGAAACTCTCTTTTACATCTTTCGGTGGTATAGGGACATCTAGGATGAAAACTGCATCCAGGTGGTAGATTAGTAAGGGGAGGCGGAGATCCAGGAGCACTGACTCTATAGCTCTTATCACCTATTTTAGGTAGAGAACCTATGAGATACTTTGTATAAGGATGTAATGGGTTTTTAAATATCTCTTCAGTTTTTGCCTCTTCGATTATTTTTCCTGCATACATGATGGCTATCCTATCACATATATTTGCATGGATTGCCATATCGTGAGTAACAAGTATAACAGTATTCTTTTGTTCCTGCTGTATATCCTTAAGTAGCTGAATGACACCCCTCTGGACCACAACATCTAATGCGGTAGATGGCTCATCGGCAAATATGACCTTTGGTCTTAATATTGTAGCTAGCGCAATAGTCACCCTTTGTCTCATACCTCCTGATAGTTGATGAGGATATGCATTTAATACCTCTGTAGGAAGACCTAGGGCATTTAGATGTTCTTCAACCAGATTTTTAAATTCTTCCTTTTCTATTTTCTTATGGGCATTAATAAAACTTTTAAATGAATCCCGAATTCGTCTTACCGGATTTAGAACACTCATAGAACTTTGGGGGATATAGGATATATATTCCCATCTGATACTTTTTAATTCTTTTTGATTTAATGCTAAGATATCAAACTTCTTATCTCCTATACTATAGTTTACGCCTCCTTCTAGAACTGTTAGAGGAGGTTTTACTATCCCTAGTAGTGTCTTTATAAGGGTGCTCTTACCACAGCCTGATTCTCCTGCAATTCCAAATATCTCATTATTGTTGATACTTACAGATACCCCATCTACAGCCCTTACTGTCCTTTTGACCCCAAAGATTTCTGTTATATAGTAAGCCTTTAAATTTTCTGTCTTAAGTATAGCCATAATTTCATCCCTTCATCACTTCGATCCTTTGGAGTCTAGTCCTAGGATCGAGGAATTCACTTATACTTATTGATAACATATAAAGTGAAATAAATAAAAGGATACAAATACACACTGGTGTTAATATCCACCACCAGATTCCAAGAAGAAGAGATTGAGAATTTACTGACCAATGTATCATTGTCCCTAGAGTTGATATTTCAAGACTAGAGAGTCCTAATATGGCTAATGTTACCTCCATTCCTATGACCCATAGCATATTATTCATGGCGGTAGCCATAATTAGAGGGATAATAAACGGAAGATATTCTTTTACAATAATACTTAAAGTCTTCATACCTGAGAGTTTTGCGGTATACGTAAATTCTCGTTCTCTAAGGCTTAAGATCTGAGACCTGAGAACTCTAGCATCCCAAGCCCAACCAAATATTCCAAGAAGGATCCCTAGATTATTTATATTTAATGCCCCTTTTATTACCGATGCAATTAGTATAAGTATAGGTAATAGGGGTAAGATAACAAAACTATCATTTATTGTCATTAAAAATCTATCTAAGAAGCCTCCTTTATATCCTGTAAGCAGTCCTAGGAATATGGCTATAACTCTAGAGATGATAACAGCTATAACTGATAATAGTAGAGAGTTTCTTATAGCATATGTTGCTAGCCAAAATACATCTTGCCCCGTTGATGTGGTCCCGAGTAGGTGTTTCAAAGAAGGTGGCATATCTCTAGGGGCTACATGCCAGACCTTTGGATCATATGGGGAGAAAAATGACAGGATTGCAAGAAATACCATTAATGACATAACTGAAAATCCAAATGTAAATCTCTTATCATACTTTAGTAGGTCTTTTATGGCTGAAAACATACATCCCTCCTATCTGTACCTAATTCTTGGATCGAATAATGGATAGATAAGGTCTATTATTAAAACTCCAGTAGCTATACCTATTATGGAGAATAGGGTGATTCCCATTAGAAGATTATAATCCCCTCTACTTACACTATAATACAGGAGAGTTCCTACCCCCGGATAGGCAAATACCTGTTCTGTAATAAGCGCACCACCAAAAATTTGCCCTAAAGATAAAGCTAATCCTGTAATCTGTGGTAATAAGGCATTCCTTATTGTATATCGGAATACGATTTCCCTGTCAGATATACCTCCTACTTGCGCGTATAACACATAGTCTTCTCTAATTATGTTTGAAATTAAAAGTCGCATAGTCATGAACCATATACTACTACCAAGTAAAACTAAAGAAAGTGCAGGTAAGAATGCATGTCTTAATATGTCTATTAAAAGATCTAGAGTGAGATGTAGCTCTCTCCCTACAGATAATCCTCCTCCTACTGGAAAGATAGGAAACAAAAATGCAAATATGATTAGTAATCCTAAGGATACTATATAATATGGAACTGGTCTTATAACCATTGCTAAACCTTCTAATATTCTTGCCCATCTTTGACTACTAAAGCTGTCTCTTATACACATCT